>DITJ01000101.1 GCA_002422795.1 Alphaproteobacteria bacterium UBA6187 | reverse complement strand
AAATTTTTGTGGGACAGTAGTGCCCTGAGGGAGAGGGTTAGGGTGAGGGGGGATTTATATTGTTGAAACATACCCCCTCACCCGGATTTCTAGCCAATTTTTGAAGTAAAAATTGGAAAAATCCGCCCTCTCCCTTTAGGGAGATGGAAGTTCACGGCCCCTATTGGGTCTAGTGCCACGAAAGGGGGGCACTTTCTATTTAAAGAAATTTATTTTACCTGACACTAATGGAAATTTGCATGAAAGCAGAAACAAACGCTAAGTCGGCAATAAAAAAAGTGCTCCACATAGGCTGCGGTCAAAACAACCCTGTGCATCCTATATTTGCAAATGCCCAGTGGCAGGAAGTGCGCTGCGATAACCGCAGCAATGTAAATGCCGATATCGTTGCCGACATGGCCAATATGAATATGATAGGTTCCGGTGAATATGACGCTGTTTATTCAGTTAATACATTAAGCCGTTATTATGCGCATCAGGTTCCAAAGGCATTGCAGGAAATATACCGTATACTTAATGTGGGCGGGTGCGCTGTTTTACTTGTACCTGATATAAAGAAAATAGCAAAATCCATAGCAAAAGGCCAGTTGGAACAGCCGCTTTATGAAAGCGGTCTTGGTAAAATAAGTGCTATTGATTTGCTTTATGGGCTGCGCCCGGTGATTGCGAATGATGAAACCGAGGCGCAAAGAACTGCGTTTACTGAGCAAACACTTGGTATTAAGCTACGCGAAGCCGGATTCCTGCGTATACAGATAAAGAAAGATGGGTTTTTACTATTTGCCATAGCACATAAACTGGCCGAAGGCAGCGCTCTGCAAGTTAATATCGAAGAAGAAGATTTATATAAAATGATGCAAGCACGCGATAACCTGGATAAAGAACCGGAATTGTCGGTGTTACTGTAACCCGAGTAACGCTTAAGGAAAACTTTGCATTTAAGTTTTCAGGTGACTAAACTACTGCTTTTATTGCACAATATAAACAAGCAGTTTAGCCATGAATATAGATATCACAGCATTATACGCCTGTCTTGATGATTTTTGCAAATTGTACAAGTCATTGCAAAAAAATCATTTATTGCCCTCCGTTAAATCGCGTAATCGCGAGGGCTACCTTAACCTTAGTGAGATTCTGCTGATCGAAATATTATTTCATTTCAGCCCATATAAAGATTCCAAACATTATTATTTGTATGGAATTATGACAGAACACCGCGATAAATCAGAGCTTTTTTAATTGAAGCTTAAGCGTTACTCGGGTTAATTAGGAAAGTTTATAAAGACAAAGCTGGCTTTACTTTAGTGGAACTATCTATTGTTATAGTAATTGTTGCCTTAATAATTGCAGGCGTTACAGCTGGCCGGTCTTTAGTTTCCTCTGCAAGATTAAACGCACAAATTCAGGATTTACAAGCATATAATACAGCTTTCAATGCATTCCTAATACAATAGCTGGTGATATGAAAATGCAACTGCATATTGGCCAGGCACCGCAACTAACGGCAATGGCAATGGGTATCTTAATTCAAATGCCACTGTAGGAGATCCTACTTCAACCACGATAGAATTATACACTCTTTTTCAGCATCTATCTTTAGCCAAATTAATACCTGGATATTACAATAACACCTATACACTGGGAGTTGGATATCCGGCCTTAAAGCTTGACCCTAGCAAAGGTATTAGTGGAACAAGTGGTATAAATCTGATGGGTTCCGACGATTTTCAATTATCCGACTCTACAAATTTTACTTCTTATAAAGCTGTTCTGGCAATGAATATTTCACATCCATCCAAGACAGATAGCAATTATTCTGCTGGTGATGGCGTTATGAGCCCGAGGCAAGCCTCTCTTATAGATACCAAAATTGATGATGGCAACCCCAGCGTAGGCAGATTTGTTGCTTACAAGGCTTATTCTGCTAACTACCCTTGCCTAGATGGTAACGGAGTTTATTTTGGTGTGGGCGGCAATTACTTGCAAATAGACAACGCTGTATGTATGGCGCAATACATACTTAAGTGACATTCCAAACTATACTTAACAAGCTACCCACAATGGCGACCGCAAAAGACAATTTTTCTGCAATTACAAAAGAACAAAGGAATATCAAGCCCTTACCAATTTATGATACTCATCCTTAAGCAGGTTAGTAATTTTCCCCGGAACAAATTTATATTCGCCAACTTCGCCAACCGGGGTAATTTCAGCGGCAGTGCCAGTTAAGAAAGCTTCCTGCCCTTGCGCCAGATCTGCTGGCAGCATGTGGCGTTCAACAACTTTAATGCCAAGGCTTCTTGCCAAATCCATAACTGTGCGGCGGGTGATGCCGTCAAGGAAGCAATCGGCAATTGGAGTGTGAAGCTCGCCATCAACAATCATAAAGAAATTTGCGCCAGTAGCTTCGGCAATATAACCACGGTAATCTAGCATCATTGCATCATGATAGCCGGAATCTTCAGCAAGCTGCTTGCTCATGGTGCAAATCATGTAAAGGCCGGCAGCTTTTGCAGCGGTTGGTGCAGTATCAGGTGCAGGGCGTTTCCATTTTGCCCAGCAAAGTTTAATGCCGGTTTTGTAAAGTTCTTCAGAAAAATATGTAGGCCATTCCCATGTTGCAATAGCAAGGTGGATGCTGTTACCTTTTGCATATATTTTCATATATTCACTGCCGCGCCATGCAACCGGGCGGATATATCCATCTTTTATGCCTTGTTTGGCAACAATTGCTTTTGTGAATTCATTTAACTGCTCTGTTGTATAAGGAATCTCAAATTCCAATATTTCAGCAGATTTGCGCAAGCGTTCACTATGCTCTGTTAATTTGAAAATTTTTCCGTCATATACTTTTATACCTTCAAACACGCAGGAAGCATAATGCAGACCGTGGTTCAGCACATGCACTTTCGCATCGCGCCAAGGAACCATTTGGCCGTTATACCATATAAAGCCGTCGCGGTCGTCAAAAGGGAGTATTTTCATTTTAAATCCTATCGATTTTAGTGTAACGGTGAAGTAGTTTAACTGTATAACAGTAAAATAGTTGAATAACTGATTTCTTACTGTTACCCTATTTCTCCGTTATACTGTTCACTGTTAAATCATATAAGCCTTTGCGTATAAAAAATCAAATCTAAATCATTATGAATAACCAGATAACCCACCTTCTGATAGTAGATGATGATACCCGCATCAGGAAATTACTAAGTAAATTCCTGATAGATAATGGCTTTATTGTTACGGTTGCGCAAGATGCATCTGATGCCAGAGAAAAACTAAAAGAATTTATTTTTGATTTACTGGTTGTGGATGTAATGATGCCGGGTGAATCGGGGCTGGAATTTACAACCTGGCTTAAAGAGCAGGATAATAACGTGCCGGTACTTATGCTAACTGCAATGGGTGACGCGGAAGACCGTATTGCAGGCCTGGAATGCGGCGCAGATGATTATTTGCCTAAACCTTTCGAACCGCGTGAGTTATTGCTGCGTATAAAAAATATCATTAACCGTACAAGACCTGCTGTTAAAACGAAAATAATATTCGGCAATCTGGTATTTGACGCAGCAAGTGCATCATTGCGCAAAAATGGACAGGACGTGCCAATAACCGCCAATGAAGCAAAACTTCT
>DITJ01000030.1 GCA_002422795.1 Alphaproteobacteria bacterium UBA6187 | reverse complement strand
ATTTCCACTGGTTCATGCCTTTTTCACGGCCTTCATATATAACGCCTGATGTATCGCATAATATTACATTCTCATGCTTGATACCAATAGATTTAATAAGCTCAACGCAGGCAATAGAAGCCGCCCCTGCCCCATTGGCAACAACTTTAATATCTTCAAGTTTACGGCCAGTTATGTGTGCAGCGTTAATTAAACCTGCGGCAGTTATTATTGCTGTGCCGTGCTGGTCGTCGTGGAATACTGGTATATCCATAAGCTCTTTCAAGCGCTGCTCTATTATAAAGCAATCGGGAGCTTTAATATCTTCTAAATTAATACCGCCCCAAGATGGCCCAAGGTAACGCACAGCATTGATGAACGCCTCTGTATCTTCAGTATCAATTTCAATATCAACAGAATCAATATCGGCAAAGCGTTTAAATAACACTGCTTTTCCTTCCATAACCGGCTTGGAAGCCAGCGCACCAAGGTTACCAAGGCCAAGAACCGCAGTTCCATTAGAAATCACAGCAACATAGTTGCCTTTGGCAGTATATTCATAAGCAAGTGACGGATCTTTTTGAATGGCAAGGCATGGAACCGCAACACCAGGGGAATATGCAAGTGATAAATCGCGCTGCGTCATAAGCGGCTTGGTAGGAAGCACGGAAACTTTGCCCGGCTTGCCTTCGCGCTTATGGAAATATAAAGCGTCTTCGTCAGTTATTGTAGCTCTTGCAACTTTCGTGCTGGTTTTATCTGGATTCTTTGTATTTGCCATTTTTACGTACCTTTCCTTCAGTTTTGGTAATAGGTGTTGGGTAATAGGTGATTGGTTTTTAAGTAATGAGTAATGGGTGATAGGAATATATTTATTCACTAAAACCTATCCTTATCACCCAGCACCTATTACCCGATACCTTACTACCCGCTCTTATACATTCCTGTTGCGTATTAGTCAAAGAAGTGTTTATAAAAAAAATACTACCAATAATAGAAAAAACAGTGCAAACTAAATCATACTCCCATTTTTTCTCTTTAATTTAGGTAAAATAAATATGAATAAATTATCTATATTTCTAGCTGGAATTGTTGTTTTTGCTTGTTCTCAATCTTTTGCTGAAGATATAAAGGGTGTTTTTGCCGGGCCTTATGTAAGCCTGGGCGCAGGATACCAGAAAAATAAAATCTTCAATGAAAATGTATCCTCACCAGGAACGAGCCTATCATTTGATCAACCCAGTTCTTGGGATCATAACCCGGCGTTACAATTACAAGCAGGCTATGGATTTAATTTAGGCTCAAGGTTTAATCTAGGGGCAAATATTTTTTATAATATAAGTAATGGAAATTCCGGTCATATTAAATCAACATTTTATCAGGATGATACCAAGCAAAAATTGGAGAATAATTTAGGTATCTCCTTTGAACCAGGTGTTTATATAAATAATAAATTATTGTCATTTTTAAAAGTTGGTTATGTTAGGGCGGATAAAAAATATGTGCGCCGCAATTTTGCTATATCCCTTGATGATTCAATTGATGGCTATCTTTATGGTTTTGGCTCTAAATATATGATAAATAAAAATGTATATCTTGGCGCTGATTTAACCAGATATAGATATAACAGCACCAAAGAAGCTACCAATTTAGGTTTCATACCGGTTATTGTCACTTCCAAAGCTGAACAAACTATGGGCTTAATTTCAATTGGTTATAAGTTCTGATTATATTATGGTGGTTTTGTAATATGAAATCACCTGTTCCTGTAGTAAAAACCTTGTGGTCTGAATAAATATAGTCTATTTTCAGCTCCTAAAATTATAATTGCCAGAGCATTTAAGAAGAAAATAAAACTATGACCCTTACCAGAATATTATCCGTATTAATGATTTCCGTGATGCTTTTTGCCTGCTCCAGTAAAAAGAAGGAAGAAGAAAAAATCCTTCCGGCTGAGGAAATTTATAATAATTCCATGAATAACCTTGAAACCAAGAAATACAAAAAAGCTGTAGAAGGGTTTGAAGAACTGGAAAGGACTTACCCTTATTCAAAATGGGCGATTAAAGCAAAAATCATGTCGGCTTATACCAGCTATAAGAACGAAGAATATACTGATGCAATATCAACACTGGATAAATTTATCGCCCTTCACCCTGGGAATAAAGATATTGAATATGCGTATTACTTAAAAGCACTTTCTTATTATGAACAAATTTCCGATATTGGCCGCGATCAAAGCTATTCAATTTATTCTCGTGATGCCTTACAGGAAGTTATAGCGCGCTTCCCTGAAAGTGAGTATTCCCGCGATTCGCAAATAAAACTTGACCTTGTGCTTGACCATCTTGCCGGAAAAGAAGTGGAAGTTGGCCGTTTTTACCTTAAAAAAGGTAAATATATAGCAGCTATCAACAGATTTAAGGAAGTTATAGATAAATACCAAACCACTTCACATGTACCGGAAGCCTTGCACAGGTTGGTTGAGGCTAATGTTAGCCTTGGCCTGAAAGATGAAGCTACAAAATATGCATCGGTTTTGGGCTATAATTACCCAGGCAGCAAATGGTATGAGTATAGCTACAAGCTTGTGGAAGGAAAAAAGCCTGATGTAAAATCCCGGGAATCAGATACAAAAAAATGGTCCGTGAACCCATTTAAAAAATCTCAGAAAAACCTTGCCGATACAGTAAGCAAGGAAGTACCTGAAGTAGAGAATGGAAATAACGACAAAATTATTCCTCTTAAAGTAGAGCCGGTTACGAACCGCGAAGTTACAGAAAGTGAAATAATTTCCAGCACTGAAGAAGTTATCATTACCCCAAAAGATAGTATATTTAAGAAAGTAAGTAAATGGTTTAAGGGGCTTACAACTTCTGCGGAACCTGTTGTATTAGAAGAGAATAAATAAGCAAAGTCATTGCGAGGGCCATCCTCTTGTGCAAAAAGGATGTTTAAGTTCGTCATTCCCCTATAATTTCTCTGCGAGAAATTCGGGGAATGAGGGGATTAAACAAAAAACATAACCAAAATTTAAAGGATAAATAACTTGCTCACCAGCCTTGCAATCAGGAATATAGTGCTGATAGACAAGCTGGATATAGGCTTTACCTCCGGCTTTGGGGTTCTAACTGGTGAAACCGGGGCTGGAAAGTCTATATTACTAGGCGCACTTGGTTTTGTGCTAGGTGGCAGGTCTGCCGCTGGGCTTCTCCGCACAGGTGAGAAACAAGGCAGCGTTACCGCCTGTTTTTCCATAGATAACGACCCAGAATTACAAAAAATTCTTGAAGATAATGGCCTTGAATATGAAGCGGAGCTTATCCTCCGCCGTGTGATCTACGAAGATGGCAAAAGCAAAGCCTTTATAAATGACGCCCCTGTTGGTGTTGGAATTTTAGCAAATATCGCAGCTTACCTTGTAGAAATACACGGCCAGCACGACCAGCGCGGCTTGCTAGATAGCGCCAACCACCGTGAAATACTGGATAAATATGCAGGCACAAATACCGAACTTGCAGCGGTACAATCGGCATATCATGAATATAACAGTTTGCAAAAAGAACTTACCCAAATGGAAGAACTTGCTGCAAAATCTTCATCGGAAGAAGATTATTTAAGCTATGTTTTAAAAGAGCTTGAGCAATTGAAACCGCAAATCGGTGAGGAAGCTTCACTTGCGGTAAAACGCAGCAAATTGATGAATGCTGATAAAATCACTGGCGGCATCAGCGCGGCATCGGAATTATTATCGGGCAGTAAAATTGTAAGCACCCTAAGCCGTGCGCAAGGCTTGCTGATTGATTCCGCAAAGGCAGAGCCAAAATTACAATCCATAATAGAAGCATTAGAGCGCGCCAGCATCGAGGTTGAAGAAGCATCAGCAACATTAGACAGCATATTAAGCAATATCGATAATAGCGGCGAAAGCCTGGAAAACATCGAAGAAAGGCTATTTGCGTTGCGCGGGGCTGCCAGGAAATACCGCATAACACCTGAAGAATTGCCGGAATATTATGAAAATATCAGGCAAAAACTTGATGCAATCCGAAACACAGAAAGCCGTATTAGTGAAGTTTCCAAGAAACTTATTGCAGCAAAATCAATTTTTGTGCAGCAAGCTATAAAACTGACTAGCAAACGTAAAAGCGTCGCGCTTGAATTCGAACAAAAACTTGTGCAGGAACTTGCTCCCCTAAAAATGGAAAACACACGCTTCCAGGTTACTATTGAAGAATTGCCAGAAAGCGGCTGGTCGCGTTATGGAGTTGATAAAATATCCTTCCAGGCCAGCACCAACCCGGGTATGCCGTTTGCCCCGCTTATTAAAATTGCATCAGGCGGTGAACTTTCCCGCTTTATGCTCGCAATGAAGGTAGTTTTATCAAGCATAAAATCTACGCCAACCCTTATATTTGATGAAGTAGATACTGGAATAGGCGGCGCGGTTGCTGATTCTGTTGGCAGACGTATGGAACTACTTGGGCGAAGTTTACAGGTTTTGGCTGTAACCCACCATCCGCAAGTGGCAGCGCGTAGTTCCTTCCATTTGCGTATTGCAAAGGAAGTGATTAATGCCAGTACTGTAACAAGGGTGGAAGAATTAAAAGGCGAGCAAAAAAGGCAGGAAATTGCGCGTATGCTTGCAGGGGAAACGATTACAGATGAAGCGCTGGCTGCGGCTTCCAGGCTTATGGGTGTGATGTAAACATTTTTATCACGCCAAGTTACGAACCTATACCCAAAATAAATTGTTATTAAACAGTATTGATAAATAACAAAGTATCTGAGATACAGATTTCACCATTACAGTTAAAACGATTGCACAATAATATTATGACCGATCTTTTTACATATAAAGATGAGAAAGAATTAGATCCAAACCATCTTTCTCCATATCAAGCTAGGCGAGAGTTAAAACGCCTTGCCGAAGAAATAGAAAGACACAATGAATTTTATCATCGTAACGATGCACCAATAATAAGCGATGCTGAATATGATGCACTTCGTATAAGATATCAGAAAATCGTGGAATTGTTTCCAGAAAGAGCGCCTGAGGAAGATCCATTAGAGAAAATTGGTGCACCTGCACTTGAAGGATTTGGCAAAGTAACTCATAAAGTTCCAATGATTTCGTTAAATAATGTTTTCTCACAAGAAGAAATGGAAAATTTTATCCAAAAAATAAAACGATTTCTTGGATATTCTGAAACTGAAGAAATTGAATTCTTTGCTGAACATAAAATTGATGGCCTTTCATTCTCAGCTCGTTATGAAAATGGAGTTCTTATTAGCGGTGCTACTCGTGGTGACGGTTATGTAGGTGAGGATATTACACAAAATTTAAAAGCAGTAGAAAAGTTTCCAGTTAACTTGAACGGTAAAAATATTCCAAGTGTTCTTGAAGTACGTGGTGAAATTTATATGTCTCAGGAAGTTTTCTTTAATCTTAATAAAGAAAATTCTGCAAAAGGTGAAAAAGTATTTGCTAATCTACGTAACGCAGCAGCAGGAGCGTTGCGCCAACTTGATCCAAGCATAACTAAGCGCCGACATTTACAATATTTTGTATACGGTATAGGGGAGATAAAAGGTAATAACCTTGGTTATAAACAATCAGAAAGAATGGAACTACTAAAAGAATTAAATTTTTGTATACACCCTGATTCAAAGATTGTTAAAGGCATGTATGAAATCGTTGAATATTATGAAGATGTTTATAAAAAACGTTCAGAGTTAGGTTATGATATTGATGGAATAGTTTATAAAGTAGACCGTTTTGATTTACAAGAACGACTTGGTTATGTAAGTCGTCGCCCCCGCTGGGCAATTGCATATAAATTTCCAGCAGAGCAAGGAAAAACAGTATTAGAAAAAATTACGATTCAATTAGGGCGCACCGGCACATTAACCCCGGTTGCCAACCTTACACCCATAACCGTAGGCGGAGTGGTTGTTTCGCGCGCCACCCTTCATAATGAAGATGAAATTACCCGAAAAGATATACGCGAAGGCGACACTGTAATATTGCAAAGAGCCGGGGATGTTATCCCGCAAATTGTGGCAGTTGATTTATCTATGCGCCCGGCTGACTCAAAACCATTTGAAGCCCCTGCCCTCTGCCCTGTTTGCGGAAGCCTCGCGGTGCGTGAGGAAGGTGAGGCGGCGCGGCGCTGCACAGGCGGCCTTATTTGTGATGCGCAAGGGGTGGAAAGGCTGAAACATTTCGTATCACGCAACGCTTTTGATATTGAAGGGCTTGGTGAAAAGCAGATTGAATCATTCTGGAATGATAAAATTATAACAACCCCTGCCGACATCTTCACTTTAGAGATGCGCGATATGGAAAATATATTTGGCTCAATCGCCAACCGCGAAGGCTGGGGCAAAAAATCCGCAGAAAACCTGTTTAAAGCAATAAATTTACGCCGCAAAATAAGGCTGGATAGATTCATATATGCACTAGGCATAAGGCATATTGGGCATACAACCGCACGGCTGCTGGCACTTAATTATGGGTCTTTTAAACGCTGGACTAATGCAATGCTTGAAGCGGTAAAGGAATTTCCTCTCCCTAAGGGAGAGGGAAGCGCTTGCGCGCGTCCTTCCCAAAGGGAGGGTGAATATCTTCTTTCCATCAACGGCATAGGCGAAGTTGTTGCTAAAAGCATCCTGGATTTCTTCCGCGAGCCGCATAACTTAAGAATATTGGATGAACTTGCCGCACTAATCGAAATTGAAGATATGGAAAATATTTCCGGCAATTCAGAAATAGCTGGAAAAACCATCGTATTTACAGGAACTTTAAGCAAGATAAGCCGCCAGGAAGCCAAAGCCAAAGCGGAAAGTTTGGGCGCTAAAGTTGCAGGCTCAGTATCTGCCAAAACTGATTTCGTAGTAGCTGGGGAAGATGCAGGTTCTAAACTAAAGAAGGCTAACGAGCTTGGTGTTAAAGTGCTTTCAGAAGATGAATGGCTTGGTTTAAGTATTAATTCAATAACTTAGCATCAGGATAAATTAACTTATCAATATAGCGCCCCTGAAATAGGGATATGCCTATGGATTTGCCGAATTCTATAGCCTCTTCCGTATCACACCGGCAAAATATAACACGCCTGGGATCACATTTTTGCACAGCATGGAAAAGGGATTCTTTTTGCTGCTCCCCTTCGGCATTCCACTGGATTTTTATAAGGTCGAAGCCAAGACTTTGCCTGTCTATTTGGGTGAATGCTGTATAATCAAGCCCATCAAGGCAAATCATATAACCAAGTTTCTGCATAGCTTCCTTTGCCATTAGAAACCTTGGTAAATTCTCAAAAACATCTGCAACCTGAATTTCTATAATAGTGGATGGTTTTTTATAAGGGGCCAATTCACTATCAAAAGAAACAAATTCCTCAGTAAATAGCGTGCTTATATTCAGGTTGAAACTTAATGAAAACCTATCCCGGCCTGCTATTTTGGTTTTTAAACTTGTAAGCACCTTTTTATCAAGGGCTTGAGTCATGTATTTGAATAAACTCAGGCTGCTAAAAATATTAACATCAATATTGAGGATTTTACATAAATGTGTGATATTTATATAAACTTCATCCCAGATTATTTTTGGCCCGTTATTTGGGGTAATTACACAAACAGGCTGAATCCGAAGCGTTTCTGATATATTCTTTTTCTGTATATCGGAAATTATGTGAACTAACTTATTTAAAGTTAAAACAAGTTGCTCTGTACTGCACGTATTTACGCCTTGCGGAACAAGGCTGGTTCCACTGATAGATTTCTTTTGGCAGGCAATAAAGAAATCCCGCCACTGGAATTCAAGGTCGTAAACATTGCAAAAATCGTCATTCTCAAGGCCATCAGCACCATAGCAAAGCGGATCATCCATAAAAATATAGCGCAATTGGAAAATTGCTTTTTCTAATAAAGCACGGTTTGTACCGTTATAAATGAATATTATATCCTTATCGGCCAATGTAAATGCAACGCTATCATGTGCGCTGAAAAGATCATTAAGGATATTTACTGCAATTTTAACCTGGTATGGACTGCGGTATTGCTCATTAAGCTGCGATAGGTTGAAATGCAGGGCGTAATAATTCCCAGGCTCTTGCTTAAGGCCATTTGCCAATTCAAGAAGTTTGACTTCAGAATCTTTTGTAAAAACTTTCATAGTATACTTAGCTTTAAAAAAACACCTGTAACCACAGGCTACAGGTGTTTTTTATTAAAGCAATAAAATATTAAGTAAATGACTTTATGCCATTGCCTTAACTTTTGCAGCAAGACGGCTAACTTTTCTTGAAGCTGTGCCGATTTTCAGTACACCTTTAGTTACGCCTTTCATTATTTCAGGCTGCGCAGACTTAAAAGCGCTCTGGGCCAGAGTTTTATCGCCAGCTGCAACAGCAGCTTCAACTTTTACGATGAAACTTTTAATGCGGCTTTTGCGGCTTCTGTTTTTAGCAGTAACCGTTAATGTTTTACGAATAGATTTTTTTGTTGCTGTATGGTTAGCCATGGTTTTCCTTCTACCAATTACCCTTATTAAAACAGGATAGGACTAATACAGCATATATATAGTGCAGTCAAGCGGGTTATTGATAATATGCTGTATTTTTATGATACAGTTTAAATTAAACTAAAATTAAATGAAAAATAATGAAAAATAATGCTTCTTGTAATTTTAGTTTAATAATTGGATGCTATACTATAGTTATTGTAGATAATTAATGGGGTGGATTTTATGGCAGCTTTAAATGAACGTAAAGAAAGTGAAATCAAGTCTATTGCCGAATCAGCCGCAATAGATACAAATTACAACCCAAACAAGATAAGTGAGGCACGCGCCATCGCTGGAAGCAACCCAGACTTAACCAAGCTTGTAGATATTATAGTAAGAAAGGAAAATGATCAGCAAATCCTTTCACAAAAATCTGATGTGGTTTCTAAAGTATCTGATATTACCCCAAGCACTAAAGTAGCTGGAGTTGTTGCGTCTCTGGATCAATCCAGCAGATATGATTTATCTTTAATTATGGGTGGATTAGATGGAGTTCCAAGGGTAACAGGCACTTCAGATGCAGTTCGCCAAGCTGCGGAAGTAGAAAATGCAAAAAAATTAGCTACTGAGGCAAATAAGGGAACTGGACGTTTCCAGTAATAGTTTCCTTGATTCCGGCCTATCTATATTCTATAATCAGTCGTTTTTTAAAATAGCGACTGATTATCACTAAAAATCCTATGCATATATCATTATTCCTGGCGTTTGTAAGCACTGCCGCACTTGGGTTTGCCTATATATCCGAGCATATATTTGGCCTGCTTCCCTGCATTTTATGCGTATATCAGCGCATCCCGTATTTTGTAGTTATTTTCCTTAGTTTATTATCGCTTCTATTTAAAGGCACTATGCGCATGGTGCTGGTTGCCTT
>DITJ01000064.1 GCA_002422795.1 Alphaproteobacteria bacterium UBA6187 | reverse complement strand
ACAAGCCCGGTAATACTGGGGTTGCAGCTAGGATTGTTAGGTGTTTATGGAATTGTATTAATATCATTAATGCTTACCACTAGAATATCGCCACATATTATTGATTTCATTGCATTACTTGGCGGTGGGTATCTATTTTATTTAGGACGCAAGGATATTTGGGGAGCGTATAGGCACAAAGCGGAAAATTCCAAACTCAACACGCAATTAAACAAAAATAGTTCCGGCACTGAATCCCTGAAAAAACGCGTTGCCATTGGCTTATTTACCAACCTTACCAACCCAAAAGGCATATTATTCATGGCGGCATTTTTTCCGCAGTGGCTAAGGCAGGATGCGCCGTGGTCACTAACCCAGCAGGCTTTAGCAATGGGTTTTGTTGCTGTGGTTATTGATACTTCCATAATGCACGGCTACGCTTTTCTTGCCAGCAGTATAAGGCATTTGCTGGATAATCCAGGCGCTTTTAAAACAATCCAGCTTGCACTTGGAATCATTCTTTGCCTGATTGGGGTGGGGATGGTGGTTAGCAGGTTTTATTAGCTTAGGTAATTTTTTCTATTAATTCTCTACCTAGCCAGGATAGATACCATGTCTCAAGACGTTTTCTTCTAAAAGAGAAAAATAACGCAATAGATGCGCAAAACAATATAGATAACATAACGAAAATGTCAGTTATATTTCCAATATTAGTATCTTTTATTAAAAAGTAAAAGCAAAGTACTGTTACTAATAGGGATGATATGTAAAATGGTATGTGGCTGATTTTATTTACAAGATCTTTATCATATAAAGATTTGCAATAAAAACTCTGCTTCTCATTTATGGTTCTTATATGTTTTTTGTGCTTTATGTCTAATAGAAGCTCGAATTCTTCTTTTTCTAATGATTTTAATTTATTAAGGAGATGTTCATTAAAGTCTTTTTGCATTATTTTTAGTAAAGCTTCCTGCCACGCATTTGAAATTACTTCAGAATCAGGTGATACATCTTGTGCGCTTTCAGCCCATTTAGAAAATAAATCTAGTTGCTCAACACTATTAAAATCCAGTTTAATATCTCTTTTTTCAGCTTCTTGCTTTATGATATGAATATGTTTTTCTAAATTCTTAGCTCTAACTTTTTCTTTTAAAGTATTTACAAGCGCCTCAACTCCTCCTTTAATTTCATTACCAAGAAATTGGGTAGTTGGGGATAATAATGCTGTTAAAGCAGGAGTAAAAGAAACTCCTTTGAAATCCAGAATGTTATTACTTTCTATACCAGGCGCACCTACTGATATTTGCTTATTCGTATCTAAAACATCAATTTCATTCACGCAATTAACCCTGTTTAATTAATTCAGTTGTAATTATAACTACTTAATACACCCTTTCTTTTTGTATTTGAAGTAAATAACAGTTTTGCAGGGTGGGTTTTTTATGAGTTTTAATAAGGATATAATTCTATAATTATAGTAATTTTTTGAATTAATTTATGGAGCTAAATAAGCCAAAACACACTTCCCCAAAACCTCCAGATTATACCCACCTTCCAGGAAAGAAATAATCCTGCCGCCCGTATGCTTATCTGCAATCTCAAGTAATTTATTACTAATCCAACCATAATCATCTTCACTTAAATGAATAGCCGCAAGCTGGTCGTATTTAGGCAGTAACTAATAATTATTGCTGAATTATTTTCATCATTTTACATTTTAATCTTCCTGAAATTAAGATTGCAGATTTTTTGCGTTATCTTCAGCAAGCCGGATTATTTCGTTTCTTGCCTTATCTTTAGTAATGCTTGAGAATGCTAAAATAAGACGCTGTATTTCGCTTGTTCTTTCTTCGTCATATTGTTCAAAGAAATATGAAACTGGAACTTGCAAGGCATGGGATAGGTGGAAGACTTGCGCGGCGGTTACTTTTAACTTTCCAGCCTCCAGCCGCAATAAATCCGCAATTGATATGCCAGACATGATACTTAATGATTCAATCATTATTTGCAGTTCGGCGCGGCGAATAGTTACGCGCCTGCCTATATGAATATCTATTAGATGATGGATGTGTTGCACGGTTAAACCCCTTCATTTGGATATGAAAAAGGCCACCATTTTATGGTGACCTGGGGGGTGACAAACCGCCTAAAGACGATCGCACTATCCTTTAGCTTTCGCCTGGACATGCAATAGTGCTCCCCAGGCCTGCAAAGGCTAAGGGAGTATCATTACAGTTGATACCAACTGCTTTAGGTTGGGTTGTCACGCCCCGGAACTGTCTCCAGTTCCTGGGGACAAGCTGGACTTGTCCTTAAGGATAATATTATATGATTTTAGGTGAGTTGGGAAGGGAAGATTTATTTGTGTATGAGTTCATCTTCTTTTCGTTTTTCAGATCGCCAATAAAAAACATCCAAATCTACCCGCAATACGCCTTTCTTTTTTGCAATTCTAGAGGCAATTTCCTGATAATAATCACTGTCTTGTTGAGTTAAATCTTTAATTGTATTCCATTGTCTAAAAGGTTCTTTTGGCTCAATACCCACAGAATCTAAGTCTATCTGCATTCCATTTCCTACATGTCTATCTAGAGGAATTTCAAGCCATTCTTTTACCGCATCAAATTTATAATACTTATTAAGATAAGTATTATAATATACATTCCGCAAGAAAATATTGAGTACTTTTCTAGATGCGCCCCAATTTTTAGGAGATACTTCAAAGAACTTTTTTATTAAATTATCTGTTTCTGTATTGAGTATATTTTGAAAAGATTCTTTATCTACCGCACTTGAAAAAGTTTGAATGTTTAAATTTGCAAGGTGTTTTCTCGCAATTGCGGTCATTCCTAGTCGGTTTTTTTCTCTATATAATTCCAATAAATATGTGTCGTTAGATTGCTCATATATTTCTTTAAAAAGCATTTCTACATAATCACCTGATTTATTTTTATATTTATTCTTTAGTGCTTTTTTTAGAGACTTTTGTACATTACTAGAACAGGCTTCAAAATCTACAATAGTAAATTCATTTTCCAGCAACTCATTTATGGAAGTGCGGAATTGTTCCTGCTGAGATTTATCTGTTATTGAAGTAATTGCTACACATAAATAATGCACTTGCATATCAAGAGAGCCGTTACCTTGACTGCGTAAGGTTGAAGAACCAATTGAAAGATTGGCAACTCGGTATTGTAACGCGTTTATAAAGTCTTTAGGATGATTACTCATGAACTACCTAACTTATTGAACTTTGAATTTTGTGTATTATACTAACACATCTTTAAATTTATATAGAAACCCCTTTTAACATATAAGAGTAGTAATATCTGTAAGATTACCTAGATTTGCCCTCCAAAATAATTTCTTCATTATATTATTATCTTTATCCATATTATTTTGTACATTTTTATCTTTCAGAAGGGTAGCTTTTGCTTTGTTCAGGTTAGAAATTAATAATGCGATTCTAAATTCATAATCATGTTTATAATTATCTCTTTTTCTTGCCCATAAAGGACTGTTCATAAATTCTTTTTTTAGTGGGGTAGCAACATCCTTATGCTCATAATAAATTATTTCCTGCCAAGCTATATATTGTGATATTTGTGCGTTATTGAACCGTTTAATAAATTCAGCAGAATTATTAATAGTAACCAGATATTCCCCATAATTCTTTTCTTGAGTTTCATGTAGTTGTGTAGAGTAACAAGATATGAAATATGCATCCATATCTGGAAGCACCTGTTCTATTTTCATATCCACTACATCATTCAATACAAAATTATGTCCAGCAGCATTTACATATAGCTGAAGTCCCTTAGTATTAAATTCTTGTTTAAACTCACCTTCTAAGGAATCATTTCTTGTATCATCATCTTCCAGAGCTTTATAATATAGCAGATTCATAAACCTGATCTCGCCATTGTTTATAAATGAGAGAGCATGTTCTTTTTTACTGAAACGCCTGTATAAAACTGATGGTAAATTGCAGCGGAAATCTTCTGAACTTTTAGCCCAAATAATCATTCTTTTGTTCCATAATAATAAAAATATATTACTAATAAATAGTGAATAAATCAGCAATTAGTAGTTTCTTGCTATTAATATCGTATCAAGCCAGTATTAACCTTCCCACTATAAATATCCCTCTTTCTGCAGTACAACATTTAGCATTAATACCACGGCATCAAGATTGCTTGCTTTAAGCGCACCACCTTTAGCGGCCACTTCCATAAATAACCTTCTTCAAAGTCACTTATAAAAAGCCGGACGGACATTACCGGACGGACACTAAAAAATTTTTCTGTATCTGCAAATGCCCCGCGCCCTTCGCGTGACCCGCATTGAAGGGGCTTACCTAGTACCTTTTATTATTTCCGTTCAATAAGCTCTATTTTATAGCCATCCGGGTCGGCAATGAATGCAATTACTGTATTGCCATGTTTCATTGGGCCAGGAGCGCGAAGGATTTTTACACCTGCTTTTTCTAGTTCCGCACAAGTGGCATAAATATCTGGCACACCAAGCGCAATATGTCCAAAGCCAGTGCCGATTTCATAAGGTGTTTCCTGTTCCCAGTTATGGGTTAGTTCAATCACGGTATTGCTTGCTTCATCGCCATAGCCGACAAAGGCCAGGGTAAATTTGCCATCGGGGTAATCTTTCTGGCGTAATACTTTCATACCCAGGTGTTTGGTATAAAACTCTATGGATTTTTGCAGGTCGAATACACGTATCATTGTGTGTAGCATTTGGAATTGTGGCATAAATTTCCTATTTTCCTATAAATACAGAAGTCATAGATATAGAGCTTATTACCTTATCATTAAAGAAAGAAATTTGCTCACCTGGTTCTTGCAAAGCCAGGATATATAAAAGTGGCAGGAAATGTTCCTGGGTAGGAATCGCAAGTGCGGCATCTTGCCCCAGGGCTTGAAAATTTATTATTTCCTCATGCTTGTTGGATGCAATTAATTCTTTGATTTTATTATTAAATCTTTCCGCCCAGTCATACGGTTTTTCGGCGTGGAAACGGAACATGCGCAAATTATGCACAATATCGCCGCTACTAATAATAAGAACATTTTCATCACGAAGCGGCGCAAGCTTTTTGGCAAGTTCATAATGCTCAAGAGGGGATTTTGCTTTATCCAGGCTAAGTTGTACTACTGGAATATCTGCAGCCGGATACATTGGAAGTAACACGCTCCACGCGCCATGATCTAGACCCCAATCATAATTAAGCTTGCTACCAGTTAATCCAGTAATACGCCTGGCAAGTTCTGGGCTACCTGGTGCATTATACTGCACATCAAAAAGAGCTTGCGGGAAGCCGCCAAAATCATGGATTGTTTTAGGCTTATCCATTGCCGTTACAAATGCACCTTGCGTTTCCCAATGTGCGGAAATGCAAAGGATAGCCTTTGGCTTAGGGATTTTCCTGACAATTTCTGCCCATCCACGACTGAATTCATTATCTTCAATGGCATTCATGGGAGAGCCGTGGCCGATGAAGAGTGCGAGGGTTTTATGTTTTTGCATTTTTATAAAATATTAAATAATTATATTTAGGAATATAAACGAATACATTCAGTATGGTTTATTAGATTTACAGAAAGTCCGTCTAATGAATTATCCTGCCCAACAATAATCATAATAAACCATTGTAAATCATGCTGTGATTTCTGGAAAGCCTTTTGCATTGAATAAATATCAATTCTTGATGGTTTAGGAAAAACCTCTGGATGTGTATGCCAATCACCTACATAATGAAGCCCTTTGCAATAAAAATGCTGAATTTCTTGCCTTTGATAGAATATAGAAGGTAAAAAAGAAAATCTGCCTCTCTTATCTAACTTATTAGGGCCCGTAGCTTTTATAATATTAACATTGTAGCGGTCAATATACGCAAATAATTGCCCTCCAGATTCCTCTTGTTTATCGTTTAATTGCCTATGTGCTACAATATGATGATAAACTTCCGCCGTTATGGATAGATTCTGGATATTATTAATCTTATATTTTAGCTCATTTTTCACGTTTTCTGCGCTATCTATTTAAGTTCAGGTTTTGGTATAGTAGGATTTTCCATTTGGATTCCATATCCATTTTGGGCTATTATCTTCTCTCCATGATCAGTTAATACCACCTTGTTTTCAATAAACTTTTTCTTTTGTGCTATCCAGCAACGATATTCATGTGGAGTAATTTTTCCTAGAATAAAATCTAAAACTGTGTCAGCTACTAATGTTTGAGTAGAGACAAGTTCTATATATCCATATGGCTGGAAGTAATTACCACAAGCCATTTCACGGTAATTTTGTGTACTATCAGGTGATGTTATGCAGTTATTAAAGTAGTTTTTATTATGAAAATAATCTAATAAGCTTTTACCTTCCTTTGATATAAGTATAGTATGCCCTACCAAAGCAAATGATTCTACCCATCCTAGAATTGCAGGTGGTAATTCCCCAGATTGAATTAGCTCATTTAGCAAGCATTCTGTTTTCCAATTTCCCGTGGTAGAAATAATCAAATCATGGTTCTTTAAAATATTCGCTTTATGTTTATAAACATTCTCAAAGGTTAAGTTATAAGAAGTAACATTTATGTTAGGAAATGATGCTGTTAATATATGTTCTAACGCTTCCGCCTTGTTTTTTCCTACCAAATAACCACCTAGTTCATGCCTACTTGTGTTTGCCCAAGACAGGTTATCATGGTCAATTAAGGTTATATTTCCTATGCCAGCGGCTGCACATAGTTTTGCAACACCTGAACCAAGAGAGCCGCACCCAATAAAACATATAGATTTTTCATGTAACATGGTTACATGTGGATTAACATACCTTCCATGCACCCAGGCAGGTTCTGCACGTTTTACATTATGTCGTGTAATCTTATTGTTGCTGTATATACCGTTTTTTATATTCTCAGGAAGGGAGACTCCTTTTCTAAAACCTTTAACACTTCCTGGATTCATAATTGATATTCCAGCAAGGCCATACTGGACTTGTTGATCAGGAATTGCTAATAAGATCCTGGTTCTTTTGTTCTGCCAAATAGATTGTTCAATATCTTTTATAAGATGTGATGAACATTCAGAAACTAATGCTAAGATATCACTGATAGTATCAGGATAATCTTCAGGAATTAAACTGTAATTATCTAACTTAATAATAAATATTTTACTAAAGCTAAATCTCTTGTGTACAGTAGGTAGGAAATTTTTTAGCCAGCATCGTAATTTCTCTTGATCTTCCCCTATCAATACTACTTTTTCTTTCCCTTCTACCTCTACATATACGGCCTTTTCCAAGGTATTGGGCCAATTAAGAATTGTGGTATATTCAACTTTATTATTAACTTTTTTATCCCAATATGATAGAAATTCCTTAATAAAATCCTCATCCATATCACCGGAAACTATTTTCTTTATAAAGTCGTTCGCAGCTTTAATACAGTAGACAAAGTAATCAGTAATTTCTTGGTTTATTTCTTTAGACGGTAATTCCAAGCATAGTATATTTTGCTTCTCTACATGAGGCCACTTTAAGTATTTATCGGAAATATTTATCGCAAACTTGATTTCAGTATGCGGAAATAAAGCATCAATTAATACATGTAATTTAATAGTGCTACTTTCAAAAGATATGGCTGTATCAATTTCCCATCCAGCTATAAAATTATACCCGTTATACTTACGCAAAACTAGGTTTGGCAGTTTTGCGTAAGTACATTTACACCGCCCTAGATGTGCCTCAATTTCATTGATAATATTTATAATCTTATCCAAAATCAACCAAACCTGACTTGCTCTTTCTTTACTTCTCGTGGCTGCGCAGAAAGCTTTCCTTCGTCATTACTAAAGAAACTATCATTTAAAATGCCAGTGTTAACTGTACTGGGAGTAATAAATACTTTTTGCGCTGTAATATCGTTAAAGAATTCGTGCTTAAATAGATTGCCCCAGATTTTAGCCGCATCTTGATTACTTATATCATTATCAAAAAGCCCAGCTAAGCTATCTATATGAGTTTCGATTTGGTTTTTCAGGTATATAACCTTATTGTCATTATCCTCTGCAAGATTTTTTTCTAGAATTGGGTGCTTTACTACTGTGCTATATTTAAGACGCTCATGTATAGCAACAATAGTATTATATACGGCCCTATCTAATCTTTCTGCATCAGGTTTATAGCATTCTTTTGCAAGTACAGAGATAACAAAACCACTAGGGCTTTTATTATTTGATGTGTTGGTTCTCTTGGTATACATTTTTAGTAAGCGCACAACCCGGCGGAACTGTCCTGGATCTTCAGCGGGACTTAAATCCTTATTCGCCTGGTTAAACCATGTTGTTACAGCTTGCGGTGCTGATTCTTGCCAGCTAGCACCAGCATGTTCGAGAATAGTCACGTCTTTGCCATAAACATCCTGTGTTTTAACTTTCTTATAAGCTGGCACATCAACATGGTAACCTTCATTATAATGAACCCTAACACAATTTTCTTTCAATTCTGGATCTGTCTTAAAACGTGCATCTTGTAATGCTTCAAGTACCATCTTACGTGTATCTAAGGCGCTATAAACGCCCCCATTTGGGCCAATTAAATCATCTTCATCAAAAACCACGCCATCATCAATATCATATTTATTATCAGGGGCTTGTATCATCGTTTTCATAGCGTAAGACCCTTGTTTAATAAATTCAAGAGGTGCTGGATCTTCTGCTGCATTTAAGCCAGTTCGTAATCTTGCTTGGTTAGTATTCCTTCTTTCTCTCATTTCTGCTTGTTGCTCTTCACTTAATCTCACATGCTCATCATGGAATTTCTTTAATTGTTTTGAGAAATCAAACATCTGTTTTTTCCTTATAAATTTTTCTATTAATAATCCTGCAGTTGTCCCTAGGACAACTTTTAATAAGAAGCCCATTATTTGCCATCAACTTTTAATGGAGTAAGATTCTGGAATATATCAGCTATAATGCTGATTTCTCCCCTATTAATTTTTGCCATTTCTTCTCCGTGTATTCTATCTGCTGCAGATTCGGCTAATTTAGTTAGAACAGATATATTACAATCATCTGCTGCATCCATTGCCAGGCATTTAGCCTGATCCGGCGATGGACATACTTTATTTTTATCAATGCGTATTACGGTACATTTTCCTGATAAAGAAGTAGCTAAAAACTGCGCTGTATAATCATATCCAGACGCTTGAGCATCCATGCCAAGCAATAATGCCTCAGCTCCAAATTTCCAATCTAGCAGACCACGCCTTACCTTTTGAATTACAGAGCCGACTGGAGCAGGTAATGTGCCAATTGAAATGATTTCAATTTCTTTATTCTGGTTTATCTGTAAAGCTTCAGCCATACCAATTAACACAGGATTATTAGCCCACAAACCACCATCCACAAAGAATTGTTTTCCTGCCTTGTTATCTGGTGAAGCACACTCATGAATTGGAAAGTAGATAGGTGCGGCACTTGTAGCCATGCAAACATCTACCAAAGAATAGTTATCATCACGATTCTTTCCTTTATTATGCGGTGTTTTAAATACCCAAGGATGATGAGTAACGGCATCTATAGTAGGAATACATAAGGCTATATTACGGTTGGTATAAATTTGTTTTATTGTGGTATCACTAAAGGTGCTTTTGAGAATTGCATTTAACTTGCCAGCATCACATGAATTTTTTCTTTTATTGGCGCATCCCCAAAAAAGCAGTTTCAGTTTATTTTCTGGCTGTGGATTAGAAAATATATCCTTTCCATGCTTTACATAGATATTGCTAATATCATTGATAGGAATCCCTGCTGCCAAAGCGCAAGCTAAAATGCCGCCCGTACTAGTTCCTACAATAAGGTCAAATTTCTTACCAATATCTAAAGGAACATCACTATTTTCTGAAAATCGTCTGGCAAGGGTATTTAAAAGTGTTGCTGTATAAAGCCCCCTAAACCCACCTCCATCAATAGACAATACTCTAAATACATTTCTTGGTTGAGTCGATGGCATAAATAAATGGATTATAAGATTGCATACCTATAGCAGTACAGTCACTATCTTTACTGCCAGGTGTGGATTATATGGTGATGCAATTGCTATATATCAAGGTCTTATAAAAAATAATTTATGATTTATATGATTCTGTATTAACTACCCGGATAGTGATAATCAAATATATCAGGATTAGTAAATTTTGCAGCGCCTTCTGGTTCGCCGTTGCGCCTTTGCTGCAAGTTGCGTCGTACATAATTTGTAACCGCTACGGCGTTATTTAATTCATTTTCAATATTCTGTAATAGCTCTAAATCCTGATCACTTGGCATAAAATTTTTATTACGCTTATGCTGCATAACAATTTCATTAGCTTGTTGGGCCAGAGATAGAGCTTGAGATAATGGAGAAGGATTTCTTTTAAAAAGACTCACAAACATAATAACACCCCTTGTTTATATTAAACAAACGGCACCAATGTTTTGCACAGGTGCCGGGGTGTTTAGAAGTCACTTATTCAATGACCGCAGCGCCTTTACCGCGAGCGGTTGTTATATAACGCTACCACCCCGACGTAGTCGAGATGGCAGTTTTGGTTACGGCAGTTGCCACTGCCGGAATAAGTGAGGTTCTAACGCCCCAAAGTGATATGCGTATCACTTCCGAAGTTAAAATAGCCATTATTAAGAAATACACAAGAATCTTGTTAAAAATGGCTATTTATTAACAGGGCGTGTAATATAATTGACTCATTAATAGCATGTGAAAGTTAAACTATAATTTTATAGCTAAATTACATTCCGAAATGATTCCGAATTCTATAATTCATTTTTCTATAATCCGCAGTTTACCTAGGTTTTTGCAAAAATGTCCGTAATAAACCATATATTCAAAACGCATCGCCACCTAAGATGCTGTATTTAATTAATATAGTGCCGGAAAAGCATGGACGTAATTTGGAAGCATTTTTGCAAGCTTTCTATTATTTTTTTAATTAATTTTGTATTATTGATTGT
>DITJ01000058.1 GCA_002422795.1 Alphaproteobacteria bacterium UBA6187 | reverse complement strand
GAAAAATGGGTTGTTATCAATTTCGGCTTCATCAAAATTATCACGGTTAATCGGCATTGTGCCAATCTGGATTAGGCTTGCACGAATTTTTATAGAATCGCCAAGTATTTTCCTTGCAACTGCACCAGCTGCAACACGCATAGCAGTTTCACGCGCACTGGAGCGCCCACCGCCACGGTAATCCCTGATGCCATATTTTTGCATATAGGTATAATCAGCGTGACCAGGACGGAATTTATCTTTTATATCGCCATAATCATGGGAGCGTTGGTCTTCATTATGGATTATAAGGCTTATCGGGCAACCGGTAGTTTTACCTTCAAATACACCTGATAATATTTCAACCTGATCGCCTTCCTGTCTTTGGGTAACAAATTTTGATTGCCCAGGCTTCCTTTTATCCAGGTATGGCTGGATATCCTGCTCGCTAAGGGAAATCAATGGCGGAGTGCCATCAACAACACAGCCAATAGCCTTGCCATGGCTTTCACCCCATGTTGTGAAAGTGAAAATATTACCGAATGTATTGAAAGACATAGAAGTAGGATATAGGGATAAGGGGGGAATAAGGGAGAAGGGAATAAGGGAGAAGAAATAAGGAAGTAAGGGAGTAAGGAATGTTATTTTACCTTACTCCCTTAAACCTTACTCCCTTATCCCTTATTCCCTTGCACCTAATATTTATGCTGCTTCAGAATTATTCTGGTTTGCAGAAGTTTTGCTATCATTAGCAGCTTCTTCAGGGCTAACTGGAGCGATAGAAAGTTTATAGCCAAGGCCTTTTAAAATAGCACCAAGAGAACGGAATTTTGGATTACCAGTGCTTGCAAAAGTCCTGTAAAGGTTCTGCCTGTTAATGCCAATCCTTTTAGAAAGGGCAGTCATGCCGCCTTGGGCTTTAGTAAGTTTACGTAAAGTAAGCAGGAACGTTTGTGCATCACCGCTTTCAGCAAGCTTCTGGATAGCTTCAGATAATACGTTAGTTGCGTAATCAGTATCTTTTAAAGCTTCCACTTCTTTTAAGTTCTTTTTAATTGTCATAGTAAATTTCCTATTTTTATGTAATTAAAGGTTTAAATTATTTTTTTAAATGCAACTAAGTTAGACTATAGATATACATTAATGTCAAGTAATATATACAAGAATAACTTTATAATCAAGAGAAAAGCAGGATTTCTAATACAAATAATAAATCAGTATGCCTAGATACGTATAATATTCATATTCAATCTATGTAATATTAGCAATTTAAGTAATATTAATGATGTTATTTCTCCATTCAAGTAATCTATGGTATTATATCTTGCTAAGTGCGCTCCGCCAGAATTATTTTTGCTCCTGGCGGATGCTTGAATGGAAGTGGCATAGAGGTGCCTGGAAATTTTCCTTATTCATATATATGAATAAACCATATTACAGTTTATGGGCTTTTTAGTCTAAACGCTTGCAATATCAGGAGCATCTACAGATTTCATGCCTACAACATGGTAACCTGAATCAACATGTAGCACTTCTCCAGTTGTGCCTGATGCAAGTTCACTAAGCAGGTAAACGGCAGAGCCTCCAACATCGGGAAGGGTGGTGTTGCGTTGCAGTGGCGAGTTATACTCATTCCATTTAAGTATATACCTGAAATCGCTGATTCCAGATGCAGCCAGGGTTTTAACAGGCCCTGCTGATAATGCGTTTACCCTTATACCGTCACGGCCAAGATCAACAGCCAGATATTTAACACTGCACTCAAGCGCAGCTTTAGCAACGCCCATAACGTTATAATGCGGTACAACTTTTTCAGCGCCATAATAGCTGAGCGTGATCATACTACCGCCACTCTTCATTAACCGTGCAGCCCTTTGTGCAATGGCTGTGAATGAAAAGCAGGAAATATTAAGCGTTAAAGCAAAATTCTCCGCTGTTGTATCAACATAACGGCCTGATAATTCATCCTTATTAGAATAAGCAATAGCATGAACTATAAAATCCAGACCACCCCATTGTTTTTCTATTTCACTGAAAACTTCATCCATACTTGCTGAATCAGTTACATCGCAAGGAAGGATGATATTGGAACCGATTGATTCTGCCAGTGGAGTAACGCGCTTTTTAAGGGCGTCACCTTGATATGTAAAAGCAATCTCAGCACCTTGCGCATGAAGTGCTTTCGAAATCCCCCATGCCAGGGATTTATTATTTGCAACTCCCATTATAATGCCTCTCTTACCTTTCATAAGAGTACCTTGTGGGTAATTAGATTCTTCTTCATGGTAGGATTTGTCTTCCATGTTTATTCCTTCTTGGGTTGTAAGTGAGGGCGCGGGGTATCGGGTTTATGTTATTTTAACTAAACCAGATACCCCAGGCATTCATCCTGTTATTATTCTTTTATTTGCCAGCTTCCATCAGGTTGGCGGCACGCAGTACCATATGCCTGTTCCTGTTTTCCACCGATATTCACAGTTTGCCTGTATTCACGGCAATAAGTTCCATTAGACTGGAAAGTTTTTGTAGGGGTTACAGTGCCTGAATGCCCGGTATCAGGATTAACCCATGATGAAGTTTGCCCTACAGGAGCATTTTCAAGGGAGTTCTGGGAAGTTTGGTGGTAATAAGCCATATCGGCTTTATCAAGGGATGAACCTATTGATTTACCAATAACTGCACCAAGCAACGTTCCTGCGGCAATGCCAACTATCTGGCCTTTGCCTTTACCCACGTTAGATCCAGCCCAAGCACCACCGGCAGCACCTGTAAGTGTGCCGATATTTTCCTTGGAAAATAAATTGTTACCCCCGCCTTGCTGCTGACAAGCAGCTGTCATTGACACTATCATTAACGCTGCAATAATTTTCTTTAATTTCATAATAAAACCTTTAAATAAATACGTTATTATGCTCTAAGCTAATACACCAAGATAAGTCTTAATTATACGTTACGCAAGTTCTTATATCAGTATTATTATAAAATTCAAAATGAAAAATCATGGAAATAAACACAATTAAAGGTGTAAGTAAAAATCACGAGAAACTTATGCGAAATGCTACTTATTGCTCAGTAGCAACCTCCATGATTATTATAATAATTAAGGTTATAGCCTGGGTTTATACCGATTCATTAAGCCTGCTTGCGTCACTTGCAGATTCAGTGCTGGATGTTATAACATCGCTTATTAATCTTTTTGCCGTACATTATGCGCTGCAACCTGCCGATGATGACCACCGATTCGGGCATGGTAAAGCGGAGGATATTGCCGCTTTCGCCCAGAGTGCCTTTATTGCAGGCTCCGGCTTATTTATAGTAATTGAGGCAATCGGGCGCTCCATAAATCCACAGGAATTGCATAATGAATCTGTGGGTATTTATGTTATGGTAATTTCCACATTACTTACCATTGGATTAGTTTCATTCCAGAAGTATGTTATAGCAAAAACAAATTCTAGTGTAATAAAAGCTGATTTTTTGCATTATATTACTGATATCGCGGTGAATATGATGGTTATTATTTCATTGCTGGCAAGCATTTATATGGATTTGGGGGTAGCTGATACAATTATCTCATTTATTATAGCCGCTTATATTTTTAGAGGTGCGTGGAGTGTTGGCCGCGGAGCGTTTGATAACCTTATGGATAAGGAAATGCCTGATAGCGATAGGAAAATGATAATGGAATGTATTTTATCGAATAAGAATGTAAGAGGTCTTCACGATTTGCGCACCAGGGTTTCTGGTATGAGGAAATTTATCCAGTTCCATGTTGAGCTTGATGGCACTATGACCCTTAAATCAGCTAATAGCATCGCCGATGATCTTGAAAATAGCCTGGAAAAATTATTCCCTCATGCCGAAGTTATAGTCCACCAAGACCCTGATAATGATAGTGAGATTATACCGCTGGAACAGGGCAGGGTAGTTTCGGTTAAAAGGAAATCGGGGAAGAAGGAAAAAGATTTAATCTGATGTAAATTATAGTAATTTGAATTAAGAATTCTTTGTTTTTGTCATCGCGAGGAATCGAACGAAGTGAGTATGACGTGGCGATCCAGTGTTAGCAACAAAGAAAGATGGATTTCTTCCTCGCGCTCCCAAGCGGTCGACTCATCGCAATGACTATGGGACTTTATTAAATGGAATTAACTATAGTATTTTAAAAAGTAAGGAATTACAATTCATGTCTGACACTGCCACTAAAGAAAATCACCAGCCACACTTATTGCTAATAGATGGGTATGGTTTCGTATTTCGCGCCTATCACTCATTGCCGCCGCTTACAAGGCCAGATGGAACCCCGGTTGGCGCTGTGCTTGGCTTTACCAACATGATGATGAAAATGGTGGCGGATAATAAAGCGGATTTTATTGCGGTGGTATTTGATGCCGGGCGCAAGACATTCCGTAATGATATTTACCCGGCATATAAAGCCAACCGTCCGCCAGCACCGGATGACCTTATCCCGCAATTTGCAATCGTGCGTGAGGCGGCAGTTGCCCTGAATGTGCAGATAATCGAAAAAGAAGGTTTTGAGGCTGATGATGTGATCGCCACCTATGCCCGCCATGCGCGTGAAAAAGGCTTTAAGCTTACCATAGTTTCATCAGATAAAGATTTAATGCAGCTTGTTGGTGATGATGGCATACAGATGTATGACCCTATGAAAAATAAAATAATAGGTGTTGCAGAAGTTACTGAAAAATTTGGTGTTGGGCCAGATAAGGTGCTAGATATTTTATCACTTATGGGCGATTCATCAGATAATATTCCTGGTGTGCCTGGTATTGGCCCGAAAACGGCAACTGAACTTGTTTTGCAATTTGGCAGCCTTGATGAAGTTTTAAGGCGGGCAGGGGAGATAAAACAGAATAAACGCCGCGAAACCATTATAGAAAATACTGATAAAGCCCTGCTTTCCCGCCAGCTTATCAGCCTTTGCGATACTGTGCCGCTTGAGATAGACGGTGATTTTGCAGGCCTTAAAGTTAAGGCGATTGATTATAACCAGTTCCATGAATTCTTAAAGCATCAGGGGTTTAAATCCTTGATTGCGAAGATACAGGGGAAGCTGGAAACTCCCTCTCCCGCGAGGGGGGTGGGGAGGGGGCTGGAATTAACGCCTCAGGATGTATCAGCCCCCCTCCTAACCTCCCCCCGCTCGCGGGAGGAGGAACTTCCTCGTGAGATAATCGCAATTAATAACATTAATAACCTTAATCAATATATTAATAAATATAAAGAAAAAGAAACACTGGCTGTTTATTTTGATATAGCGGATGGGTTGCGTGGCATTGCTATCAGCATCAATAATAAAGATGCTTGCTACATTCCGTTAGCAGCGCAAAAGAAGGCGGAGCAGGGCAGTTTGTTCGGAAATGAAGAGGTAGCGAAAGAACAAAAAGGGCAGAGCAATGATGAGCTTACTGTATCAAATGTTATTACTATATTATCCCCGCTTCTAACTGACCGCACTATACTAAAAATTGGCTGTAACCTTAAAGAAACTTATAAGCTTGCCTTGCAAAACAACAGCTATTTAAAGCCCGTGGAAGATGTGATGCTTATGTCTTATGCGCTTGGAGCAGGTGCTTATTCCCACGATCTTAAAGCGCTTATTTCTAATCACTTAAGTTATGAAGTTAATCTTGTTGATGAAAAAGAACTTGCCAAAATGGATGAGCAGGCAAGGGGGCAGCAAATCTGTGCAAGAATTTTTGCAATATCAGATATTTATAATATCTTAAAGCCAAGATTATTTAGGGAACAAGCCTTAACTATCTATGAAACAATTGAAAAGCCGATGCTGCCATCCCTTGCTGAAATGGAGCTTACCGGAATTTGTCTTGATACTGCAAAGTTAAAAGAGCAATCGCGCATTTTTGCCGAAAAAATAAAGGAACTTGAAAAGCAGATATTCATAATTGCAGGATGTGAATTTAATATTGGCTCGCCTAAACAGATGGGTGAGGTTTTATTTGAAAAATTGAATATTGAAGGCGGCAAGAAATCCAAAAAAAGCGGAGCGCATTCAACCGATGTGCGTGTGCTTACCGACCTTGCCGAGCAAGGCCATGAAATTGCCACACTCATTCTTGAATGGCGGCATTATTCAAAACTAAAAAGTACCTACACAGATTCACTGCCAAACCAGATTGGCCCTGATGGCCGTGTGCATACACATTTCCTGATGGCATCCACCAACACAGGCCGCCTTAGTTCGCAAGATCCTAATTTACAAAATATCCCGGTGCGCTCAGAAGAGGGCAACCGCATCCGTGAAGCATTTGTGGCGGCAAAAGGGCATAAATTAATTTCTGCCGATTATTCACAAGTGGAACTGCGCTTGCTTGCATGTGTAGCAAATATTGATACATTAAAGGATGCATTCAGGAAAAATATGGATATCCACGCTGTAACAGCCAGCCAGATGTTTGGTGTGCCAGTTAGTGATGTAGATTCTGATATGCGCCGCCGCGCGAAAACAATTAATTTCGGTATAATTTACGGTATAAGCGCATTTGGCCTGGCGCAGCGCCTTGGAATTGGCAGGGCGGAAGCCGGAGATTATATCAAAAAATATTTCCTGCAATACCCTGGAATTGAAGAATATATGAAAAACACTGTGGCCTTTGCGCGCACTCATGGTTATGTGGAAACAATTGTAGGCAGGAAATGTTATATAAACGGCATTGCCGATAAAAACGCCGGAATACGCCAGTTTTCCGAACGCGCGGCAATCAACGCACCACTGCAAGGTTCTGCTGCGGATATTATTAAAAAAGCCATGGTGAAATTGGATGCGCGGCTGAAAAAAGAAGGCTTTAAAACCAAGTTGATATTGCAAATTCACGATGAATTGGTTCTTGAAGCCCCTGAATCTGAGGCCGAACGAGTGGCTAAAATAGTGAAATATGAAATGGAAAATGCTGTAATGCTGGATATCCCCTTTACTGCCGATATTGGTATCGGGGATAACTGGCGTGAGGTGCATTAATAGAAAATGCAATTTCTCGAAGGCTAGTCTTTGTTAAAAACTTCTCCCAGGAATTTTATCCCTATTTGCATTCCGGCTGGGTCGATACCATGAGCAAGCCCTTCGCGCGAATAGCCTTGAACTTCTACACCTAATTTCTGTAACACCGATATTGCCTGGCTGAAAGCGTCAAACGGTACCACTTCATCACTTTCACCATGCACAAGGCATATAGACGGACGGGATTTTAACTCTTCCTTCAATGTATGGGAAGCAACCAATGCGCCTGAATAGCCAACAACCCCGCCGATAGGTTTATCGCGGCGAAGTACCGTGTGCAGTGCCAGCATAGTTCCTTGTGAAAAGCCTATTATTGCAAGGTCTTTATCTTCAAGCCCTAATTCTTTCAGCTTGATATCGATAAAATTATTTAATATAGGCTCTGCAATCTTAAGGCCTTTCAATATGGCATATTCTTCGCGGGTTTGCAGGCTGAACCACTGGCGGCCATAAGGAGCCATATCACATGGAAAAGGTGCGTTTGGTGAAATAAAATGGGTGTTTGGAAGATTATCGGCAAAATAAGGTACAAGGCCGAATAAATCATCTCCATCTGCGCCAAGCCCGTGCAGTAGTATTATAAGTTTTTCTGTATTGCCAGACTTTGCTTTTTGCTCTGGGCCTGATAATGTAATTGTTTTGGTCATAAATTAGTTCCTGGTTGCTAGTTATTAGTTGCTGGTATATTTTCATGAATTACTAATTACTAATAACTAGCAGCCAGCAGACTAAAATGAAGCATTACCCTAAAATCAGGCTATTTACAACAGCTCCCTTGCAAGAATCCGCACAAGTTGAATTATCAAAGGAGCAGGCGCATTATCTTGTGAATGTGATGCGCCGCAGGGAAAATGACGAAATCCTGATTTTTAACGGCACTGACGGTGAATTCCGTGCAAATATTATATCTGCATCCAAGAAAAACTGCACATTAAATATTCTGGAGCAAACCAGGAAGCAACAAGCCCAGCCTGATATATGGCTATGTTTTGCCCCGGTTAAAAATGCGCCGATTACTAATATCATACAAAAAGCCACCGAGCTTGGCGCAAGTTTATTGCAGCCGGTTATAACCAAACATACCGTAGTCACCCGCGTTAATACCGAAAGGCTGGTTGCAAATGCCGTTGAAGCTGCTGAGCAATCCATGCGCATTACTGTGCCTGTAATTAATGAACCTATGCAACTGGAGAAATTATTATCTAATTGGGATATGGAGAGGAAATTAATTTTCTGTGATGAATCTGGCGGCGGTGAGCATATAATCCATGCGCTTTCCAGGCTGGAAAAACATGCAAAATATGCTGTATTAATAGGGCCAGAAGGTGGTTTTGCAGAAAGCGAATTTGCATTATTGCGCAATAAGCCTTATGTTGTACCTGTTGGCATGGGGCCAAGGATTTTTCGGGCAGATACGGCAGCGCTTGTAGCGCTTGCATCTGTTTTTAGTATTGTGGGAGATTGGGATGAAAAGCCAGGTTTTAGGCCGGAGTAATGAAATGTCTTCACCAATAATTGCTGCGTTAAAAGATTTACTCAAAAGAAGGGGTGATGAGGTAAATGAATGGTTTGCGACTGCATCGCAGAACACGCCGCCATTCTTTTATAACTCGGTTGATTTACGCCATTCGGGTTTTAAACTTGCCCCGGTTGATACGAATTTATTTCCCGCCGGTTTTAATAATTTGAATGAATATGAGCGGGGCAGGGCGGCTTCCTTGGTAAAGGCTTTCTTTGCAAAGCATTATCCTGATGTAAAGAAAATATTGCTTATACCTGAAGACCATACGCGCAATACATTCTATTTAGAGAATGTAGGGATATTATCACAAATATTGCGTGAAAGCGGCATGGAATTGGAATTATGCAGCCTGCATACTGCGGAAGTTGGAGAAGAGGAGCATTTTACTACACCTTCAGGATTATCACTTACATTCAAACCAGTTATAAAAACTAACGGAATTATCAGTACCAAAGACGACTTCACCCCGGATTTTATCCTGCTGAACAATGATTTAACCACAGGCGCACCAGAGTTATTCAAGGATGTGCAGCAGATTGTTTCCCCTCCTGTAGAATTTGGCTGGTATATGCGCCGCAAAACGTCCCATTTTGAAACATATAACAATATGGCGCGTGATTTTGCCCATGTATTTGGCATAGACCCATGGCTGATTTCAACTTATTTCTCGCGCTGCGGAGTGGTGAATTTCAAGGAGAAACTTGGGCTTGAATGCGTGGCAACGCAAGTTGATAAATTAATTGGCAATATCCAGGCAAAATATGATGAATATGGAATAGATCAAACCCCTTATGTGTTTATCAAGTCTGATATGGGTACATATGGTATGGGTATTATGACAGCCCGCTCCGGCGCAGAAGTGCTGGAAATGGGCAGGGATATACGCAAAAAAATGAATGTGATAAAAGGCGGCGCGCAAAATACTGAAGTTATCATTCAAGAAGGTGTGCCAACCATAGATAAGGTAGGGGAAAACACAGCAGAGCCAATGATATATTTAATCGGCGGCGAGCCTGCCGGATGCATATATCGCACCAATACCCAGAAAGATAATTTGGAAAATCTTAACGCTGCCGGAATGGGGTTCTCCAGTATTTGCGAAAGCACTCAAGATAAAGAATTATGCGGCGCACTGGGGCTTATTGCAAAACTTGCGGCTCATGCGGCTGCATGGGAATGTTATGTTGAGAGTTATTCTATATAATGGAAATTAAAAAGCCGCACCGATAGCCGCGCTACTGTCTTGTCGGTGTGTACGTATGGCGTTTTGGCTCAATAATTATGCCGATTATTAAAAAGCGAAAACGCTATAGTGTTTTAACTTTCGAATGACCGTTATTATGTATCTTTCCGTATATTATCTTCAAACCTACTTGCTGCTATCCCCTTCATAAAACCATCTAAAGTTTCCCAGAATTCTGGTTCATCAAGTAAGAATGCATCGTGGCCTTTATCAGTATCCACCTCCACAAAACTCACCCGCGCAACCGAGGCATTCAGGGCGTGCACCACGTGTTTTGATTCAGAAGTGGGAAACAGCCAGTCGCTGGAGAATGAAATCACGCAGAAGCGGGTTTTAGTGTTCTTGAAGGCGTTGGCTAACATTCCGCCATAATCAGCATCAAGGTCGAAATAATCCATCGCCTTGGTTATATATAAATATGAATTAGGGTCGAAACGGTTCACAAACGCCCGCCCCTGATGCAGCAGATAGCTTTCCACCTGGAAATCAGTATCAAAACCATAGGTAATTTTTTCCTTATCCTGAAGCCCACGCCCAAACTTGCGCGCAAGACCACTTTCAGATAGATAAGTTACATGCGCCATCATGCGCCCCACGGCTAAACCTTTGCTTGGTAAGGTGCGGTGCGCTATGTAATTTCCACCGTGCCAATCAGGGTCTGCCTTGATTGCCTGCCTGCCGATTTCATGGAAGGCGATATTTTGCGCAGTATGTTTTGCCGCCGTTGCGATAGGCACTGCTGCATAAACGCATTCAGGATATTTTGCTGCCCATTCAAGGGTGAGCATTCCGCCCATAGAGCCACCAATCACTGCAAATAACTGCTCAATTCCGAAATATTCGATAAGCAATTTCTGCGCGCGCACCATGTCGCTTATTGTAACAACCGGAAAATCCAGATTATATGGCTTGCCGGTTTCAGGGTTAATGCATTTTGGCCCGAATGAGCCCATGCAGCCTCCAATCACATTGGAGCAGATGATAAAATATTTATTAGTATCAAGGATTTTTCCTTCGCCGACAACATCCTCCCACCAACCTGGCTTGCGCGTTACCGGGTGAGTGCCGATTAAATACTGGTCGCCTGTGAGGCCATGGCAGATTAAAATAGCATTGGATTTATCTTCATTGAGCGTGCCATAGGCTTTATATGCGATAGGAAATGAAGATATTTCCTTGCCGCAATCCAGCAGCAACGGCTTATCTTGCGCAAGAATGACAATATCGCCAATTTTTGCTTCTTTATAGTTTGGGCCAAATTCGGCTGTGATTGTTTTTGATATTTTTGACATGTACTATATTTATTTTAAAAGTGACGAGAGCTTTGCCATATTTAGCTTTTTTGTCAATATTTTTCTACAATATATTGCTTTATTTTTAAAGGCATTATTTGCATAGCCACACCAAACCTTTTAGACCATATCGACAAGAATTACAAAATATTCGAAATGTTTGTATAAAAGAACATGTTTTTGGTAGGTTTTACAGCACCGTTAAGGATTTTCTAATATTATGTGCTGGTATCCTTGGTAATCCTTCATTTTTCTTAACTCACAAGAAGTTATTAACTTATTAATAAATCGTTAATTTGTAATAAATTCTTAATATTTATATGCTATCCTTATATTAGATACAATTAAATATAAGGAATTTAGTTATGACACAGGAACATACTAATTATACCCCCCCTTCACAAGAAGCAGAAAGGGACTGGAATAGCTATCTTCAAACCATAGGATTAAATGCAATCAGCATTGGTACAAATACAGCCCAATTTGCTGCAACAGGCCTGCAAAGAGCAGGAAGAATTGCTATATTAGTAGGTGGATATTCCGCTGTAGTACAAGGACAATTTGAAAATATGTGGGATTCTCTTGATGGCAGGGTCGTTACAACCAGCACTTCTTTAAATTCAGATATACATATTGATGGACAATTTAGTACAAGTTTAGACAACGTAGGTAGTGTTAAAACTGGTGGTTATTTTGATAAGAGCTTTCCAATTGGGGGCACTTTCTCACAAGAAATATTACTTGATCTTCCAAATGCTAATTTGGCCGCACCCTCTACAGTACTACTTGCCGGAGGTTTCATTTTAGGCGCCGCAGGATTAGCTTTAGAAAGATTGGTCAAAAAGAAAGACGTGCCTGTTTCTCCAACTGCTGAAATTTCTGACACAATTGAATCAGCCGAAAACAAAGCATATTATTATAAAATAGGAACTAAGATCTTTAATTTAGCAGCGAATCTTGCAGGTATGTACGCTGTAAGTAATATTGCTTTTAATAATAGTGTTAAAAAAGGAGAGGATGCACTAGATAATACTTTTATTGTTCCTTCTGTGCAGCCCTTTCAAAAAGAAAAGGACTTTTCATTTGAATTCAGTGGCCCAGATTATACTGGAAATGCAGAAGGACATGCAAATCTTAGGGGTAATATTTACGCTGAAACCAATGTTGATTTAACAGACATAAAACATGGGCTATCAGAAGGAGTAGACCGTAATGGGCTTTATTTACTCTCCGCCTATGCCTCAGCTGGGGTCTCTATGGTATGTCAATATGCTGCAACCAAACTATATGAACAGCAAAAGCATTATACTGGAATCGCTCAGGAATTAAAAATTAGAGATAGGGTGGCTGAAGTGGATAAAGACATAGAAAAAGGACCAATAGAACCATCCATTCCTAGGCAAGCGTCTAGTTTTACAGATAAAGTAAATGAATCCAGGCTCGATAGAAGCCAGTCATTTTAATTTTTAGTATAATCTTAGATTTGCAAGGTAGCAAAGTATAAAACTTGTTATTGCGTATTTTTATATGTATAGAGTGCCTGAATATTATCAAATTACCTGCTGTGGTTTTTGAGAAAATTACAAGGCCAACTCCATTTCAAAACAAAACTTATTGATACCTTAAGAAATTATATGAACACAATATTACAACACCAGGGTTTATCAACAATAATTGATAAATATGATGTGTTATTCGTAGATTTATGGGGTGTTATACATGATGGTATTGAAGCTTATCCGGGCATTACAGAAGCTTTGATTTCTTTACAAGAAGCAGAAAAGAAAGTGATATTTATATCCAACGCTCCGCGCCGCGCATTTAAGGCAATTGAGGGGCTACAAAAACTTGGTATACCGGATGGATTATATGATGCGGTGATAACTTCAGGAGAAGTAGTTTATCAAAGTTTAGTTGGTGGTTCACCGTTTATTGTTAATGGTAATAGCGGTAAACGATTTATCATAATAGGCCCGGAACGTGATGCCTGCCTTCTTGATGGTACAGATTATATAAAGGTTATGGATGTTAAAGATGCTGATTTCATGATTGTAACGGGTTTTGATAATGATGATTCCACTATGGAGGAAAAACAGCATTACCTTGATGAAGCTATAAAACTAAACTTGCCGCTTATATGTGCCAATCCAGATTTAGTTATAGTCCGTATAAGCGGTAAGCGGGCTTTATGTGCAGGTGCTATAGCAATAAGATATATTGAGATGGGCGGAAGGGTTATCCAGTTTGGAAAGCCTTACAGGCAAGTTTATTTAAAAGCCATGGAGCTTGCTGGCAGTCCTGCAAAAGAAAGGGTTGCAGCCATTGGCGATAGTATGCTAACCGATATAAAAGGTGCAAAGGATTTTGGCATAGATTCTTATTTAATACCCGGGGGTATACACGGCAAAGAGCTTGCTGTTATACATGCGCAATTGCCAGATACCAATAAAATGCAAGATTTTTGTAATAAGTATAATATATATCCTACCGGAATATTGCCTGAATTCAGTTTCTAGCCTAAATGCTACAATTCGCGCCATGGAAAGATAAGAAAGTAGTTAGTGTAAATCTTAAAATATGTTTATTTTTTGATGCATATTCTGTTGATTCGTGTATAATGCGCCGTATTTTATATATAAAATGGGAGGAGGTTGGTTTTGGAACGGATTTTAAAGAATGTGGCCGCAATTGGAATATTCATGATAATTTCTGCGTGCACATGCACCACTCCTATTGTAATTACTGAGATACAAAAAACTGATAAAAAACTTAGCTGCAAAGATGTGATTTTAGAAATAAATGAAGCTGAGCATTATAAAGGTCTTGCAAAAGCTGAGCAGGGTATAGGCGCGGGCGAGGCCTTAATGCCGGTTTGCTGGTATACAAGCTTTGTAGACGCTAACAAAGCCAGTAAAGCTGCTAGTAGGCGAATTGAATATTTAGGGCGTATATATGATGTAATGGATTGCGGAGGAAAAAGTGATATACCTGAAAAATCTTCAGGAGGTTTAAATTCACCTCCGTTTATACAGATTCAGCCACTTCCAGCGCTTAAATCAGCTACTCCTGCTTCTGGTGCAGCAAAAGAGGATGGTGGTGAGAAGAGTAAATAGGATTTGTAAATAGGCAAAGAATATCTATTCTTGCCAATTGCTGATTAATAAGGATTTTTGTGAGTGCAGCCCAGATAGAAATTAGTGAAGCGACCCCATTGGATACGCTACGCACATATGTATCTTCCCAGTTAAGTGAGGTTGATGATGTTATCTACAACCTTATAAAAAGCAAAGTAAAGCTTATCCCAGAAATATCTGTGCATACCATAGCTTCGGGAGGGAAACGCCTGCGGCCTATGTTAACACTGGCATCTGCAAATATGTGCGGATATAAAGGCTCTGCCCATATTGATCTGGCAGCGAGTGTTGAATTTATCCATACCGCAACCCTGCTTCATGATGATGTGGTTGATAAAAGTGATTTGCGCCGTGGTGTTTTCACAGCAAATAAATTATGGGGAAATAAAGAAAGCGTACTTGTTGGTGATTTCTTGCTTGGTAAAGCTTTCGAGCTTATGGGCAGCGCTTCATCTTTGGAAGTTTACCGGGTACTTTCTCATGCATCAGGAGTTATTTCTGAAGGCGAAGTGAAGCAGCTTGAAGTTACTGGTAAGATTGATATTGAGGAATCTGAATATTTTGAAGTTATCAATTCAAAAACAGCAGAGCTTTTTGCTGCTGCCTGTGAAATAGGTGGTGTTATAGCGGGAATTCCTGAAAAAGAAGTTGCTTCTTTACGCAGTTACGGCATGAATCTTGGTTGTGCGTTCCAGATTATTGATGATGCCCTTGATTATTCGGCAAAGCAGGAAACACTTGGTAAAAATATCGGTGATGACTTCCGTGAAAAAAAGGTTACATTGCCGGTAATTATTGCATATAAAAATGCCACCGGTGCAGAAAGGAAATTCTGGCAGGAGTCCTTTGATAAAAATACCGCCGATAACCCGGAAAATTTCAACAAAGCTATTTTACTAATGCAGCAAGCCGATGCAATAAATGAAACTATAAAAGTTGCCCGTGATATTGCGCATAAAGCTAACCAATCCCTGCAAATATTCCCTGATTCAGAAATAAGGCAGATACTGCTGGATATACTTGAATTTGTTGTTGGGCGGGAGTTCTGATTAATACTGGGTGGTATTATCAAGCCCACAGGCCTCTCCCTAAGTGGGTAATATAATCAGGGTATATTTGTATTTGTGACGTTGTTCTTGAGAAAATAGCTGAATCTAAAAATTCTTTCTTACCATGCATCTTTTATATGAATAGGAAAAAGGTTTGATGTAATTAATATCGCATCAAACCTTTTTTTATAGCTATGGAAATGCTGGTTTTTAGCAATAAATAATTCAGCGGTATTGGTTATGCGTTTTTGCTGTTTTGTTGTTATAGATTCAAATAATTCCTGTTGGTTCCTTCGTTTCTTAACTTCTATAAAAATCAGTGTTTTACCACGCAAAGCAATAATATCAATTTCGCCCAGTTTGGTTTTATAGCGCCGTTCAATTATCCTGTAGAATTTTAAGGTTAATAAAGTTACTGCGAGTAGTTCAGCTAGCAAGCCTGAGCTATATGAGGATTTCTTTTTATGCATAATAGATACTATACTTATTCTGATTCAAAATGCAGATTTTATAGTCATTTGACTTAATAATTCCCCTGTTTCGTCATGGCCCGAGTTTGCGC
>DITJ01000112.1 GCA_002422795.1 Alphaproteobacteria bacterium UBA6187 | reverse complement strand
GCACGAACTGGTACATGAATTTTTCAGCAGAAAGATAAACAACGCTGCGGTTTGGCTCATTATTCCTAATATGCCAGGCTATCGCATGCATTAAATGGGTTTTGCCATGCCCTACCCCACCATAAAGATATAGCGGTTTATTACCTAAAATAGCCGCCTGACCGCCAGCAACAGCTTTTGCCGCTGAAAAAGCCAGTTCGTTTGATTGTCCTGTTACGAAATTTTCAAAAGTAAACCTGCGATCCAGAGGCGAACTAAAATGGTCTTCTTCATAAGTTTTGATAACATTAATATTCTGGCCTGTTACATCAACACCGCTAACTAAAACTTGCTCGTTTGCATCTTCTGCATTCTTTTGCGGCTTGGCAGTTTTTTGCTTAACAACCAGGCTAACTGATTTAACGCCCTTTTTCTTTTCAACAAAAATAGTGTTGATATTCGCAATATAATTGCTGCCTATCCATTCTTTTATGAACCTTGTAGGTGCTGATAAAACCACCTCACCATTATTTTCATTAACAAAGTCCATGTGCTTTATCCAGTTGTTAAAAACTGAATCACCAAATTTCTTTTGTAAGCTTTCACGAACCTCAAGCCATGTATCATACATGGTTTCATCTTCATTTGCCGTATTCATTTGCACTGTCATTTCTAATTTTGTCCCCAAGGTAAATTCGCTATCTTCCAACCATTCCTATTGCCACGATGACCATTTTCATCAACATCACCTTCAAAACCACTGGTAACATTATAGCAATATTCATAACCATACCTGGTAAATTCAATTGCAGCGTCCATTGACCTATGTCCGCTTCGGCAGATAAAAAACACCGGTGAATTTTTGTCTGGTACAACTTTTGCTAGTTGTTCACAAAAATTTCCGTTTACTGCCATATTGGGATACATTCTCCAAGAAAGTAACACTACTTCTTTATCCAAAATTGACAAATCAGGAACCCCTACGAAAGTCCATTCAGGTAGTGTACGCACATCCACCAGAACCGCTTTCTTAGCATCTGTAAGTGCCTGCCATGCTTGACTTGGACTTACTTCACCTGCATAAGAACCTTCCATAAAAACCTGAATCTATTTAAAGGCTTCAGCCTTTTTTAGAGGTAGAAATATTGTTACCCATGCATTACATTGCGATTGGGCATCAACTTTTTATCTAATTTTTTGTAATTTTAAAAAGATGTATCTCCTCAGCACAAAATGCACAAACTTTGCCTCCGAGTAAACCGATTTTTTTCACTTTTTTTGAATTAAATATATTGACACTATATAAGATAAGAATATGCCTACATAGGTAAAAAGAATTCCTTTGATAAAAGAATTCCTTAACAGCTATTAACTATTTTAAACACTAAAATTTGATAAATTATGGAACAAGAAACCAGACTTAAGCGACTGTTATACCAGAGCATTCATCGTGGCTGCAAAGAAACTGACATGATACTCGGAGATTTCGCAACAGCATATCTTAATACTCTTTCATCCGAAGAAATAGATATATATGAACAGTTTATAAACGAAAAAGATTGGGATATTTACGCATGGGCAACAGGTAACCAAGAACTTCCAGACGAATATAAAAATACAGTTGTATGTAAGATATTTGAAACGAACGATAAGTTGTAAAAGAATTAATAGCTGAAATACTGCCACACACCTACCCTAAATAGTGGAAATATGCGTATTGGTGGTTGCGTGTTTTAGAAAGTGTAGTGAATTAATGGGTCGTCATTCCAGAAGCTAGAGAGGCTTGCTAATAAAACTGGCTTCTTCAGCCACTTATATTAGTTAGCCGAACTTGCTGGAATGACAACGCAGCAATGAAAATGGGAAATGTTATACTCAGCATTTGTCTTTTCCAGCAAAGCACTATATTATCCTGCCCTATGTTACCTAATGCAAAGTCAATCTATTACCATTCCCTGCCAGAAGGTGCTGATGCACTTCTGCTTGGGGAGATTGCGTCTAAAGCGCAAAATGGCCTTCTGCATGTATGTATTGATGATAGGCGCATGGCAACACTTGCAGCCTGTTTAAGGTTCTTCCACCCGTCTTTAAAAATAATAGAGCTGCCTGCGTGGGATTGCCTGCCTTATGACAGGGTTTCCCCAAATGCGCATGTGGCGAGTAGCAGGGTGGAGGCGCTTTGTGAAGTAGTAGGGATGAAGGGAGTAAGGGATAAAGGGACAAAGGAAACTCCCTTACTCCCTTATTCCCTTACTCCCTTCATAATTCTTACCACCACCAACTCCATCCTCCAACGCATCCCACCGCAAAAAGAACTTGCCGGAATGTCTTTTGTCGGAAAAACCGGGCAAAAAGTTAGCAGGGACGGCCTTATAAATTACCTGATAAAATCCGGCTATGTGCGCTCCGCCACCGCTAATGATATGGGTGAGTTTGCCGTGCGCGGCAGCATTATTGATATACTCCCCAGCGGTTATGAATCTGGCCTGCGCCTGGATTTTTTTGGCGATACCTTGGAAAATATCCGCGATTTTGACCCCATCACACAAATTAGCGGCGGAAAAAGAAACCTGGTAAAATTAACCCCGGCCTCGGAACTTATTTTCGATGATGAAAAAGTCGAATGCTTCCGCAACCGCTACCGTGAATTATTCGGCACAATAACCGATGATCCATTATATGAAGCCATCACTGAGGGCAGGCATTATGCAGGCATGGAGCATTGGCTGCCGTTATTTTACGAAGAAATGGAAACTATCCTGGATTACCTGCCGGATGTTACATTAAGCTTTGACCATCTTGCTATGGAATCCGCTATTGAACGGCAAGCGGTTATCCAGGATTATTTTGAAGCACGCAAAGATGCCTCCATGCAAAAAATTGCAGGCAGCAGCTATAAACCAATTCCGGCAAAAATGCTGTACCTTATGGGCGATGAGCTAAAGCACAGGCTGCTCGGGCGGGAATGTATATATCTTAACCACTTTGAGAAAGACGTTGATAGTTCTAGCGATAAACTGCAAACTACAAACGACAAACTATACTTTAACCTTCCAGCCCATAAAGCGCCTGATTTTTCTGTTATAGCAAAGCACCGTGGAGTTCCCTCTCCCACTGGGAGAGGGTTAGGGAGAGGGTCTCTCCCTAATTTAGAACATGAAAACCCTCACCCGGATTCCTTATCTGCTGCCGGAAGGGGTATTGCTTTACCCCTTCCGAATGTTCATGAATATGCGGACGAGGGTACAACCCTCGTCCGGCAAACAGCGCAATCCAACAACCCGTTCGAACTATTAAAAGAATATTGCCACCGCGATATTAACCGCAAAATAATCCTTGCCTGTTATTCCGAAGGCTCACGCGCGCGCGTAAAAAACATGCTTTCCGAGCACGACCTTGTAGCATCTTTATGTGAAAGCTACCATGATGCTATAAATATCAATAAAGGCGTAATTGCCTTGGTAATTTTGGAATTGGAACATGGCTTTGAAGTAAAGGGAAAAGGGAATAAGGGGTTAGAGGGCGAAGGGATAAAATACACAGAAATGAAGACTAAAGGGAATAAGGGGCTAGAATCCTCCCTTACTCCCTTATTCCCTTTCTCCCTTACTCCCTTAACCCTATTTACCGAACAGGATATCCTAGGCGAACGCATCAACATCCGCCGCGCCTCACGCAAGCGTTCAGACCGCATAATAAACGAAGCAGCCAGCCTTACTGAAGGCCAGTTAGTAGTACATAAAGAATATGGGCTTGGGCGCTTTGAGAAGCTTGAGACAATCAACGTATCTGGTGAAAACCACGATTGCCTTCTAATAATATATGAAGGCGGCGATAAAGTTTACGTACCTGTTGAAAATATCGATAGCATCTCCCGCTATGGCTCAGATGAAGAAAATGCCAAACTAGACCGCCTTGGCTCCGGCGCATGGCAGGAACGAAAAGCGCGAATGAAAAAGCGCATTAAGATGATGGCGGAGGAACTGCTAAAAATCGCGGCAGAAAGATTGCTGAAGAAAGCCCCTGCCCTGCATCCGGTTGAAGGTATATATGAAGAATTCTGCGCCCGCTTCCCTTATAATGAAACTGAAGACCAGCTACGCGCTATCGGTGAGGTAGCCGATGATTTAAGCTCTGGCAGGCCGATGGATAGGTTAATTTGCGGGGATGTAGGTTTTGGTAAAACCGAAATTGCCCTCCGCGCTGCATTCATTGCCGCAAGTGATGGCAGGCAGGTGGCGGTTATCACCCCAACTACATTGCTATGCCGCCAGCATATCAAAACATTTAAAAAACGCTTTCACGGCTTCCCGTTTGAAGTGCGTGGTCTTTCACGCCTTACCCATGCAGGCGAAGCGCGCAAAACAAAAGCAGCAATGGCTGAAGGCAAAATTGATATAGTTATTGGAACCCACGCACTGCTTGCCAAAAGCATCAATTTTAAAAACCTTGGGCTGGTGATTGTTGATGAAGAGCAGCTTTTTGGCGTTAAGCAAAAGGAACGGCTAAAGCAGCTTAAATCTGATGTTCACATGCTAACCCTTTCTGCAACGCCTATTCCGCGCACGCTCCAGATGTCACTCACCGGAATAAAAGATTTAAGCCTGATTGCCACCCCTCCGGTGGATAGGCTGGCTATCCGCAGCTTCACCATGCCTTATGACCCTGTGGTGCTTCGTAATGCGATTCTGCGGGAGCATTATCGTGGCGGTCAGGTTTTCTATGTTGCCCCGCGCATTAGCGATTTAGATGATATCTCTATAAAAATGAAAGAGCTGGTGCCGGAAATAAAAATCGGCAAAGCACATGGGCAAATGTTGCCGGATGAGCTTGATAATGTGATGAATGATTTTTACGATGGCAAATTCGATTTGCTGGTTTCTACCAATATTATCGGCTCTGGAATCGACCTTCCAACGGCCAACACCATAATAGTTCACCGCGCTGATATGTTCGGGCTTTCGCAGTTATACCAGATGCGCGGCCGTGTGGGACGAAGCAAGGTGCGCGCTTATGCGTATTTCACCACTCCTGTAAAGAAAGTGCCAAACCCGATTGCCATTAAAAGACTGGAGATAATCCAGAACCTCGATTCACTCGGCGCAGGCTTCACTCTTGCCAGCCATGACATGGATATTCGCGGTTTCGGCAATATGCTGGGCGAGGAACAATCTGGGCAGATTAAGGAAGTTGGCGTGGAGCTTTACCAGGAAATGCTGCGTGAGGCTGTGGAAAACGCAAAATCAGCACACCACGCGGAAGTGGTAGAGGATAAATTCAGCCCGCAGATAAACCTTGGAATACCTGTTCTTATCCCTGATAATTATATATCAGATCTAGATTTGCGCCTTGGCATGTACCGGCGCCTTGGCAGCACCGAAAGCCGCGAAGAGCTGGAATCACTTGCCGCAGAAATGATCGACCGCTTCGGCAAATTTCCTTCAGAAGTTGCTAATTTGTTTGAAATTATGCAGATAAAGCAACAATGCCTACAGGCGGGAATCAGCAAAATTGATGCCGGGCCAAAGGGTATTGTAATTTCATTCCACAATAACACTTTCAAAAACCCGGAAGGCTTAATCACCTTTATTTCCAGGAATCCGATTAATATAAAAATACGCGGTGACCAGAAATTAGTGTTTATGCACGAATGGAACAGCACCAGCGAACGCGTGCGCGGCGTGAGAAATTCACTGGATAAAATTATCAGCTTGGTGGCGTGATGACCCTATTCACTTCATCATGGCAAACGCATTTAAAAATTAAACAAACTTTCACAATCACAAAAGTTACAAATATGGGCAATTATACCATCAAGACAAGTATTAGTCGTTTCGTCATTCCCCGAATTTTTAT
>DITJ01000114.1 GCA_002422795.1 Alphaproteobacteria bacterium UBA6187 | reverse complement strand
GGGCTATGGCCATGCAGGCTTATAACACTATTAAATAAAAATTGTACAGTTCCCCGCAATTACCCACAGCAACATCATCACAAAACACTATGTCTTTTAAAGAAAATGAAGAATGTTTTATACAACTTCATAATCTTTATTGCTGTAACTTTTACACCTAAAAAGAACAACTAAGGGGGTAAAGTTTTAAACGCTTATTGACACTGTGCAAATCTAATTCGACCTCTCCCCCTCCTATAAAGCCAGATAAAGACCTCTGCATAACTCTTTAAATTTCATATAGATTTTGGTATAATTTTTTATCATAAATTTATATTAACCCGAGTAACGCTTAAGGAAAACTTTTGCATTTAAGTTTTCCTTAAGCGTTACTCGGGTTATTCATTATGTAGATTTACCATAGCACATTCTTATTGTAGACAGTATCTAGGCTAAAATTTTATTCACCTCAAATAACTTAGCAGAAATGAAAAGCGGAAACGCTATAGGTTTGCAATTGAACCTATTAAAGGCCCAGGTGATGGAAAATTTTTATAAAATTAAGAATTACAGACTATTAATACCAAGGAGTTTTGCTTTTCCAGCCTTACCATTATCCTACGATATTGAAAGCAAGAAAGTGCTACGCAAAGCTGGTGAAGCCCGCTCTGCCATGCCTGAATGAAAGTTATTACTCGTATCGGGTGCACCAGTTTCAAGGCTTTCACCACTCCCCGCAGGGCACTGGCGGGGCACTTTCAAATAACTAACCACAATAAAGAAATTACCGCTCTCTATTACAGAGCTTACTATTCCATGATAAAGGCCATTATGAAGAGGTCTTTAAAATACATTTTTATCTATCATATTCATCTGCATATCTGGGATATTATTACCATGGCCTTGGTTAATTCGAAGTTTGAGTGGTGCGGGGTTATCCGATTCCGCTATAGCTACCTCAGCTGAAATTTTGCCGCTTTCATATAATGTATATATAACCTGGTCAAAGGTCTGCATACCGACATTATTACCGCGCTCCATAGTTTCCTTTATTTCATCAAGGCGGTTATCATGGATAAGGTTTTTTATAAGTCCTTCATTCAGCATAATTTCTGGAACCAGTGTATGGCCGCCGTCCAGGTTCGAAACGAGGCGCTGCGAAAAAATTGATATAAGGTTTTGGGAAATTGTTGCGAGAATATATTGGCGGGCTTCATCAGGGAATAAGTTCACCATCCTTGTTATAGCCTGGTAGGAATTATTTGAATGAATGGTAGCTACGCATAAATGCCCTGTTTCGGAAAATCTTAATGCATGCTCAAGGGTTTCCTTGTCGCGTATTTCACCGATTGCTATCACATCTGCGCGCTGACGTAATGCATTTTTTAGCGCCATACCATAAGAATATGTATCAGTTCCGACTTCCCTTTGCGTTAATATGCATTTATCATGCTTATGTATAAACTCAATCGGGTCTTCTATTGTTAGTATGTGCCCTGAGCCATGCTTGTTTCTGTAATCTATCATTGCGGCCATTGATGTGGTTTTACCCGAGCCTCCGGGGCTGGCCAGTATTATAAGGCCGCGTTTTTTCATTATACTTTTTACATAAATCTCAGGAAGCCCAAGCTCTTCAATTGTAGGTATTTTCATATTGATCCGGCGCACCACCATCCCGGCATTTTCCTGCTGCATAAAGAAATTAATCCTGTAACGTGAGGAATCTTCACGTATTACCGTAAGATTTAATTCAAGGGTGGATTCAAATTCACTTCTTTTATCTTCATTCAGAAGTTCGCTAATAAATTTATTTATATCATTTGCCTGAAGAGAATTCTGGCTGATTGGGATGATGCTGTTATTGTTTCGCACACATGGTTTGCAGCCAACCGTGAGGTATAAATCAGATGCATTGTGCTTATTCATATGATCTAAGAAAGCAGACATAACCGGCCCTATAGTCATTTAGAATCCTCCGCTTTTATTATCGTAATCGTCATCATCTGAACTTTTATCTATGTTAAGAACGCGCCGCGCTTCTTCTTGGGTTATAAGCTCTTCTTTCAGCAGTTCATAAACACTATCCTTCATTACCCTCATTCCAACTTTTGAACTTACCTGCATGATTGAATATATTTGCGGTATTTTGCTATCCCTTATCAGATGCCGCACTGCAGAATTAGCTATTAATATTTCATTGATAGCTAATCGTCCCTTACCATCTGCTGTTTTTACCAGAAGCTGGGTTATAACTGCCTCAAGCGAGCCTGCAAGCATTGTCCTTGCCATTGCTTTGTCGCCTTCGGGGAACACATCGATTATACGGTCAATGGTTTTAGATGCGGAACCGGTATGTAGCGTAGCGAACACAAGATGCCCGGTTTCTGCCGCAGTAAGTGCAAGGCGTACAGTTTCTAAATCCCGTAGCTCTCCTACCAATATTACATCAGGGTCTTCTCGCAAAGCGCTTCGAAGTGCGCTGGCAAAAGATTTAGTGTGAGTGCCTACTTCCCTTTGATTTACAAGTGAGCGGCTGGACTTGTGTACAAATTCTACCGGGTCTTCAATCGTTAATATATGCCGGCTTTGATTATGGTTTATATGGTCTATGATTGCTGCAAGGGTTGTGGATTTACCACTTCCTGTAGGCCCCGTAACCAGCACCAGACCTTTATTTAAATATGCAAAATTTGCAAGGATTTTCGGTAGCCTTAATTCTTCCAATGTTTCAATTTTACTTGGGATGCTTCGAAATGCTGCTGCCGGGCCATTTATAGTTGTAAACGCATTCACCCTGAAACGCCCTTCGCTTGCAAAATTTACAGCGAAATCCACCTCATAGTTATTTTCATATTCAACCCTTTGCTTTTCATTCATTATTGAATGCAGCATTGCAATAACATCCTGCGGTAGCAGCACATTTATCCTTACCGGGACGATATCTCCATGTATGCGGAGCATGGGGGGGTGATTGGAAATAAGGTGTAAATCCGAGGCGTGATTTTTCCTGGCAAACGATAAAAGCTCACTAATTTCCATATAAACTACCTGTATTCCGATGCAATTTCTAGGTCAAATTTGTAACATTTGATATTATTCTAATACCTAAACATTAATCTTTCGTTAAGAAAGATACACAATTGCACGTTTAATAAATTAAAAGCTCGTAATTTGCACTATTAATTTATTATTCAGGATTTAATAAAAATTAAGCTGCTGTTGGAATTTTCCTTGGCCGGCCTTCCTCATAGATATTTTTTTCTATATGCTCAATCATCATTCCAGCAATGTCTTTGCCGGTTACATTTTCAATTCCTTCAAGGCCAGGGGATGAATTAACTTCCAATAACTTAGGGCCGTTTTTGGAGCGTATTATATCAACACCGGCAACTTTAAGCCCCATAACATGCGCTGCTTTTATCGCCATTTTGCGCTCTTCAGAGGTCAATTTGATAATAGTTGCCTTACCGCCGCGATGCATGTTGGAACGATATTCACCAGGGGCAGCTTCGCGCTGCATTGAAGCTACTATTTTATCACCAACCACAAAACACCTGATATCTGTACCTGCAGATTCCTTGATAAATTCCTGTACTAATATATTTGCCTTCAGGCTTTTAAAGGCATTTATTACACTTTCAGCAGCTTTATTTGTTTCTGCAAGCACCACTCCTACGCCTTGTGAGCTTTCAAGAAGTTTTATTATAACCGGCGCGCCGCCAACCATTTTTATCAAATCTTTAGTATCTAGTGGTGAATTTGCAAAACCTGTGTTTGGCATGTCTATGCCTTTGCGCATAAGGAACTGCAGTGTTCTAAGCTTATCGCGTGAGCGCGTGATTGAAAGCGAATCATTAAGGCAATAAACGCCCATCATTTCAAACTGGCGCACAACTGCGGTTCCATAGAAAGTGATTGCCGGGCGAATGCGCGGGATGATTGCATCAAACCCGGTTAAAATTTCACCACCGCGATAATGTATTTCCGGCTTTGCTGCTGATATATTCATATAACAATAGCGCGCATTAATGAAATGCATTTCATGGCCGCGGGTTTCGCCTGCTTCCATAATTCTTTTATTAGAATATAATTCCGGATCTGATGCTAGTATCGCTATTTTCATATATTCTTATTTTCATATAATTGTTTAAAAGTTTCCTTGTCAACTTTGCCAAGCCTGCAGGATTTGGAAGGATCGACAACTAATCCGCCTTTACGCATTGCTTCCCTTCCCAGCAACATACGAAACGACATTGTGTCCCTTTTTGCAAGTGTTATTTCAATAGTCCACTTGCGTCCATCCATTTTTATATCAGATTTTATTACATATCTTTTTTCTTTTTTACCACCGGAATTAGTAACATAGCGGTAATCTACTATCGGCGAAGTGCAAACCCTTACCGTGCGCTTATTATTTTGCATTGGGTGAATTGAAAAACGGACATATTTCTGACCATTTTCATTAAATGTTTCAATATTAAATGCGTGTAAACAAGATGTTTTGGCGCCGGTATCTACTTTAGCTTTTATAGCTGGCAGCTTAAGTTCAGGGAAAGCACACCACTCTTCCCAGCCTATTAATATTTTTTGTTTTTTAGCCATATTTTAGTTCGTGGTTGGTAGTTTATAGTTCGTAGTTATAATTTATTTGTACCTTACTTTACTACAAATTAATAACTACGAACTAATAACTAATATTAATTATCCTGGCCTTCTATAGCATCCATTGGCTGGCCGCCAGTTTCATACTCTTCCTGTGGGAAGCCGTTTTTTTCCATACAGGAATTAAATTCCTGATCATATTTGGATTCATCTTTTTCGGCTTCCTTGATGCATTTATCATATACTATTGCATATTTTTCATCTTCAGACGGTGTAGTTTTTGTTGCTGGTTTTTCTAGCTCCTTCGGTTTTGCCGATGCTTTTGTTGCAGCTTTAGCTGGCGCCGCAGTAGTTTTTGCAGGTGCTTTCGTGGCGGGTTCTGCGTATGACAAGCCCGACAATGAAATTATTGATAATGCTACGATTGCAAAAAGAAATTTTTTATACATAAAAAACCAACTCCAAAATGTTGTGGTGCTACTTTTAACTAAAGTAGTATATAAAAAATTTACCGCTACTGGATATTTTTGGCAAGCAGTATTTATATCAATAAGGCTAAAAGTTGTAAGAGACTGTAGCGAATTAACGAATCCAGTTTCTTATGAATCAGAGATTCTTAACTGGCCATCCAAAAAAGACCACTTAACCACCTGGATAACATATTGAATATCCATGAGTGTACTGGCGGGAATCGCCATGATATAGCATTTCCCATTTTCATACTTCGGTTTCACCTAGTTTTACTAGGCTAGAATTTTATTCACCTCAAATAACTTAGCAGAAATACAAAGCGGAAACGCTATACCTTAAGTAACCAATTGCAAAATCCGACGGTTACCTAGCGCTTAGCTATAATTGGATTTATAACTTCATCAGGAAGTTTAAATTTTGTATTCTCGGCCTTTCCTTCCATAAGGCTTACTGTGGCAGAATATTTGTCTTCCAGATAGTTAGTAACTGCCATTGTAAGGGTTTCCGGTGCGGAAGCCCCGGCAGTGATGCCAATATTATTTACATCTTTAAACCAGAAGTCATTTATTTCCTCAACCCCGTTTATAAGATATGAGGGGATATTATGTTCTTCGCCAATTTCGCGCAAGCGGTTAGAATTAGAGCTGTTGGACGAACCTATCACTAATAATAGGTCGACCCTTCCTGCCAGCTCATGCACTGCACTTTGACGGTTTTGGGTGGCATAGCAAATGTCTTTAGTGCCCGGGCCTTTTATTTCTGGAAAGCGGCTTTGCAAAGCTTCAATTATCCCGCGAGTATCATCAACACTTAGTGTGGTTTGCGTGACATAAGCCAATTTGGAAGGATCTATAACTTCCAGTTTTGCAACATCGCCAACATTTTCAACGAGCAATACCTGGCTTTTAACCCTGCCGGATGTGCCTTCAACTTCGGGATGCCCTAAATGACCGATAAGGATTATTTGCCTGCCTTCTTCTTCAGAGCGCTGGGCTTCCCTATGCACTTTGGTAACAAGCGGGCATGTGGCGTCTATTATAGGCAGCTCGCGCAATTTGGCGCTATCTTCTACCTTTTCGGCAACGCCATGGGCACTGAATATGGTTATAGCGCCATCTGGTATTTCGGAGATTTCATTTACGAAAATTACGCCTTTATCACGTAAATTCTGCACAACATATTTATTATGCACTATTTCATGGCGTACATAAATAGGCGCACCATATATTTGCAAGGCGCGCTCAACAATTTCTATTGCCCGCTCAACACCGGCGCAAAATCCTCTAGGCTGTGCAAGAATTACTTTCATGTTAGGCTTCTTACTATACAAAATAGACGTTACCTAGGCAGGATTTATAAAGTGATAGCTTAAAAAGCCTGGCTTAGTTTCCTTCGCCAGGGTTTTCGCTAAATAATTCAGCAAATTTATTTGGCACATCCCTGTATTTTTCAGCTTCATCCATTGCAGGCTTGTTCTGGGTTATGCTAGGCCATTTTGTTGAATATTCGCGGTTAACTTCAAGCCACTTCAGGTTATCTTCTGATTCCGCTTCAATTGCATCAATCGGGCATTCAGGAACGCAAACGCCGCAATCTATGCATTCATCCGGGTTGATTACAAGCATGTTTTCACCTTCGTAGAAACAATCTACCGGGCATACCTCAACGCAATCCGCGTGTTTGCACATAATGCATTTTTCTGTAACTACATAAGCCATGAAAATAGCCTCCTAATAAACATTAAGTAGTGAAATTTTATTTATAGATTTATCAGGAAGATGTAAAGATTTTTATCAAGGATTTAGCGAAATATGTGATTAGGCAAATCTTTTTAAGATAGTGGAAAGGTGGCTTATGAAAAGTCCTTATGCTGATATTCATAATATTCATTTATGCATCCATGCAGCATTTCGCTTGAAAATGGCTTAATTATGTAGCCTTGCGCACCCTCTGCCATCGATTGCAATATATCTTCCTTAAGGCGGCTGGCTGTCATCATTATTACATAGGCGTTCTTATAACAGAGCCTTATTTTAATAAGCAACTCGTGACCATTACCATCGGGCAGCGATATATCAAGGAATGTGATATCAGGACGGCATTCTTTATATTTTTCCAATCCGTCTGTTGCGGTTTTTGCTCCGATAATCTCGTGCTCTGCAAGTAATTCGGAGACAATATTAAAAAATATGCCATTATCTTCTACAATAAGTATCTTCAATTTTTTATTTTTATCAGCCACAATAAATACCAATAAATTAGAAGTTTTTTACATTATTATAATCAATCGTATAAAATGTTGCGGCATTGCTAGTCAATGTCGCCCTGGCGGTAAAGTTAGTTGTCGCAGTTTGTGTGATGCAATAAGTATAATAACTATCCGATATTATAGTTTGACCGGAAAAGATGTTTGTATTTATAAGCGACGCATTATTCCCGCAAGTTGCCCCGGTGCTATAATAAGCATTGTTGTTTGTGTAATATTCCTGCTGTTTCATGTATATAGCTAGAAGATTGTTCTTGGCATTTGTGGCGCGGCTTGAGGAAATATAGCCATTATATGAAGGCACTGCTATAGATGAAACAATCCCGATTATGGCAACAGCTAGAAGTAGCTCTATTAGGGTGAAGCCTTTCTGTATTTTTAATAGGTGGCACATATAAGCTACTAATAAAATAACATTAATAAGAGCAGGCCAGTTGGTATGTTGTAATATTTATAGTGTTTTTTCTTTTTATCTCTGCTCCAGGCTATTGTTATGGGGGCAAAAACAAAAAGGAAAAGCAATATAATTTTCATAAAAAAGGGTGGGGCAATAAAGCGCACCCACCCCTAAATATGCTTTAATAATTACTCAACTGTAATTATATCGGTTAAAAGATCACCGGCAGTAGTAGAAGCGGTAGTCATGGTTGTTACAGTGATAGTGCTGCCTGAAAGAAGGGCGGTAGCAACGCTGCCAACTACACCGGTTTTGCCTGCATCTGCAACTACAGCAGTTGCGGCTGTAGTGGAAATACCAGCAATAGAAGCATCATACGGATCTTTGAAATGGTTTCCAAGGAAGTGGTTTACAAAGTCTGCAGTTGTAACGGCCTGGCAGTCTACAGAATTTGCGGCTCCGGCTGTAGTTACTAATGCAATATTTGCAGCCCCGGAAGAGCAGTTTGCAAAGCTACTTTTAATGAAATTTACTACGACTTTGTGGTTAGTCGTCGCGGCGTTCTTTTTAGCCTGCGCCTGATAGCCCTGGTATTGTGGAATAGCAACCGCAGCCAAGATTCCTAAAATGGCTACAACTATCAATAATTCGATAAGTGTGAAGCCTTTTTGAAGTTTACTTGTCATTTTAAATCCCCTTTTTCGATTTTTAAAAATATTAAAGTTAATGTTCTTATGGCAACGCAATGATAACTGTCAATGGAAATATTTATATAACTATTCAACTATCTGCGGATTATCCCCCTATACCAGATTGATTGCCTGTTTATTACAAATACTTCAACTGGTTTTTATTGTTTTCATTAAATATATCCTTTACATTTATAGCATGAAATTACTTAACAATTGATTAACAACCCATCAATATCTTATAAAGATGACAACTTTCTTGCTGAATAATTGTATAATAACCATGATAGGATTGGCTTTGTCTGTGCCAATTTTCCTTGTTTATAGAATAACTTGCATCTCCATGAGCGAGGGTGTTGTTAAGGAAAAATTATTCAAAGAAAAAAAGTTTTCTTTTCTATTAATTGCTTTTACTTCAGGGGTTATTTTAAATGTTTTATTTAATAAATTCGGTTATAGTACCCAATTATTAGTTGCGGCGGTATTTGCATATTTATTATTAATACTTGCTGCAATTGACTTTGAAACCCAGATGTTGCCGGATATAATCACCAAGCCTTTAATAGCGCTTGGCTTGCTGCAAGGTTATTTTGGGATATTTACGGATTTTAAAAGTGCATTGCTGGGCGCTGTTGCTGGATATTTTATATTATGGAGTGTTAATTTTGTTTTCCGTAAAATTCGGGGAATTGATGGCATGGGCTATGGGGATTTTAAACTGCTTTCTGCTATATGCGCATGGACAGGGATTAAAATGTTACCCTTGATAATTCTGTGTTCTTCTATTATAGGAATCTTTGTTGCACTTATTATAATAAAATTAACTAAAAGTAATATGCAAACCCCTACTCCTTTCGGGCCATCCCTTGTATTTACCGGGTTTATAGCTTTTATATATGGAAATGATATACTGGTATGGTATTTAAATCTGCTGCAAATAAATTAATTTTTAAATTGTAATAAAAGTTTAATGGTTAATGTGGTAGAATAATCTATTAAAGAATAATTCACGTAATAATGACAATTAAAGGTTAGCTATGGCGATTGAGCCAATTACTCCTTACGAAACCAGCAAAAAGGCGCGCCAGGATGAAAAAAAGCCACATGTGGATAGTGCTGTTGCCACATATACTAAGGGCGTAGCATTTGGTGCCGGGGCAATTGCCAAGCTGGAAAAGATGACTCCTGAAGCCAGGAAGCAAGCTAATAAATATGCAAAAATGATAAATGAGCCTGGCACAATTGATGAATCTAAAACTCGCCAGGGTTTCTTTAAAAAGATTGATGATAAGCTTGCTGACTTGAAAAAACAAGGCAAGCCATTTGATGCTGAAGAAGTGAAGCAGCAGATATTTAACGATGAGCTGATGAGATATGTTGCAGAAGAATTGCAAAAGTCAGAAAAAAAGGCAAAGGAAGAGGCGGAAAAGAAATTTGCAGAAGCAGAGAAGGTGCAAGGAGAACACGAGGCGCTGAAGAAAAAAGAACAAAAATTCCAAATTGCCGCCGGTGCCAGTGCTGCGGTAGGTGGGATAGGAAGCCTGGTTGTTGCCCCAGCAGATTTTATGGCTGGCCTTGCAAAATTCTTAAATGAAAGCTGCCCTGGCAACCATAAAGATGAATTTATCCTGATTGTTAAATTCTTTGAAGCCTTCGCTAGTTTGGTTAAATTGCCTTTCGATATTTTAAAAATTGGCCTGGATAATATCGCCATTAACCTCGCTCCCACGGAAGCGCAGCAAAAAGCTTATCAAAATTATATTGCAGCAAAGCCGGAAGACAGGGGCAAAAAACTTTCTGAACTTAGTGTAGCCAGCGATAAGGTGATCCAATCATCAGCAGATAAGGTGGAAGAAGCACTTAATAATGTATCGGGTGGAGATAGGCTTGATGGTGTGGGTCTTGGAAGGGAGTAGTTACTTACCACCTTCTTCCCAATTGCCTTTTTCGGTCTGTTGCCAGTAAATCAGTTCAAAACCCTGATCCTTATATGTTTTCCATCTGGAGCGCGCTGTTTGCAGTTGCGGCATGTCGTTCCCATCAAACATATACAGGCATTTTTTATAGTTGTTCAGCCCTTTAGCTTCTGCATTGCCAATTAACACAAGCACATCGGCCTTGTTTGGGTTTTCATTTTTTGCGGTAAGATATATAGGCTGCTCAGATTCATAACCATCCTTGCTACTACCATGTGGAAGGAATACTTTTGTTGTGTATGTCCATAATTCATTATTGAGCTTTTCAACTTTTTCTTCGTCTTCCAATAGAACTACAGAGCGCATACCTGCGGCAATAACTTTCTCCAGCAGGCGTGGCAATGCTTTGCCGATAGGGCTTTGGGTGAGGTGGTAAAAATTTATTTTCATTATAAGAATCTGGAAATATTGATAATTATAATGACTATTATATTAACTGGCAGAAAATGCAAGGGGCGAGATGAGCAAATGCTCTGGCATTCATCACAACCAATAAAATTATGATTGTAACCCTGGCTTTATGTTGATATAAGTTTCTTTGTTTTAAAAATATAAATCTTGGCCATAAAAATGGAAACCTTACTTTTATTCTTGCATAACACTTTCTGGTTCGTGCTTATACTTTCAATAATAGTATTCGTCCATGAATTCGGACATTATTTCGTTGCCAAGCTTTGTGGCGTTAAGATAGATGCGTTCTCTATCGGCTTTGGCCCTGAAATTTGCGGCTGGAATGATAAATCAGGAACCAGGTGGAAAATATGCTGGGCGCCCCTTGGCGGCTATGTGAAAATGTATGGGGATGTAAACCCTGCAAGTATGCCTGATGATGAGAAAATGCAGGAAATGACGCCGGAAGAGAAAAAAGTGGCGTTTCATTATAAGCCCCTTAAAGCAAAAGCCGCAATTGTTTTTGCAGGGCCGCTTGCAAATTTCCTGCTTGCTATTGTTATACTTACATTCTTCTTTTCATATTACGGCAAGCCGCTTACTACCACTGAGCTTTCTGTAGTAGTGCCGGAAAGTGCGGCGGCAGAAGCCGGCCTTATGCCTGGTGATATAATAACCTCAATTAACGGCGCGGCGGTGAAAGAATTTGCTGACCTGCAAAGGGTTATAAGCCTTAACACCGGTACTCCTGTTGAACTGGAATATAAGCGTGGTGAAGAAAATTTAAGCACTACTGCTACGCCCAGAATCTCTGCCCGTACCGATGTTTTCGGTAATGAAATAAAAGCCGCCCTTTTAGGAGTTCAGGCCAATGTTATTTCTTATGAAAAATTAGGGCCAGGCTCTGCAGTAGTTGAAGCAGTGGAGGAAACCTATAATTTATCTGCATCCACTCTTACTGCAATAGGGCAAATGCTTACAGGAAAAAGAAGCGCCAGCGAAATAAGTGGGCCAATAGGCATTGCCAAATATTCCGGCCAATCTGCGGAAAAGGGGCTGCCTACTATATTATGGTTCATGGTGATTATATCTATTAATTTAGGCCTGATTAACCTATTCCCGATTCCGATTTTAGATGGTGGGCATTTAATGTATTATACTTTCGAAGCTATACGCGGAAAGCCTTTGGCAGAAAGTTTCCAGCAATGGGGCTTCAAGATCGGTCTTGCTTTGGTTTCAACCCTTGCTATATTTGCTATTTTTAATGACTTGAAGAATCTGAAAATAATGAATTATATTTCCAGCATCACCAGTTATTTCCATTAGAAACCCTAAACGATTTAAAGTTATGCGTATATTTATACTTACTTTGTTCCTTCTTGTGACGGCTTTGCAATCATCTTTTGCGGCAAATGAGGGGGCAGTTATAAAGAAAATAGATGTACGGGATAACCAAAGGGTAGAAGAATCAACAATTTTGTCATATCTGGATATTAAAATCGGTGAGAAGTTTAGCCAGAATAAGCTAAATGTAGCCCTCAAAGATATGTATGAAACTGAACTTTTTTCCAATATTGATGTTGATATGGAAGGTAGCACATTAGTAGTTAAAGTGCAGGAAAACCCTATTATAAACAAAATCGGTTTTGAGGGCAATAAAAGGGTAAATGACGAAACTATAAATGGGCAGATTCAATTGAAGCCACGCTCCGTTTATACAAAATCAAAAATTCAGTCGGATGTACTTTCAATACAGGATCTTTACAGAAAAAATGGCAGGTATTCTGCAAGCGTTGAACCAAAGATTGTAACGCTTGACCAGAACCGTGTTGATTTGATTTTTGAAATAGACGAAGGCAAAAAGGCGTCTGTAAAAAAAATCTACTTCATCGGCAATAAGCGTTTTAGCAGCGATACATTACGCAAAACACTAAATACAAAGGAATCCCACTGGTACACTTTTTACTCCAGTAATGATTCTTACGACCCGGATCGCGTTGCTTATGATAAGGAACTATTAAGAAAATTCTATACCTCCAAAGGATATGCGGATTTCAACGTATCTTCCGTTGTATCTGAAATAACCGAAGATAAAGAATCCTTCATATTAAATTTCTCCATTGAAGAGGGGGAAAAATATAAATTTGGTGAAATTAATGTTGATAGCCAACTTCCTGATGTAAATAAGGCTACGTTTACTAAAACTGAAGAAATAAAAACAGAATCTGGTGAAGTATTCAACGCTACTTATGTTGATGATACCATAGATAAAATAACTACCCACCTTAATAATATCGGTTATGCCTTCGTAGAAGTAAGCCCTGAATTCCAAAGGGATGCGGATAAAAGAATTATGGGCATTACCTATAAAATAAAAGAAGGGCCGAAAGTTTATATAGGGAAGGTTAATATAGCTGGCAATGTACGCACATTAGATAAGGTTGTCAGGCGTGAAATGAGAATAGCAGAAGGTGATCCGTTCAACGCAGCTAAAATTCGCCGCTCCCAGCAGCGTATACAGAATTTAGGTTTCTTTGATAAGGCCGATGTAAAAACTGAAGGCGGAGATTCCCCGGACCGCGCCAATATTAACATTGATGTTACAGAAAGGCCTACAGGCGAATTAAATTTCGGGGCAGGTTATTCCACAACTGAGGGTGTGATTGGTAATGCAAGTGTGCGCGAAAGGAACTTGCTTGGCCGCGCGCAGGATATTAAGCTTTCCGTGCAGAAATCGTCCCGTGGCGACCAGATAGACCTTGCCTTTACAGAGCCTTATTTTATGGATAAGGACCTTGCGGTTGGTGTGGGTTTATATAATATAACTCGTGATAATAGTGACTATAGTTCTTACGATAGCGCTACAAAAGGCGGAAGCCTTACAGGGACTTATTCGCTTACGGAGAATTTGCGCCATACATTGAAATATGCACTTTCAACAGTTGAGATAACTAATATCCTTCCCACTGCATCAACTTTTGTACAACAGCAAGCCGGACAAACTGTTACCTCACTTGTTGGCCACACTTTGATGTATGATAGAAGGGATAATAAATTTGCCCCTACGGATGGTTATTATGTAAGCTTTAGCCAGGATTTTGCAGGTGTGGGCGGGGATACACAATTCATAAGGAATGAGGCACGCAGTGGTTATTATAAGCCTGTAATACGCGAAGATATAATATTTAACACTGCAATCCGCGGTGGTTATATGAGGGGCTGGGGTGACCAGGAAGTAAGGATAAATGACCGGTTCTTTATAGGTGGCAGTAGCTTGCGCGGCTTCAAGGATGCCGGTGTTGGCCCTCGTGATATATCTACTGACGATGCACTTGGTGGTAATACATATTATGCCGGTACGGCTGGATTTTCATTCCCACTTGGTTTGCCGGACGAGCTAGGTTTTAAAGGCGAGGCGTTTATGGATGCGGGTAGCCTTTATGATGTGGATGATACAAGTGTGAATATAGCGGATAAATCATCCTTACGTGCATCGGCAGGTGTGGGTGTTTCATGGACATCGCCACTTGGCCCTATACGTATTGATGTTGCCAATCCTTTCTTAAAAGAAAGTTTTGATAAAACGCAACAGGTAAGGTTTGATTTTGGTACCAGGTTCTAAGAGCGGTGCTTAACAATTAATTTAAGAAGAATTAAAATGAAAAAACTTATTATTTTAACTGCGCTGATATTACTATCCGGCAATGCATTTGCTAATGAGCCTGCACGTATTGCGGTTGTTGATATGCAAAAACTAAGTGATTTATCAACAGCTTCGATCGGCATTAAAGATCAGGCAAAGAAAGAGCGTGATAAATACCAGGCTTCTATATCAAAAGAAGAAGAGCAGCTTCGTAAGGAAGAGGCAAAATTACAAGAGCAGCGTACAATCTTAACATCAGAAAATTTTGCTGAAAAAAGCCGCCAGTTTAAAGATAAGGTGGCTAAAGTGCAGCGGGATTTCCAGGAAAAAAGGGCCGCACAGGAAGAAATGCTAAAAAAATCATTTGAGCAGGTTAACCGGGTAACTTATGCGATTATTGATGATTTGGCAAAAGAAGAGGGATTTGATATTACTATCCCGGCATCACAAATTTTTTATTATGATAAGAAGTTTGATATTACCGAAAAGGTTCTTGTGCGTTTGAATGAAAAACTGCCGCAATTACAAAAAACTGATGATAGCAAGCCTAAAGCCAAAAGCGAAAAAACCAGCAGCGATAAAGGAAAAACCACTAGCAAGAAAAAGGAATAATTGGGATGGCAGATAAATCTTTCTTTAATTTATCCGAACCAATGTCTTTGCAGAAACTAGCTTCTATTGGTTCTTGCGAGCTAAGAGCTGATTCTGGTGAGCGTATTATAAGCGGGGTTGCGTCCCTAGAGCAGGCGGGTGAAGGTGATATAAGTTTCCTAAGTAATGTAAAATATGCCTCTGCCCTTGCAACCAGCAAGGCCGGAGCATGTATATTATCTGAAAAACATGCGGATAAAGCGCCAGCTGGAATGGCATTGCTTATTTCGGATAATCCTTATGCGGCATACGCAAAAATTGCTACTGCATTTCATCCTGATAGCTCAGTAATTCCAGGTATTTCTCCGGCTGCGTATATTGATAAATCCGCAATAATTGGTGATGCTTGCGAAATTTCCGCCAATGTAACTATTGAAGAGGGCGCGGTAATAGGTAATGGAACTTATATAGCACCGAATAGCTATATTGGACGCGGCGTAAAAATTGGTAATAATTGCCGCATATTACACGGCGTTACGCTTACTCATTGTATAATAGGTAATAATGTATTGCTTCACCCCGGTGTGCGTATTGGCCAGGATGGTTTTGGCTTTGCCACTATCCAGGGTGTGCATATTAAAGTTCCACAATTAGGGCGCGTTATAATTGAAAACCATGTTGAAATCGGAGCAAATAGCTGCATAGACAGGGGCGCGGGGCCAGATACAATAATTGGCGCTGGTACTAAAATTGATAATTTAGTGCAAATCGGACATAACGTACAAACTGGCAAAGGTTGTATAATCGTTGCGCAAACTGGCGTGGCAGGCAGTACAAAACTTGGTGATTATGTGGTGCTTGGCGGGCAGGTTGGAGTTGCAGGCCATCTTAATATCGGCAGCCTGGTGAATATCGCAGCGCAAAGTGGCGTGATGAATGATGTGCCAGCTAAAACAATTCTAGGCGGTAGCCCGGCAGTACCAGTGAAACAATGGCATAGACAAACTATTGCCCTTAAGAAACTTACAGAGAAAAAAGGTGGAGCAAATGAGTAATCCAGTTCTTAATATTGAAGAAATCATCACAATGATACCGCACCGTTACCCTCTGCTATTGGTAGATAGAGTGGTGGAAATGAGCGAAACTGGGCTTGTTGCATTAAAGAATGTTACTATAAATGAGCCGTTTTTTGTCGGCCATTTCCCAGGAAAGCCTATAATGCCTGGTGTGCTTATAATCGAAGCCATGGCGCAGGCATCCGCTTTATTTACTATAAAATTCCTAGGCGATGCTTCCTAGGGCAAGCTTGTGTATTTTATGTCAATTGACGATGCAAAATTCAGAAAACCGGTAACCCCGGGCGATAGCCTTTACATCCATGTTGAAAAACAGCAGAACCGCGGTGCGGTGTGGAAGTTCAAATGCGAAGCAAAAGTTGCAGGCGTAAAAGTTGCTGAAGCTGTTGTTACTGCGATGATCGCGGATAAGTAAGGTTAAGGGGAATGGGTGGCAGGTGATAGATTGCGCTTGCTACTGTTTCGGATTTTAATAATTATTCCGTTAAGAGGAAGCCAATTGGGCTGCTATCTCTAAATCCTTGATAGCCTTTTCTATCTCATCAAGAGACAGATATCTATTTAAACACTTGTCGAATTGCGTAGGCACATTAGTTTCGTATGTCACATAAATAACAGGCTTGCCATTTTCAATTTTACTGCCGCTAAAATCCACTGCCTCAACCTTATCGCATGAGGGGTCACGACTTACAATTTCAACAGCTTTTTCAAGATAAGAGTGGTATTTTTTATGCCTATCAGCAGTATGCTGTAGTTCTGGAATGTAACATTCATTTATGGAAGCTAGGTACGTTTCGGGTATACCATCTACTTCTTTATTATACTCAATAGGTTTTGCGCGCACGGCATACGAATCAGGTGAGCATTCTACCTTGTAGTAGCTAATATTCCTGCCGCTCAACCGTTTACGTACCTGAGTTATGAAGTCATCCGTACAACGACAGCCAAAATATATGCCTGTGAGAGCTGGTGGCGCATAATGGTTCTTGCCCGAATTAGTAGTAATGATCCTGATTTCTTTTTCGTGTGACCAACGCTGCGATTTCGTGCCAATCATTTTACCCAGTATGGGGCTGATTTCTTCATGCGTAGAAATGTCTTCAAACTGAATTATTTGTGGTTCTTTTTGATAGCTAACATCTATGACGCTCCACCCCGCACGAGCTTCTAGCTTAAGCCTTTCTAGATCATATTCGATGCAGAATCCTGTATGGCTACTTGCGTAATATGCCCACATGAGTTCATCTAGTGGGGTACGGCTAAGCGAATAAACGCCTATGGTGTGGCGCATTCTTAGTACGGTATCAAATGCTGCATTTACCTCCGTGATGTCGGAGATAGAGGATAAGCCATGCAATGTGGTTTTAATGAGTAGCTCATTTACATACGCCTCTGCCGGGTCGTTCAATTGGTCGGCAGTTGGTGCCCAAAAGTAGTTACTAACGAGACTTTCAAGGTCACGCTCAATTACTTCTTTTGTTCCGCCACGGTATTTGTAGACTTTCATATCTGACCACACTTAATTTATTCAGTGCAGCATAGTTCTAACTTGTTAATATCTCAATTAGATTCTGGGGGATTTTGTGGTCGCAAGAATTGCTTCTTGATACTATAAATTAGAAATTTATTATCCACCGAGGTTCTAATTTGTCTACCAAGCCCCCATCATTATTACATTCATCCAGCATGATCTGCTCAAAACCATTAATAAGGTGTAAGTTGCCTGAAAACTGCCAAAATACAAAGGGTCTTTCATACTGCATTACCCATCACCCGTCACCAGGAACCACTAACCATCACCTAAAAATAACAATTCGTAACAAAGCGTGATTTGTTTTTTCTAATCAGGATTGTTATGCTATGCGCAAACAATCCTAATAATTTTATTAAATGACCATAGAAACCATACACCCTACCGCGATAATCCATAAAGGCGCAAAGCTTGGCAACAGCGTGCAAGTGGGGCCTTTTTGCGTTGTGGGCGAGCATGTAACACTTGGCGATAATGTTAAGCTCCATTCGCATGTAGTAGTTGAAGGTATCACCAGCATTGGTGAAAATACACAAATATTCCCGTTTGCATCCATTGGCCATGTTCCGCAGGATTTAAAATTCCATGGTGAAAAATCACGCCTGGAGATTGGCAAGAATAATATGATACGTGAGCATGTTACCATGAATCCCGGTACGGAAGGTGGCGGAATGCTAACAAAAATTGGCGATAATTGTTTATTCATGATGGCGGCGCATGTGGCGCATGATTGTATAGTTGGCAATAATGTTATCATGGCTAATAATGCAACAATAGCCGGGCACGTGCAGGTGGGTGATTTTGCAATAATCGGCGGGCTTTCTGCTGTGCACCAGTTTGTGCGCATTGGCCATCATGCAATGATTGGCGGTATGTCGGGTATTGAAAATGACGTAATCCCATACGGCCAGGCAAATGGTGAGCGCGCCACACTTTCCGGTCTTAACCTTGTTGGCCTTAAAAGGCGTGGTTTTGGCCGTGATGATATTCATGCACTCCGTAATGCCTATAGGATACTCTTTTCAAAAGAAGGGACGCTTGCCGAACGTGTGCAGGACGCGGCTAAAATGTTTAAGGATAATGATGCGGTAATGGATGTGCTTGCTTTTATGCAGGCAGAGGGAAGCCGTGCGCTTTGCCAGCCAAAGAATGGAGCCAGAAGTGAGTAGGAATGAATTTTCAGCCAATGATAAAATTGGCCTTATTGCAGGTAACGGCAATCTTCCACAAGAAATTATTACATCATGTCTAAGCCTGAACCGAAAAATATTCGTTATATATTTACAAGGCGGTGGCGAGGAGCCAAAAAACCTTAAAGATGTTCCCCATGTTAAATTAAACATTGGTGCAGTTGGCAAGGCAATACGTGCATTGCGTGATGAAGGCATAAAACATATTCTAATGGCTGGCGGATTAAAGCGGCCAAAATTTTCCGAGCTGAAGCCGGATGCAGGTGGCTTAAAATTACTTGCCCATATTTCTGCAGCTAAAATCAGCGGTGATAATTCACTGCTGGTTACTGTAATAAAATTCTTTGAAAGTTCAGGATTTGATATACTGGGTGTTGACCAGGTTCTTAAAGAAGTGCTGATGCCACGCGGCAAAATCGGTAAAATTGAGCCACATAAAAGCTCTCTTGATGATATACATTTCGGGATGGAAGTTGCGCGCGCAATTGGTAATCTTGATATAGGCCAGGGCGTTGTGGTGCAGCAAAATACCGTGCTTGGTGTTGAGGCAATTGAGGGCACTGATGCGCTGCTTGCAAGATGTGCAGATCTTAAAATGGACGGTGCTGGCGGTGTTCTGGTGAAAATGAAAAAGCCTATGCAGGATACCCGAATAGATTTACCGACAATCGGGGTTGATACTGTTATAAATGCCCATAAGGCAGGCTTACGCGGAATTGCAGTTGAGGCTGGCAGCGCCTTGGTTATCGAAAAAGATAAAGTAGTTGCAGTGGCTGATAAATTAGGGCTGTTTGTGGTTGGGGTTTAAGGGCGTTTGTTGTTGGTAGTTTATAGTTTGTCGTATGTACGTCATTGCGAGCCACGAAGTGGCGTGGCAATCCAGACCAAATATTAATAAACTATATTATTTACAGTAATATTTCCTGGATTGCCACGCCACTATTTTTCATTAATGCAGCTTGCTCCTAAATGCAATTGCCATGGGGTTCTAACGATTGACCGATGAAATAGAAATTGAGCCATATAACCCTAATTGGCCTAATCTTTTCCAAGAAGAAAAATCACTTTTATCAGAAATATTAAAAAGCGATAATTTGCTTGAAATAAGGCATTTTGGCAGTACGTCTGTTCCTGGGATTTCTGCAAAACCTATCATTGATATTATGGTTATTGTAAAATCGCTGGAAGTGGCTAAAGCAGAATACCTGCCACTGATGGAATCAATAAATTATATTTATTGGCCTGAAGACCATTTAGCAGATAGCAGGATGTGGTTTGTTAAAGGAATGCCACCATATGGCAAGAAAAGAACCCATCATGTACATATCGTGCAGGAAGATAACCCAGATTATATAAAGCGCCTGAAATTCTGTGAATACTTGCGTAATAATAAAGCGATTGCTGACGAATATGCGGAATTAAAAATAAAATTAGCAAGCAAGCATACAAACGACAGGGAAGCATATACTGATGCAAAGGCTGATTTTATAATTAGAATAAATAATTCAATTACGTAGCCAGAAGGGCGAAGCTCCCTCTCCCTAGGTGTAGAGGGAGCTTCGCAGCCTTTTAGCATGATTGGTTAATTAAGCAGCTTTATTGATAGAGCTTTCAATTTCCTTCATGCGTTCTTCAGCAATTTCTTTGGCGATGCCGTATTTCTCTTTAACTTTTCCGTAAAATTTTTCTACGTTACCTCTATAAAGTGAAATATCATCATCAGTGAGTTTGCCCCAGGTTTTCTTGATTTCACCACTTAATTGGTTATATCTTCCTGATGCACGTTCGGTATTCATAGACTTCTCCTTAATTAAATTGCTGCGAATATTTATGTAATTATTGCGTATTAAGGATAAAAATACGATATAGATTCAGCGTAAATTAATCAGTTTACTATAGTTAAACCGATCGTAGCGCACCGATACGCCGCAGCATGGCAACGCACTGTGAAGATGATTAATTGGCATTAGCTGGTTTTAAAAAGGTTTTCATAGACACGTTTATAAGTAAGGTTATAAAAGAACTTTGGTTTAATGAAAAACTAGCAAATTATGTCTATAAAACCCGGCTCTATAATTGAAGCAACAATTGAGCGAATCGGCACGCAAGGAGATGGCGTGACGAGTTTTGAAGGCCTTAGCCTTATTGTGCCGAAAACCACTGCCGGAGATAAAATCTCCTGTGAAGTGAAATATAGCACTAAAGACCGTATCCACGCTGATCTTATAGAAATATTGGAACCTGGAAATAACCGCATAATCCCGCCGTGCCAATATTATAAAAGCTGTGGTGGTTGCGGCTTGCAGCATATCAGTGCAGCAGAATATAAAAATTATAAACTGGAATTACTGACAAAATCCCTAAAGTATAGCAGCATTTCGCTGCCTGATTTGGTTGCTTGGTTCAGTGTTGGGGAAGCTTCGCGCAGAAGGGCTTTTGTGCGCTTTGATAAAAGCGGCAAGCTGGGTTTTTATGAACACCAGAGCCATAATGTTATTGCTATAAACAAATGCCTTATCTTAGAGCCTGCGCTTGAAGTGCTCTTGCTGCCGCTAAAGGAATTAAGTGGTAAGCTGGATATAAACATTGAAGGCTGGATGATAACCAATACCGATAGCGGCCTTGATATCACTTTGCAAAGCGAAGATGACCGCAAATTAAAAAATGAATCGGCAGTTTTGGGCTTGCTGCAAAATTTTGCAAAATCAAATAAAATCATCCGCCTTTCCTGGAAGCGCGGCAATAAAATCACTCCTGTAATTACCATAACAAAACCATTCCTGAAAATAGGCGGAAGGGAAATTATCCTCCCGCAGGAATATTTCATCCAGGCTAGCAAGACAGGGGCGGAGGCGATATTAAACGCTGTAATCCCAGCCGTTGATAGGGGCGCTAAAGTTCTGGATTTATTTTCAGGTGTTGGGGTTTATAGCTTTGCACTGGCTGATATTGCGGGGCATATAAGCGCCTATGAGATAGCGCCGGAAATGATTAAATCAATGCAAGTTAACATTGCAAGCAATAATCTTAAGGATAAAATAAGTGCACATTGCCGCGATATTGACAAACTGCCACTTAGCCGTGCGGAATTAAGTAAATATGATACTGCAATCATCAACCCGCCACGCACAGGAGCGCTTAAACAGGTTGCAACCCTTGCACTTGCTGGCATAGCAAAAATAATAATGGTATCGTGCAACAGCCAAACATTCACGCGGGACGCAAAAATATTGCATGAAAATGGCTATAAACTAAAAAGCTTAAGCGCCATTGACCAGTTTTATTATAGCCACCATCTGGAGCAGGTGGGAGTGTTTGGAAGGGTCTAATTACTTCCCAATCCAGAATTGCATGACGCAAGCTGAATCAGAAGTAACAGTCATTCGGTAATTGCTACTGCCTGCTGCTTGATTGAAAGTACCGGTTGTGCAGGTTGTGCCAGAAGGGGCGCTGAAGTTATTATTTATAGCAACTACATTCCCTCGTGATGCCAATCCGTCATCAAATTTTTGATCAATCGCTAATGCATTTTGCGTAGAAATTATACCTAAGTTCATATTTAATCCGGTAGGGTTACCAAAGCGAATGCCATGCTCACTTCTTCCTCTTCCATAGATAGCGTTAACTGCACTATATTGAGTTGTAAATTGATAACCAGAATTCGTTAATGGCCCTGCTGGTGAGTTGACCCCAAAAACAATACTTGCTCCTGTTCCTGTATAATTGCCTGATATAAGTCCGCTTAATGCAAAATGTTGCCAGACGCGTAAACCTTCTGCGCTTGTATTAATGTAGCCATTGCCATCACCATCTAATGCTGTGCCCCAATAACTTGAAGCATTTCTAATGTCGCCTGGAACTGCATTATATTGCGATTTAAAAGCATTATATGCTGCTGTAAATTTAGTGATGTCTGTGGTTATGCCGCGTAACTGAGCCTGCCTTACTAAGCCTTTCCCTGCTGTAACTCCAGCAATAAGTCAATTACTCCCACTAAAAGT
>DITJ01000050.1 GCA_002422795.1 Alphaproteobacteria bacterium UBA6187 | reverse complement strand
AATCCCCGTGATTATCAAAAGGTACTCCGGAGGGGTCCCCCTTGCGGGTGCAGCGCGGGCGCAGGATTTCCCTAGGCACAGCCTGGAAAAAAGCATTTCGTTTCGTTTGGGCGAAGCCCAAATCTTGTAATATCAAACACTTACACGCGCCAGTAGCGAAGTGGCCACCATTTCGGTCATTTCGTTTGCATGCGTGGATACACAGAATTTATTTAATCCAACAGGTTAATCATGAAAGTAGAACTGCTTGAAATAAGCCGGGTGCTTCCGTATGCGCGGAATCCACGGCGCAATGAAGGGGCGATAGCCAAGGTGGCGGCCTCCATTAAGGAATACGGATTCCGCCAGCCTATTGTGGTGGATGAGGAAATGGTCATTATTGCTGGCCACACGCGGCTGCAAGCGGCGCAGCAGTTGGGGTTAAAGAAGGTTCCGGTACATATCGCCACTGGACTCACACAGGCACAGATAAAGGCTTACAGGCTGGCTGACAACCGTACCCATGAAGATTCAGAGTGGGACGATGAATTGCTGGCGATTGACCGATAACCAGTTTGATGCGCTGGTATCTTTTACCTACAATCTCGGCTCCGGTGCGTTGCAGCGCTCAACTCTCCGCTGGAAAGTAAACCGTGAGGAACATGAGGCTGCACCTGCTGAATTCATGAAATGGGTCTGGGCTGGTGGCAGAAAGCTGGAGGGATTGATAAAGCGTAGGGAGGCAGAAGGAGATTTGTATTTATAGATAATTAGACAACTCTAAATTTTTCTTGGTAATCTACTTCATCACAACATCGCTAGCTTCAATTCCTTCGGATAGCATGAATGTAAACATCTCCATCAGGCGGTCAATTGTCGCCTATTTTTTACAAAACAATAGCAGACTTTTTTGTTGAGTTTTACCTGTGGTTAATAATTATTCTTTAAATTAAAAGGCATAGCTCCTAAATTATACCAAGAGCTATGCCTTTCAAGCGTGTGTTTTATTTATCTGCTTTGATAGATACCCCAGTCATCTTATTACAAATTTCGTTCATTCTTTCCGAATGTTGGGCGCTGGTTTCTTTATATTTCTGACGTGCAGCCTCTATTTCATTCGCACACTCACTGGCAAGAATGGCATTCCTTTCCTTTGGTGATTTGTTGTTCAGTTTTTGGCTTAAACTATCACTATAAGTAGCTTGGCATCCTGTAAGTATTACAGCGCCAAGAAGAGTGAATATTATGGTTTTCTGAGTTTTCATTTGTATGCTCCTAAATTAGATTTCTTTAGCTTCGAAGTTAAATTTACTTATTTTCTGTATTGCTGTAGTTATCTGACATCTCTCGGCATAATGCCTTTAAACGCCTGGTTTCTTCTGTTGTATTTAAATATTGATTAAAACGGTGGCGATGTAGGCGATGTTTTTTCATATCTTTTTTGGAACTCCATTCCGCTTCATTCAGACAAGCCAACCGTAAAACTTCTTTTCGCTCCTCCACAGACTTGTCCTGTAATTGTTGATCGAGGGTAAGTTTAGGTGTGTTAGCTGCACAAGCACTAACAGTTAGTGCCAAGGCTAATATTGTTATAATTTTTTTCATAATGGTTACTCCTAATATTGTTAAATGGTTAATTTTTAGCACTTTGATTTTTAGAGTTATCGCTCTTCTTTTTTTTACCATTCTTGTGAAACAGCCTATAAAGAGCAGGTAACACTAGTAGCGTAAGAACGGTGGAAGAAATAATCCCGCCGATTACTACTGTTGCCAGTGGCCTTTGCACTTCTGCTCCTGCACCTGTGTTTAGAGCCATAGGAACAAAGCCGAGGCTGGCAACTAATGCTGTCATCAGGATTGGTCTTAGCCTTGTTAATGCTCCTTCAATGATTGCTTCATCTAAGAGCATTCCTTGGTTTCGTAAGCTTTTGATAAAAGACACCATAACTACACCGTTCAGCACAGCTACACCTGAAAGGGCGATAAAGCCAACTCCTGCCGATATTGATAAAGGTATGTCTCGAAGCCATAGGGCTGCAACACCGCCAGTTAAAGCCAGTGGTACGCCGCTAAATATCAACAATGCCGCACGACCTGAACCAAAGGCCATGAACAGCAAGCCGATAATAAGCAGTAAGGCGACTGGCACAACAATCATTAACCTAGCACGAGCCGATATAAGCTGTTCAAATGTACCGCCGTAAGCAGTCCAATATCCGGCCGGAAGTTTTACCTTTTCTTTCACGGCGACTTGTACATCCTCAACAAAACTACCCAAATCACGCCCACGCACGTTAGCAGTTACCACCACTCGACGTTTACCATTTTCACGGCTTATCTGATTAGGGCCATAAGCAATTTCTAACCTTGCAACCTCCTTAAGTGGCACGTAATCAGGCCGTGTATCTACTCCTTCTTGCTCAGATTGAGGAAGTGGAATAGGCAGATGCTCTAATGTGCGTATATCAGTTCGCAAATGTTCAGGCAACCGCACTACCAGATCAAAGCGCCTGTCACCTTCAAACACCTGTCCTGCTTTTCTGCCACCAATAGCAGTTTCAACAATTTCCTGAACATCAGCTATATTAAGTCCAAAGCGGTCAAGGGCAAGTCTATCAGGTAAAATACTCAAGACAGGAAGACCACTTACTTGCTCAACTTTTACATCAGCAGCACCATCTACAGCTTGTAGAACTTTTGAAATTTCTTGCGCTGATTTAAGAAGCTGATCCAAATCATCACCATAAACTTTTACGGCTAAGTCACTTCGAACACCAGAAATAAGCTCGTTAAAGCGCATCTCGATTGGCTGAGTAAATTCATAGTTGTTACCAGGAATTTTTTCCAAAGCTTCTTCCATCTCACGGATTAACTCTATTTTAGTTTTATCCGGATCAGGCCATTCGTCTCGCGGTTTAAGCATTACGAAGGTATCGGCAACGTTAGGCGGCATAGGGTCGGTTGCGACCTCCGGCGTACCTATTTTACTAAAGACTTCTTTCACCTCAGTAAATTGTTTTACACGTTCCTCTACCAATATTTGCATTTCCACTGATTTGGTAAGGCTGGTTCCTGGAATACGCATTGCATGTAAGGCAATATCACCTTCATCCAAACTTGGGATAAATTCAGTGCCGAGTCTTGAGGCCATAAGTAAACTTAGAACCACAAGGATCGTTGCCCCACCTATAATATGTTTAGGACGGTCAAGACTCCAAAGCAGCATAGGCTTATACCATTGCTTTGCTTTATGGATGGCAATGTTTTCCTTTTCCTCTACCTTGCCGGTGACAAATAATGCCACTGCCGATGGCACAAATGCCAATGACAATACAAGAGCCGATAGTAACGCTGTAACAACGGTAAATGCCATCGGATGGAACATTTTACCTTCAATGCCGGTGAGTGAGAAAATAGGCAGATACACCACGGTTATAATAATAACACCAAATAGGCTTGGGCTTATCACTTCTGCGGTAGCTTCTGCCGTTAGCTTAAACCTTTCTTCTTGATTCATGATTCGGCCTAATTTGTGCTGCTCCATACCAAATCGGCGGATGCAGTTTTCAATGATGATAACTGCGCCATCTACAATAAGACCAAAATCCAACGCACCAAGGCTCATTAGATTACCTGAAACACCACGCTCTACCATACCTGTAATAGTCATAAGCATTGAAATAGGTATAACTGCTGCTGTGATAAGTGCGGCTCTGATATTGCCTAAAAGTAGGAATAGAACCACTATTACAAGTAATGCACCTTCAAGCAGGCTTTTAGATACAGTTGCAATGGTGCGATCTACCAGTGATGTACGATCATAAACCGCTCTTGCGACAATTCCTTCCGGCAGACTTTGATTTACCTCTTCGAGCTTTTTGGCAACCCTTCTTGAAACGTCACGACTATTTTCGCCCATAAGCATCATAGCCGTTCCCAGCACCACTTCTTTACCATTTTGCGTTGCTGCTCCTGTGCGAAGCGGCGAACCCAGCTTAACGTCTGCAACATCACCAATGCGAATAGTAAGCTCATCACGCTTTGCTACAATGATATTTTTAATATCCTCTATATCTTTTACCTGCCCCGGAATACGAATCAGATATTGCTCACCATTTTTTTCAATATAACCAGCACCAATATTAGCGTTGTTTTTTTCTAATGCTTCAACAATGCTGTGAATAGTTAGGTCGTAAGCTAGTATCCTTCCTGGGTAAGGCATAACGTGGAATTGTTTTTCATATCCACCTATAGAGTTAACTTCCACAACTCCTTTCAAATTGCGAAGTTGCGGCAGAATTACCCACTCCTGCATGGTTAGTAAATCCATTGGAGTATATTCAGAGCCATCTTCTTTTTTAGCTCCTTCTTTTAGCTCGACAACATAAGTGAATATTTCACCAAGACCTGTAGATATTGGCCCCATTACAGGCTCTAAACCTTCTGGTAGTTCGCTTTTTATTTGCGATAGACGTTCATTTAGAAGCTGTCGTGCAAAGTAAATATCCGTACCATCTTCAAAAACCACCGTTACTTGCGACAATCCATAGCGGGAAAGCGAGCGTGTATAATCAAGTTTTGGGATTCCCGCTAACACCGTTTCAATCGGGAAAGTTACCCGCTGTTCGGACTCTAAAGGCGAATAGCCGGGAGCTTCGGTATTGATCTGCACTTGCACGTTGGTAATATCAGGCACCGCATCAATAGGCAACTTACTAAAATTATAAATACCAAGTGCCATAAATCCAATCACCACGAACATAACAACCCAGCGGTGTCGGATAGAAAAATGAATAATTTGTTCTAACATTTATCGTCTCCTAATGTTCATGTTTGGCGGCGGCTTTGCCTATATCAGCTTTGACGATAAAACTTCCCTTGCTAACGTAAGATTCTCCAGCCTTTAAGCCCTCAATAATCTCAACATTCTTGCCATCGCTTTTGCCAAGTTTTACAGGTCGCATTTCATAATCATTATTTACTTTCACAAATAATACGGTTTCATCTTCCATGCGCTGGATAGCCTCCTCTAATACAGCAATAGAAACCTCCTGACGTGAAACATGCACATCGCCTTCTACCGTCATGCCAGGTCGCCATTTTCCATCATTATTTTCAATGGTAACAACAGCTATAACCGTTTGGCTAAGAGCGTCCGCTGTCGGCAGTAATAAGGTGATTGGAGATTCGCTTTCTCGGCCATCCTCAAGGGTATGTACACGCACCATCTGACTTTCCTTAACCTTATCAAGGTCACGTGGAAAAACGTGAAATTCTGCCCACACATTAGAAAGATTGGCGATAGTAAATAGAGGGTTTTCTCCAGCTACATTACCAACATTTGTATTCTTCTTAAGAACCACACCGCTTGTTGGTGATGTTATAGAATAAGTTTTCAAACTCTCATTACTTTCTACTGTTGCTAAGACATCGCCCTTACTTATTTTTTGCCCAAGCTTTACATTTACACTTTTAACAATACCCGGAAAACGGGCGCGTATTTCTGCTGTGCTATCACGATTAAGTCCAATACGTCCCGTAAGAGAAACAACCTCACTAATTGTTCCGGAAGAAGCCTTGGAAATAACTATTCCGGCTTTTTCTGCCGCGTCAGGAGAGATTTCTGTTTTACCTTCTTCCTCATGCTCGTCATGACCTCCATGGCCGCCTTCATCTTCGTGCTCGTCTGCATGTCCGCCATGTTCCTTGCCATGACCACCATGCTCTTTCTCACCCTCATCATGATTACTTTCTTCATGACCGTCCGAATCTTCTGCGTGCTCACCTGCAGCGATTGCATTAGAAACAGGAGGGCTGTTAGACACAAACCATGTGCCTCCAACTATTAAAAATAGTATAATTATAAAAATATATCGTTTCATTTTTTATTCCTCTTTGTTTTCTATGGCCGTTAAACGCTCAACATTGGCACGTGAAGAGTGATAGTTCTTTAAAGAATTATGATATTGCGCTCTGGCATTAAATAGTGTCCTTTGAGCATCAAGAACTTCAAGATAAGGAAACTTTCCTTTCTCATAACCAGCCCAGGCCAATTTGAATGCTTTGTCTGCGGCCGGTAAAATTTTGTTTTTCAAACTTTTTGCTTCTGAATAAGAAGTTTGCCAGTGTTGCCAATTTTCCATCAGGCTTTGCTCTAATGTTAATTCCATCTGGCGACTATCACTTCTAGCCCGACTAAGTTCTGCACTTGCTTTAGCAATATTACCCTGATTAAGATTCATTACCGGAATAGGAAAAGATACCCCAAATAAAAACGCCTGACTGCCGTTTTCTCGAAAATCTCTTACGCCTACATTCAAACGTGGATCCGGTATATTCTGCGCTTTTTCAAATGAAAGCATAGATTCCTTTTCGTGCTCAAGGTGTGATGCAATTAGAACTTCAGGAGCATTGCGTAATTTTTCCTGATACGTCTCTATGGCTAAAGGGGCATCAAGCTCAAAGAAATGGGAATGATCCAACGATGAACTTAAACTGCTTTCTCCCAATAATTGCGCCAGATTCTTTTTTGATACTTTTAGCTGGCGTTCTTCCTGTTCACGAGAAATAACACTGGTAGCGTAAGCAACTTCTGCCTTGCTTTTTTGTATTTCAGGTTCACGAGCAGCTTCCACACGTTTTGATACGGTTTGCAGAACCTCTTTAGCTAGTTTTTCCTGCTCAATAGCAAGTTCCAAGGCTTCCTCTTCAGCGAGTACATTGGCATAAGCGATATGCACGTCACGCTCCAGATTCATCCGTTCCGCCATAAAAGAAACTTTCGCAGCTTCACTCACTGCTTTTGCGGCATTCTTTCTTGATGAACGCTTACCGCCAATTTCTATTTTCTGACTTAGTCCATAAGTGTACTCAGCAGAATTAGTTCCACTATATTGACCATCACCGGAAACATTTTCGGCTTCAAATTCAAGTTCAGGGTTAGGCCAATATCCAGCTTGCCTCTCTGCTCCTTTTGCCGCATCAAACCCTGCTTTAGAAGATTGCAGCCGTGGTGATGCCTCTATTGCTTTTGTTATAGCATCTTCCAGCTTCATAAGCGGAGCAGACTCATATGTAGTATGATCTTTAGCCGAATGTGGCTCTACTGCCAAAGCTGGGGCAGCTTGCGATATGCAAACTGCTCCTGCCAATAACACTATACGTAATTTAATTTGTTTCATTTTCTTTTGCCTCTTTTTCTTCTAATTTAGCGTTTAGCTCTGCTCGAACTTCATGCTTGCATTCAAGACGCTTTCCAACGGAATGGTAACGTGATTTTGGACATCTTAGTTGCTCAATAGACGAATATTGTTTCATATGTTTGACGCCATCTTCGGAAGCATTGTTATTAGTTGCAAAACAAGCTGATAGGCCAAATAAAGCGATTAATAGTGATAAAGTTTTCATTGTTATTTCCTTAATTTCTGTTGGATAATTTTAAATACGGATAGCCGTATGGAGGCGCAAGACGCACCTTTACCTACACGCAGGACTAGCCCACGTCAGAAATTAAGCTCGAGGAGGCTGAAAAGGAGGGGAGTTTAATTGTGATAAATAAGATTCACCACGTGAGAAAAAATGCTTTTTTGAAACAGGAAGGTAAGTATTTCCTGATTGCTGGTTCAATGTGATGTGTGAACTTGAATGGCAACACTGATGGCATGAAGTTGATTTTGCAGAATCATCGCCATTGCCATTATCGTCCAAGCATTTAACTATTTGAACGCCACCATCAGAAAAGCCAGCGGCATGAGCGTGCATCGCCGAGAATAAGCTTCCGGCAATCAACGTCATAACAACTAAAAATACAGGCAATTTTTTCATAACACTCAAATTTCTACAATATTTTCTAGTCAAAGTCTACCACTGAGTTATTAACTAACTGTTAACTCAGTCCTAGCTTTTTTAATTATACGCAAAGCTCCGTGAAGGGCAAGGCTAGCCATAATACTTGCTACCAGTAAATCAGGCCATTTTGTACCACTGGCAAATACTCCGGCAGCAGCCAGCATCACCGCAATATTTCCAATGGCATCATTACGACTACAAATCCACACGGATTCACGGTTACTATCGCCATTGCGGTATTTGTAAAGTAGTGCTGCACATATGACATTAGCTAATAATGCGACAAAACCAACCACACCCATCACTTCAGCCTTTGGAACTTCTGCAAATATTGCCTTATAAATTATGCTTCCTATAAGCCACAGACCAAATAACCCCATTGTTCCGCCTTTTAACATTGATGCACCAGCACGCCAATTCACGGACTTGTTGAGCACATATAATGAAATACCATAATTTGCAGCATCACCAAAAAAATCTATAGCATCCGCCAGCAATGATTGTGAGCCTGAATAAATCCCGGAACCAAGTTCCACAAAGAACATTCCAGCATTGATGAGTAATATCACCCATAATATCTGGCGATAACGACAGTCCCAGCCATGCTTGCCGTCTTTAACATCGCAGCATTCATCTGGCTTTTTAACTGTCTCGCAACATTTATCCATGCTTAAATCTTCCTCGTTGACAAACACCTATCCCCCCCTATAGGATATGGAAAGTTTATGCAATGTCAAGAATGAAGAGGTAAAAATGCATGTACACGCCACACATCCAGATATTATAAAGCGCCTTAAACGCGCTGATGGTCATTTGAAAAAAATAATTTCCATGCTCGAAGAGGATAAGCCATGTCTGGAAGTAGCCCAACAAATGCAAGCTGTTTATAGTGCTATTGGCAACGCCAAAAGAACTCTGGTGCAAGACCATATAGAAGGCTGTATTGACGTTGATGAAGGAGCTAAGCCCGCTGAAATTAGAAAAAAAATAAAAGAACTCAAAGAAATCACTAAATATTTATAGAGGCACTTTATGCGAATACTACTCCTACTTATTGCCAGTTTTTTTCTAGCCGATGCCGCGTTTGCTCATGGTGTAACCTCCGGGGATAAGGGCTATATTGCTGAAATTACCGGTGTTCATGCTATTCCGTTCATATATCTTGGCGCAAAGCACATGATGACGGGCTACGACCATCTGTTATTCTTATTTGGCGTTATATTCTTTCTCTATCGCCTGAAAGACGTAGGTATTTACGTCACACTCTTTGCTGTTGGTCACGTTATCACACTGCTTTCCGGTGTCTTGATGGAAATTAGTATCAGCCCCTATATCATTGATGCCATTATCGGATTTTCTGTCGTGTACAAGGCACTTGATAATATGGGTGGATTCCAGCGTTGGTTTGGCTTCCAGCCCAACACCAAAGCCGCCACATTTATATTCGGTCTGTTTCACGGTTTCGGCCTTGCCACCAAGATTTTGGATTACGAGCTTCCGCAGGATGGACTGCTTGCAAACCTTGTTTTCTTCAATGTCGGCGTGGAAATCGGTCAGATACTGGCACTCGTTGCCATCTTGATTGCCATTACTTACTGGCGTAAATCCGGCGGCTTCATGCGCCACGCTTATACCGCGAATGCCTTCATGATGATGCTTGGTTTCCTGCTAATGGGCTACCAGATCACTGGCTATATCGTATCGTAACATCTTAAACATAAACGAGGACAACTATGTATAATTCTAATATCCCCACTGACAGAGAGCTTCCTTCCACTCAGAAGCTGATTAAATCCACATTGCTTGCCCTCGTCGGCGCAAGTGTGCTGCTGGCAACAGTCGTAATGCCAGCCGAGTATGCCATTGACCCAACCGGCATTGGCAAACTTACCGGCTTGCAACAAATGGGCGAAATTCGAGTGTCTCTTGAAGCAGAGGCAGCACAAGAAGAAGTTGCAAAACTCGTATCGTCTGCCCAAGCAGCAACGGAAGAGGTAAAACCTCAGCCTGTTGCATATGAAGAAGAAAACGCTACACCAGCCGAAGTGCGCAACGATGAAATGAAAATCACGCTTGCACCAAACGAAGGTACAGAAATAAAGGTATCGCTTAAAAAAGGCCATAAGGTTCATTACGAATGGTCCAGCACCGGCAAAGTAAACTTTGATAATCACGGCGATTCCAAAAAACTGAACATAGACTATCACGGCTACGGCAAAGGCATTGGACAAGCTACTGATAAAGGCACTATTGAAGCTGCATTCGATGGTAATCACGGCTGGTTCTGGCGTAACCGCAATAAAGAAACAGTCACCTTAACGCTTCAAACTAATGGTGCGTATACTGACATTAAACGCATGAATTAAACACTTTTTAACAAAAAAAACCCGAGGACTACTATGGATAAAGAAACAAAATCGAACATAAAAATTGGCGTTATTGTACTGTTAATTTTTGGATCAGTGATTTTTGGCCTGTACAAATATAATCAGGCACATGAAGCAAGTGAACAGCACGGTCACTCACATGACTGATGCTATACAAAATAACATTAATTAGAGAAATATTATGAAAAAAATTCTCTCATTCTTTGCCATAATGGCAATCTCCTCTCAACTTGCCTTTGCTCATGGCAGCGGTCACGGCGGACAGCCCATTAGCAATGAAATGGCTATTATAGAAGCTGGTAACAATGTTGCTGCCGTAGTCAAACAACAGATTGACATTGAAGGCAGCAAATTGGATGCATCATGGGAAAATATCTCAGCATCTGATAAAGCCATCAACCGAAAGGGTGAGGGCTATTACATTGTAAGCCTTAATAATAAAGCTCAGGACAAAACATTATATGTCCTTATCTCTGACCAAGGCGAATTCTACGATGCCAATTTTTCTGGCACGTTTGAAGGCTTGGAACAATAGGCAATCATGAGCAACTTGTCTGATCTAGTTATATTGTTTGCATCTACTTTATTGGCTGCAACAATATTCCCGGCTCAGTCTGAAATGGTTCTTGCTGGACTTCATTTTGCAGGAGATTATCCTAAATGGCTTTTGCTTATCGTTGCGACTACCGGCAATGTTCTTGGTTCTGTTATAAACTGGCTATTAGGTCGTTACCTTATCCATTTTCAGGATAAAAAGTGGTTTCCGATAAAAGGCCGTATGATGAATAAAGCGACTGCCATGTATCAGAAGTACGGTGTGTGGACATTACTTCTAGCATGGACGCCGTTTATAGGCGACCCACTTACACTGGTTGCCGGGATATTCAGAACTAACATCTGGATATTTTTAATTTTAGTCACCATCGGTAAAGCAGGCCGTTATGCGCTTCTTCTAACCATTTTATAGGAGTTTACTATGCTAGTATTTATTGCAAAAACAGGTGTTGCAGCCCTCGCCATAGCGTTTAGTTCATGGCTAGCGGGCAAAAAACCTGAACTGGCAGGATTTATCATCGCCTTACCCTTGGCATCCATTTTGGCTATCGCTTTTTCCTATGCAGAATACCGAGATCCAGCCGCCAGCATAACCTTTGCCAAAAGCATCCTTATAGGTGTTCCTGTATCTTGGCTTTTCTTTCTTCCATTCTTTTTTGCGGAGAAATTTGATTATGGATTTTGGGTGAGTTATGGAGTTGGACTAGCTTTGCTGGTGGTTGGTTTTTTTGTGCATAGATATATTACCAGCCTTATATAAAGCTACGCTTAGTTCTATTGGCAAATGCCACCAGCGAAAGCATAACAGGCACTTCCACCAATACACCAACAACGGTGGCAAGAGCTGCACCAGAATGAAGTCCGAATAGGCTAATAGCAACTGCAACAGCCAGTTCAAAGAAGTTTGATGTGCCAATAAGCGCAGCAGGTGCGGCTATGTTATGCGGCACTTTCCAAAAGTATGCCCAAGCATAAGCAATAATAAAAATACCGTAGCTTTGAATAATCAGAGGAACAGCTATCAAACCTATAATCATTGGCTTTTCCAAGATTGTTTCAGCTTGAAAGCCGAACAGCAAAACTACAGTCGCAAGCAATCCTATAATCGAATATGGCTCAAGGTGGCTAGCAAAGCGCTGTAACGCCTTACCATTGTCATTTTTCTTTATTAATGTATGGCGTGTTATGTAGCCAGCTATCAAGGGTATAACAATGTAGAGAATAACCGATAATAATAACGTTTCCCATGGCACGACAATATCAGTAACGCCAAGCAAAAAAGCTGTAATCGGTGCAAAGGCAAATACCATTATAATGTCATTTATGGACACTTGAACGAGCGTGTAACCCGCATCACCTCTTGTTAGTTGACTCCAAACAAATACCATAGCCGTGCATGGGGCAACGCCAAGCAAAATCATTCCAGCAATATATTCTTTTGCATCTTGTGGGTTTACCCATCCAGCAAATACATGCTCAAAAAATAAAACGCCAAGAGCTGCCATTGTGAAAGGCTTTATAAGCCAATTAACAACCAGCGTAATACATAATCCTCTGGGGCGGCGGCCTAGATTTTTTAGGCTAGAAAAATCAACTTGTGTCATCATCGGGTAAATCATCACCCAAATTAATACGGCTACCACAAAATTAACTTTGGCATATTCAAGTTTAGCAACCACCTCAAATAAAGAGGGGACAATATTACCAAGCGTAATACCCGCTATAATACAAAGCCCAACCCATAGGCTTAAATATCGACCAAAAATACCAAGTGGCGCTTCTTCTTTTTTAGTCATGCTGCTTGACCTATTGCATTTAATTGTTGTTGTAATTCGCTTGTGTCCACCTGCTCTAGCGGTAAGTTGATTAAAGCGCGTATCCGCTTTTCTAGCATTTTATAGATGCGTTCAAATTCGGCTTTAGTTTCCTCGTTTGTGCCTTTAAATTTAGCAGGATCATGAACGCCCCAATGTGCCTTTATAGTTTTGCCCAAGAATATGGGGCAAGTCTCACCTGCGGCATTATCACAAACAGTAATGACAATATCTATTTTTTGCCCTTCAAGCTCATCCCATGACTTGCTACGATAGCCGTTTGTTTCAATTCCTTTGGCTTTTAGAGTTTCCAAACTTAGCGTATGCACCTCACCAGTTGGAAAGCTACCCGCGCTATAGGCCGTAAATTTATCACCGCCTAGATGGTTTAAAGTAGCCTCAGCCATAATTGAACGGCATGAATTGCCAGTGCACAGGAATAGTACGTTTAGCATAATTTGTTCTTTTTAATTCTTTTTGAGGTCAAGCAATCAACGGTATCGGAGGCACAACAATTCTCAGCCATATATGACATTAAACCTTCAACTGCTTTAAAATTTGCAGTGTAGATTATTGAGCGTCCCTCACGTTTGGATTTTACTAATCCGGCATTACTCAAATGCGATAAGTGAAATGACAATGTGTTTTGTGGCACACCCAGCTTTTCACTAAGCGTACATGCAGCGCAGCCGCCTTTTCCATATTCAACAAGTAATTTAAAGGCTTTTAGCCTTGTTTCTTGTGACAATGACCCAAAGGCTGATAGTGCTTTATATATATCCATATATCTGGACATATAGATATACTATATATAAGTCAAGATATACTATATATAAGTCAAGATATAATAATCAAAAGATCATTACTATAGCTATATAACGTGCAGCTTTACCTATAGTAACAAGCAACAGAAAAAGCCAAATATTTGTTCTGAAAATTCCTGCAACAAGCGTAAGCGGATCACCGATAAATGGCATCCAGGCTAATAACAAAGTCCACACGCCCCATTTTTGGTAAGAACCAGTTGCCTTATTAAGCATCCTTTCTTTTATGGGAAACCAGCGCCTTTCTTTAAGATGAATTAAATATCGCCCCAAAAACCAATTAACGACCGCACCAAGCACGTTACCGAGCGTTGCTACAACAACTAAGGTAAGTGGGTTTATTTTTCCTTGTAATTGCAGCCCGGCAAGCACCATTTCTGATTGTGCAGGCAGGATGGTTGCTGCAAGGAATGAAACTATAAAAAGAGAAATTAACTCCATTAAAGTTTCACTCGTTTCAAGCGCAACGCATTCAAAATCACAGACACCGAGCTAAACGTCATAGCCGCGCTGGCGATGATGGGGCTTAATAATATCCCAAAGAATGGATATAATAATCCTGCGGCTACAGGAACGCCAACCGCATTGTAAATAAAGGCAAAGAACAGGTTTTGGCGAATATTACTCATAGTGGCTTCACTCAAACGTCTGGCACGTATGATGCCCGTCAAATCACCTTTTACCAGAGTTATTTCGGCACTTTCCATTGCAATGTCTGCACCCGTTCCCATAGCAATGCCAACATCGGCCTGCGCTAAGGCCGGAGCATCATTTACCCCATCACCAGCCATGGCAACTTTATAGCCCTCACTTTGCAAGCGTTTTACGACCTCACTTTTGCGGTCAGGCATAACCCCTGCTTCGATTTCATCAATTTCCAACTGTCCGGCAACGGCTTTTGCGGTTTTTTCGTTGTCGCCGGTAAGCATAACAATACGGATACCCTCCGCGCGTAAGTCATGCAAAGCCTGCTTAGTAGTTGCCTTGATAGGGTCAGCAACGCCAATTAAGCCAGCAAGCTTGCCGTCAATAGCAACCATCATCACGGTTTCACCTTTACTACGCAACTCATCGGCTTGTTTTATTAAATCGGTTTCTTGCACCTTGAGTGCTTTGAGCAACTTGTCATTTCCAAGGGCAACTTTCTTTTTGCCAACTGTTCCCGCAACGCCTTTGCCTGTGAATGATTCAAAATCTTTCGCACTTTCAAGCTTTAAACCCTTAGACTCCGCGCCTTCTACTATAGCTCTGGCAAGAGGGTGTTCACTGCCTTTTTCGAGTGCGGCAGCTAGCTTTAATACATCATCACCCTTATAGCCTTTATCCACAATAACGGAGGTTAGCTTTGGTTTTCCTTCGGTTAGTGTTCCGGTTTTATCAATAACCAGTACATTGATTTTTTCCATAAGCTCAAGGCTTTCAGCATTTTTAATTAAAACCCCAGCTTGCGCACCACGTCCCGTGCCTACCATAATCGACATAGGCGTTGCCAAACCCAAGGCACATGGGCAGGCA
>DITJ01000039.1 GCA_002422795.1 Alphaproteobacteria bacterium UBA6187 | reverse complement strand
CAGGTTTCAGGTATCAGGTGTCAGGAAGAAGCGAAGGAAAATGCTGCCGGAAGCTCTGAAACCTATAATGACATAGACGGCCTGCGCGTTAACACATCTGATGGCTGGTGGTTGCTGCGTGCATCCAACACACAGGCGGCACTGGTTTCAAGATGCGAATCATCAAGCAAGGAAGGGCTGGCAAGGCTTGAAACTGCCCTGAAAAGCTATTTGGTTGCTTGTGGGATTTAAGTGCCTGTTAAGTTATTTGTGTTATTGTTGTCACCAAAGTAGGGAGTCATCCGATTTTAGCGGAAGAATGGACGAGTTTGACTTATGCGTGAGTATAAGATTAAGTGACCCTCACCCTAACCCTCTCCCAGTGGGAGAGGGGATTCACGGGTGCCGTGCTCCCATTCTAGGTTTGAAGAAAGGTATCCGTATAGTTCCCTCTCCCCCTGGGAGAGGGTTAGGGTGAGGGTCACTTCCTGTTTAGGAAATTATTTTTACCTGATAGCAGTGCCTTCGCGGGAACACGTGCCCTATTGCCACTTTTTAAAATTATTCTATGAGGGGCAGGGATAAAACGCTACCCATTCAAAACCAATGCATCACTGGCAAGGTAAAGCGACCCGCAGAAAACTACGCGTCCTGTAGTGCTGCGGCTGCCTAAAAAGCGTAATGCATCTTCAATGTCATCAAATGGTGCAGATTCGAAACCCACCGAATGTGCATCTTTTGCTATTGAATCGGGGCCTTGTGCGCCTGGTTCTGTTTTTACTAATACTCCACACACAAACTCTGCCCTGCCTTTAAGGTAGGTAAGGAATTTGGCGGCGCTGCGGCCTTTGGTGAAGCCGCAGATAAAATAAGTCGGCTTTGAATCATCAAAATCATCAAGTACAGCCGCCAGAACATGCGCGCCTGCTTCATTATGGGCGCCATCCACCCATATTTCCCAGTTCTTTGGCAGCATATCCAGAAGCTTGCCGGATTTAATCGGCTGCATACGCGCAGGCCATTTTGCAGCTTGCAAACCTTTTACAATTGATTCTTCAGTTATATTAAACCCTTCCAGATTAAGGGTTGCTGCGATTGCCGCGCCTGCATTAATTATCTGGTGGTCGCCAAGCAGGGCAGGGCGGGGCAGGTTTGGTAAATCAAATTTTTCACTTTGGAAAGACATGCCGTTTTCCGTTTTTTCAACTATCCAATCATAACCAAATGAAAGCAAATTTGCGCCAATTCTTGCAGCTTCCTGTTGCAGCACATCTTCGGCATCTTCCACTTGCAGGGATGATACGCAAGTAACGCCTGGTTTCATGATCCCGGCTTTTTCACCTGATATTGTGGTGATTGTTGGCCCTAAGAATTCAGTGTGGTCTATGGATATTGGCGTTATAACCGTCATTGCCGGTTTATCGATTATATTGGTGGCATCCAGCCTGCCGCCCATTCCTGTTTCAAGCAGTACCACATCCGCAGGAATTTTTGAAAAGGCGAGGAACGCCCCGGCGGTGGTGCCTTCAAAGAAAGTTATCATCATATCGCCAGTTGCAATACGGCATTCTTCCATTATTTGTGTCATGTAATCATTGCTGATTTCTTGCCCGGCAAGCACGATGCGTTCATTAAAATTAATTAAATGTGGGGATGTATAAACATGCACCCTATAACCTGCAGCCTCTAATATTGCGCGCATAAAGGCAGTGGTAGAGCCTTTGCCGTTCGTTCCGGCAATATGGATTACAGGAGGCAGTTTTTTATGCGGATTATCCAGCCTTGCCATCAGTTCATTAATGCGCTCAAGATCATAATATATAGGTTTTATGCCTAAAACTTTAGGCCAGTGGGGCATGAATACCATTACGCAACCTCTTCCACCACATCAGCCAATCTTTTATCAGCATCAATAATGCCAAGTTCAAAGGCGTTCACGGCAGTTTTAACAAGCGCTTCCGGCCTTGCCAGGAAATCCTTGATATATTCTGCGATTAAATCAGCCCTGATAATTTTCTGCGGCATAAGGAAGGCTGCGCCTTTATCAGATATTGCGCGGGCGTTGTGCGTTTGGTGGTCGTCAGTTGCGTGCATATAAGGAACTAATATTGCAGCCCTGCCGGACGCGGTGATTTCAGCAATAGTTGATGCACCGGCCCTGCATATGAGTAAATGCGCAGAAGCAAGACGTGCCGACATATCATTAAAGAAAGTTGCAAGGTCAGCATTTATTCCTGCACTTTCATATATTTTTCGAACCTTGTCGATATCTTCCTTGCGGCATTGCTGGTCTATGCGGATACGGTTTTTTACCTCGCCTGGCAAAGAAACAAGTGCTTCAGGAATAATTTCACTGAACACGGAAGCACCTTGCGAGCCGCCAGTTACAAGTATATGCAAGTGGCTGTCTTTATCAAGGGTAGGGTAGGGCAGTTCGCGCACAGCTTTAATATGCGGGCGTACCGGGTTGCCGGTGAGGATAATTTTTTTCTGGTCTTTTTTACTTATAAAACGCACATCAGCAAATGAAGTGGCAATTTTATCTGCCATTGTTGCCAAATGCCTGTTCACACGCCCCATTACTGAATTTTGTTCATGGATAACTGTTTTTATATTAAGTATCAGCGCTGCAAGTACGGTGGGCAGGGAAGGATATCCGCCAAATCCTACCACAACATCAGGCTTGATTTTTTTTAGCAATTTCTTTGCCTGATATAAACCGATGAAAATTCCTGCAATAGCTTTGATTTTTCCGACTATGCCGCCTTTTGGGCTTTTTGTATAAACAACATGCACATCTATGTTATTCCTTTGTGCAAATGTGTATTGTTCGCGCCTTGCATCGGTTATTAATATGGCTTTATGGCCGCGAAGTGTAAGTTCTTCGGCAAGTGCTTCTGCCGGGAATATATGTCCTCCGGTTCCGCCTGCTGCCAGAACAACCGTTAGTTTTTTCTGTGTAGCCATATTATCCTCCTGTAAAATCTTGCCGTTTTATATTGCCAAAACGCCTGCGCGTTAGTGATAACATCATACCCATTGCAACCGCAATGGCAATCATTGATGAGCCGCCATAACTTATAAATGGCAATGTCATACCTTTGGTTGGAAGCAGGTTTAAGGCAACACCCATATTTATCATAGCCTGCACGCCAAATTGCATTAACAATCCTGATACTGCATATACAAAAAATAAATCTTTTTCACCAAGCATTTTCTTAAAACCACGGAAAATTACAAAAGCAAAAAGGCATACGATAATTATACATACAATAGCGCCAAGTTCTTCACCCACAACGGCGAATATGAAGTCGGTATGGGAATCGGGAAGATGTTGTTTTACCACGCCTTCACCAGGGCCTCTGCCGGTTATGCCGCCACTATTAAAGGCCTCCAGGGATTTTTTTACCTGGTAATTATCATCGCTGTTTATGCCTAAGAATTTATTAACGCGCAAAGATACATGCGGGAACACAAGATATGCGCCCAGCAGTGAGACAATTCCCAGCACTGCCATTATAAGGATATAAACTAGCGGAATGCCAGATAAGAATAGCTGCCCGGCCCATACGGCGGATATCACAACAAACATGCCCACATCCGGCTGAAGTAGCAATAATATTGCTAGCAGTCCATATAGGGCTGTGCATATTTTTAATCCCTTAAAACCCTGTTTTATTTTGCTTTCTGCCAGCATCCATGCGGTTACTATAATGAAAAACGGTTTCATAAATTCAGAAGGTTGCAGGGAAAAACCGCCAAGATTTATCCAGCGTTTTGCGCCCTTGGTTTCCGGGCTGAATATCAGCACCACGACCAAAAGTATAATTCCTATAGCAAAGCCAATTGTGGCGATTCTTCTGATAACTATTGGGTTTAAGAAGGAAAAAAATAACATTACCACTAAGGTAATAACAAGGAATATAAGCTGGCGTTTTATGAAATATGAGCCATCAAGACCGATACGCTCGGCGACGGCTGGGCTTGCAGTTGTAACCATAATCGCACCGAATGCCATAATTATAAATATGGCAAGCAGGGAGATTTTATCAACCGTCCACCACCATGAGGTAAAGATATTTGTGTTTTGACGATCAAATTTCATTGTTTATTCATAATTAAGTCTTTTATAGAGGGTGTTAATTTCCTCTAGCCTTATGGCACTAGTGTTTATAAGAGCCGTGTAGTCCCCTCTCCCTTGAGGGTGAGGGCTAGGGTGAGGGGGGCTCTTGAAGTAAAATGACAAATGCATAATGAAAAATTTCCATTTTTACTTTAATTTCCCCCTCACCCGGATTTCTTACCAATTTTGAAGTGAAAATTGGAGAAATCCGCCCTCTCCCTCAAGGGAGAGGGAACTTTTCCGTTCTACACCTTTTCCTTCAAATTAATAGCCATTTCACAAAAAGCATCGCCCCTCACTTCAAAATTCGGCCATTGGTCCCATGAAGCGCAAGCCGGGGATAATAAAACTACTGAACCTTTTTTATTATCATTTAATGCGCGTTTAGCAGCTTCGTCAAATGCATTTGCCAAGGTTTCGCATTTTGTATAGGTAACTTTACCATCAAGGACATTTGCAAAATCATCCTGGGCTTTGCCTATCAGGAAAGCGTGGGTTATTTTCGGGAAGAATTCGACGAGTGAGCCAATGCCGCCTTCTTTTGAAAGCCCGCCAAGTATCCAGTAAATATCATCAAAAGCGCGGAGGGCGTTGGCTGTGGCATCAGCGTTAGTTGCTTTACTATCGTTGATGAATTTTATACCATTAATTTCTGAAACTAACTGTATCCTGTGTTTTAATCCTTCAAATGATTTAATTGCAGCAATTGCTTTTTCAGGCTGCACACCAAGTGCAAGAGTGGCAGCAAAAGCAGCCGCAATATTCTGCCCGTTATGCGCACCTGGCAGGCGTTCTAAATAACCAAGTGTATATTGTTTAGGAATGGAGCCGCTATTATCATAAATAACCCCATCTTTTACCATAATTCCGCCTGCAATCTCACGCCTTGTGGAAATAGGGATTATGCGGCCAATTTTGCCTGAAGATTTCAATTGCTCATAAATTTTATTTGTATATTCATCGTCCACACCGATGATGGCTACATCATTTTCACCCTGGTTTTCATATATATGGCATTTTGCCGCAATATAGCCTTCTATATCGCCGTGCCTGTCGATGTGGTCGGGGGTGATATTTAAAAATACAGAAACATTAAAATGGGTTTGTTTTATCAGGTCAAGCTGGAATGATGACATTTCCAGTACATAAACACCATCTTCACTAAGCGGGGTGAGATCCAGAACCGGAATACCGATATTCCCGCCCACTTCGCCACTAACACCTGCGTTTTTTAGTATATGCCCTGTAAGCGCGGTTGTGGTAGATTTACCGTTAGTGCCAGTAATACCAAGGAATTTTGATTGGCTTTGCGCATGGTATAATATTTCAATATCACACACAATCGGGCAATTTGCAGCCTTTGCAAGCTCTGCAACTTTATGCGGCTTCGGGTGTGTTAAAGGGATTCCCGGGCTTAAGGCCAGTAATTTTATTTCATTCCACGGGGTTTCTTCCGGGCTTACAATATGCACGTTTTTAAGGTTTTCCGCCTGTAATTTTGCGCGGGAAGCTTCACCATCATCCCACACATAAACTTCTGCGCCGCTTCTCAGCAAAGCATTAAGGGTAGACATACCAGCCTTGCCAAGGCCAAATACCGCGATTTTGCTGTTTTTAAGGGAGGTTGGGGTAATCATTTTAAGCCTTATGCAATTATAAATTGCTGTAATAATATAGTTAAAAGAGCTTTTTGGCAAGGTGTAGAAATGGGTTTTATTTTGTTTGTAATTATGTTACAATTTTGACGGTTTATTAATAATTTAATAATTACACGATTTATGGATGTAAACTCATAATTATGGAAAAATAGAGTATGAAATATACAAGCCCATTACTTTTTATGATGAATATGTATGGAATTTCCAGTGCAAAAGAACATAGTACTGATGATTATTCAAATAAATTTTTATCTGATGTTGTATGGACCGCGCCATATCAAGAGAGATCAGATGATTATGCTGCTTACTACGATGATTATGCTTACTACGATGACGCTAATTACATTGATGTAAAAGCGCGCACTATAGAGCCTTATAAACAAACTGCGGAACCTTTTAACATTACTTACCGCTTTGCTGATTATATTTTCAACAAATATGATTTTACGCACGGACAGGATTATGGATGTAATATTCCGTTTACCGAAGAGATGAAAAGAATCACCAGAAATATACTGCATGAAGATTTACAAAATAATATCCTGCCAGGACATATTGGGTTTCAGGAAGTTGATTCAAATACTAAGGCAAATATTAATTACATTATGTGTAATAATTTGCTTTCCGGGGACGCTTTTGGAAGTGCTGATTATCCATTAGATTTTGGCTCCGATGTTCTTATAGATAGATCTTTATCGATACCTAATATAGCTGATATATTTGATGCTGATGAATCTTTAAAACAATTTGCCATTAAGCTTACAAATTATATTTTTGGAAAAACAAATGAATTTAAGTATGTAATTAGCCATGAAACTGGCCATGCCATGGGCTTGCGTCATACACAGAATGAAGGCGTAGAGGCAAATATTGAACTTGAAACAGGATATACTGCCAGAAGTTCTATAATGAGCTATGAAAGTAATTTATGTGAGTTAAATTATATTTTTGATCCAAAATTATATGTTCCTTCACACATGTGGCAATATTTAACATGGGAAAAATATCCTGAAATACGCACTAGCTATGGCCCGGTTGATGAAATAAACCTGAAATATGCTTATAATCCAGATGCACCAAGTATTAGGCATGACCAAACCGATGGTACATTCCCATGCAATGCAAAAACTCCTGAGATTTTAGGAAGTTCTTCACTGCCTGCCGGAAGCAGGCCGCAAATTAATATGGGTAGTTCTTACCCTGTTCCAGAAATATTGGCAGGAATCGGCTTTGGGATTGCAGTTTTCTGTGCCCTGCGGAAGCATGGCTATGCTAAAGAAATATATGCTGCTGATAAAGCAGAAGAGTTACTAAATAATATTACTTCATCCAGGGAAGATAATGCAACCACTTCCCAGGCTTTTAGAAATGCAGCTAAAGATGTGCTGCCTATGGCAATAAGAGTCGGATTTCCAGTTACTGCATTAGTGCATGATTTAACATATAATGTACTTGATGAAGCACTTAAAGATAGCAGGTTAGATAAGAAAGCTTATAATATGGTAGGAGTTGCTTTAACTTGTATAGCTAGTAATTTGGCATATAGGATAATCGGGCTGCCATTATATGGGGCTTATGACAATACTGAACCAAATAATTCTTCGCGTCTATCTTCTAAAAGACTTGCAAGAAATGTGACAAATTTAAGAGTGGCACGGCACTTTGTACCTGATTATGTTTATAGCTGGGCGAATAGTATTACACCTAAAACAAACAATAATAGTTCACAAACAGAAGCTATTAGTTCGCAAGATGGTGATTCACAAACAGGAGAAGAGGCATTGCCTCTGCTTATAAAAAGACATGAGGGTCAACCAAGTTTTGCAGAAAAAATAGGAAGTATAAAGCAACCAGATGAAATGATGCGTCTTATGGAAGAAGGAAGGATTGAGCCTATAGATAATACTGATACAAGTAATACACAAAGAAACTCTGATTCAGAAAGTAGAATAACACCTACATTTACAAATAGAATAGGAGGTGTAAAAAACTTTTATGAAAGAGTTAGAAGCGGCGAAGAGCTTTGTATATAAAAATTAGCATGTTGTATAATTAAAGAATTTTAGTATATCATCTGAAAAAACTAAACTTTCAGATGATATGAACAAAGCTAAAATCAACGCCATCTTCCAGATATTCTCCGATAATAACCCACATCCGAAAACCGAGCTTGAATCGGTGAATAATTATACATTACTGGTTGCGGTAGTGCTTTCAGCGCAGGCAACTGATGTTGGGGTTAATAAGGCAACGCGCGGCTTATTTAAAGTTGCTGATACTCCTGAAAAAATGCTTAAACTTGGTGAAGATGGCCTTAAATCATATATAAAAACCATTGGGTTATTTAATGCTAAGGCAAAAAATGTAATTGCGCTTAGCAAGAAACTCGTGGAAGAATATAATAGCGAAGTGCCAGAGGATTTTGAAAAATTAAAGTCCTTGCCTGGGGTGGGGGTTAAAACTGCAAATGTAGTGCTTAACTGCGCCTTTGGTCATCCTACCATTGCGGTTGATACTCATGTATTCCGCGTTAGTAACCGCATTGGCCTGGTGAAAACTAAAACCGCAGATGCAACCGGTGATAAGCTTTTAAAAGTAATCCCGAAAGAGTGGCAGATGCACGCCCATCACTGGCTTATTTTGCATGGGCGGTATATTTGTAAAGCGCGGAAACCGGAATGTTACCGCTGCCCAATAATAGCCTTATGCGAGTATGATAAGAAAGTTCTTCAAAAATAACTTTTATAATATATTATATACCATTCTTGAAAATGGGTAAGGATAAAAATCTATGAAAAAAATTTTACATGTACTTATTCTTGGTGTTTTTTTACTAAGCGGTGCGGGTGCTAATGCACAATTTAGTGAAGAAGAACTTACAATGCAGCGCCTTCAAGATAGGATAAATAGCCTAGAGAAAAATCTGATAACCGTACAGCAGGAATTATATAGAAGCGGTAAAAGTAATAAAGCTAGAAGTAAACAGGCGGGCAATATCAGTGAGGAACCAATCGGTTCAGATGAAGAAAGAACCAGGGCACTGAATGGAAAATTTGAAGAGGTGGAGCACAGTGTAAGCACACTGGCAAGTAAGCTTGATAAAATAATATCAGATATTGATTTCCGCATATCTGCGCTTGAAAAGAAAGTGAATGCACTGCCTGCGCCTGATGCAGTTTCAAATATTAACCAGCCTGTGGATACTGCCCCAGAAGCGTTAGCCGTTCCTGCTGCGGACGCTGTAAATCCTGTTGAAAATGCTGCCCCGGCAACGCCAGCCACTCCGGTAGCGGCTGCCCCNNCTGCCGCAAAAGCGGCAACTAAAGCGGCTCCTGCAAAAACTAATGCGGCCACGCAATATGAAAAAGCTTTCGAGTTCCTGCGCCAGGCAAAATATGATGAATCTGAAAAAGCATTCAAGGATTTTATTGCCAATAATAAAGATAGCGATTTGCTAGGTAATGCCTATTACTGGTTAGGGGAAACTTATTATATAAGAACTAACTACCAACAGGCAGCGGTGAATTTTCTAAAAGGCTACCAGGATTTCCCGAAAGGAAATAAAGCCCCTGATAGTTTACTGAAACTTGCAATGTCATTAAAGAATCTAAAGAAAGAAAAGGAAGCTTGCGCAACTATTGATAAGATGAAAAAAGAATATCCTGAAGCTGATAAAGATTTGCTTTTAAAGGCTGATGCGGAAAGGAAGGGATTGAAGTGTAAGTAGTTTCATTCAGAAGTTATCTTAATAATGTTGCATTTTGTACTAAATTGTGAATAGAGCACGTGTTCCCGCGAAAGAAGGGAATCCAGAGTTATTATATATAAGATACATTGGTTGTATGTAAAAAGAACTGGATCCCCTTCTTTCGCGGGGAAACCTGCCAAATAACGAAATAATGGGGATTCTTAAGTTAATTAAAATTTGAAATCCTTTTCCTTAAACCACACCATGACAGACCTAAACAAAATCTTCCAATCCCAGATAAAAAATCTCTTACAAGATGAAAGAAAAATCGCCATTGCCGTTTCCGGTGGTTCAGACAGCATGGCTCTTGCTTTGCTGGCAAATGAATATGCAAAAGAATCAGGCATGAAAATTACTGCGGTAACTATCGACCACGGCCTTCGGCCTGAAGCCGCATTTGAGGCAATAAAGGTAGGGGAGTGGTTAGCAAAATACGGTATAAAGCATCATATACTTTGCTGGGAGGGAGATAAAAAACTCTCCAATATCCAGGCCGAGGCGCGCAGTGCGCGCTATAATCTTATGGCGGATTTCTGTGCAAAGCTGGATATAAAATCTTTATTAGTAGGGCATACATTAAACGACCAGGCTGAAACTGTGCTGATGCGCATAATGCGCGGCAGCGGGGTGGATGGCCTTGCCGGAATTCCTGCAATTAGTAATGTATTTGGTGTAAATGTAATCAGGCCGTTATTGCAATTAAACCGCGAAGAATTGCGTGCATATTTACGCGGGAAAAATCAGGAATGGATAGAAGACCCTTCCAATGAAAATACTAAATTCACCCGTGTTCAGGTTCGTAAATTAATAAGTGAAAATCCAGAACCGCAATTATTTACGCAAAGATTGGCGGATATGGCCAGCCACATGGCAAGGGCAAAAGATTATATTGAAGCGCGCATATCTGAGAGGATTAAGGGGATTGTTACTTTTCATGATGAGGGGTTTTATACCATCAATATTAGTAAATTTAAGGAGCTGCATAAAGAAGAGCGCCTGCGCATTTTAGCATCCACGCTTCAGCATATTTCAGGGGATGCATATAAGCCACGTTTTGATAACCTTGAATATTTACATGATAATATACTTAATGGAAATATCGCCAGTGGCAGCACATTATGGGGATGTGCCATTGCTACAAGTAAAAAGCAGAGGGAGGAAAATATATTATTTATTTACCGCGAACCTGCTGCTGTAATGGGTGATATGGAGATTATAAATAATTCACAAATAAAATGGGATGGCAGGTTTTTGTGTAATGTTGGGGATGTTAAAGATAAAAATTTGAAAATAGGGGCCCTGGGCAAAAGTGGCTTTGAAGCCTTAGTACGTGCGGGTTTTATACCTGAACTATTAAAAAAAGAACTGCCGGCAGAAATGCAACTTGCAAAGTTATTTATGCCAAAAAAAGTTATTTATACATTTCCGGCACTAAAGACCCTTGAAAAAGTGCTTGCCGTACCCCACATAGGATATTACGTTGATGAGAATCTGAGGCAGGTTTTTTGTAGCGAGAATGTGAGAATGTAAGAATGTAAGAATGTAAGTGTGTATTAGTGAAGATGCATTCTTTACACTAATACACTAATACTCTAATATTCTTACATTCTCACACTCTCACACTCTAATACACTATTTTAAAAAGGTAAAAAATGCGTAACGGAAAAAATTTCTTTGTATGGCTGGCACTGATAGTAGTATTAGTAGTTGGGTATGATTTAATTCAAGGCAACACATTAGGTGGTGCAAAAAATGAAATAGCTTTTTCTGAATTCCTTGATGATGTATCTGCAAGAAGGGTAAAGGAAGTTAAAATCCAGGGGCCTGTTATTAATGGCAAGTTTGAAGATGGTGCGGCCTTCTCAACATATAACCCTAATTATCCTGGCCTTATTGATAAGCTAAACGAAAATGGCATCCGGTTTGAGGCTGGCCCTGTTGATACTGGTATGAATTCCCTGATTGGTATACTTGCTTCATGGTTCCCGGTGTTGCTCCTTATCGGTGTGTGGATATTTTTCATGCGCCAGATGCAAGGTGCTGGCGGCGGCAGGGGTGGTGCTATGGGTTTTGGACGTTCACGCGCACGCCTTATCGGTGCTGAGAAAATAAAAAAAATTACCTTTAAGGATGTTGCGGGCATTGAAGAAGCTAAAGAGGAATTATTTGAAATTGTCGATTTCCTGAAACACCCTGATAAGTTCAAGGCACTCGGTGGTAAAATCCCGAAAGGCTGCTTGCTGATAGGCTCGCCAGGAACTGGTAAAACCTTGCTGGCCAAAGCTATTGCAGGCGAGGCAGATGTGCCGTTCTTCACAATATCAGGTTCAGATTTCGTGGAAATGTTCGTTGGTGTTGGTGCAAGCCGTGTGCGTGACCTTTTTGAACAAGGTAAGAAAAGTGCTCCATGTCTTATATTTATTGATGAAATTGATGCGGTTGGGCGTCACCGTGGTGCCGGTGTTGGCGGTGGTAATGATGAACGCGAGCAAACCCTTAACCAGCTTCTTGTTGAAATGGATGGCTTCGAGGAAAATGAAGGCGTTATTATCCTGGCTGCCACTAACCGTCCGGATGTTCTGGATCAGGCGCTGCTTCGCCCAGGCAGGTTCGACCGCCAGATAATCGTGCCATTGCCAGATATTCTTGGCCGTGAGCAGATTTTAAATGTGCATATTAAGAAAGTTCCGGTTGCGCCGGATGTGAATACCCAGGTTATCGCACGTGGCACGCCTGGCTTTACAGGGGCAGACCTTGCCAATCTGGTAAATGAGGCCGCACTTCTTGCTGCAAGGCGTGACCGCAAGGTTATCACTATGAAAGAGCTTGAAGAAGCGAAAGATAAAGTGATGATGGGCGCTGAGCGTAAAAGTATGGTGGTGGGTGAAGAAGAAAAGAAACTGACCGCTTATCATGAAGCCGGACACGCGGTTGTATCTATCAATTGCCCGGAATCAGACCCTATCCATAAGGCTACAATAATACCGCGTGGCCGCGCGCTTGGAATGGTAATGAGATTGCCGGAAAAAGATAAATTATCCCTCACTCGCGCTAAGGCAAAAGCTGATATGGCTGTTGCAATGGGTGGGCGCGTAGCGGAAGAAATGATCTTTGGTTATGAGAAAGTTACGTCCGGTGCTTCATCGGATATAAAAATGGCTACCCGTTTAGCCAGGGCTATGGTGACCCAGTGGGGCATGAGCGATAAGTTAGGCCCACTTGATTATTCAAATGAAACCGAAGGTGCTGTGCCTGGCTATGGAATAGCCGGTAGCCATAAAGTCATTTCAGATGATACTGCCAATATTATAGATTCTGAAGTGAAAATTCTTGTAGAAGAGGGCTATCAACATGCGGAAATGCTGCTAAAGAAACATGCTGACCAATTGGAAACCCTTGCGCAAGCCCTGCTTGAATTTGAAACCTTAAATGGTGAGGAAATCAAGGACATACTTGCAGGCAAGGAAATCCGTAAATATGTTGAGGTAAAAGCTGGTAAACCTGCACGTACATCTTCAGTGCCAGCATCTTCAACCTCTGTAAATAATGATAATGTAAAATCTTTAGAGCAGGCTGCTGCTAAAAAGCGCAAGAAGAAGGAAGATTTATAAGTGGTTTGCTAATACCAATTCCATATCTTTGACGAAGGTTGTCGTGCATGGGTCTTTCAAAATTAGCGAACCTTCTATGTGATGAAATATAAGTATTCCATCACATCCCGGCTTCACCTAGGTTCTGTTGAGATTTTTAGTTCTGTCATCCCGGAGAAAAACCTAAGACTCTAAGCGCGAGCCTAAGGTTTTCTAAATCCCGGGATGACAATATTGCAAAATCTCAACAGAACCTAGGCTAAAATTTTATTCACCTCAAATAACTTAGCAGAAAGTCATTAGACTTATTTCTTGCCAGATAAAATATTTTTTTCCGTTTTTAGGTTGGACTACTTAAGTACGTATATCGCCATACACACAACATTATCTGTTTGTAAATAATTTCCGCCCACACCAAAAAGAACTCCGTTACCATCTAAGCAAGGGTAGTTAGCAGAATAAGCTTTATATGCTTTAAATATGCCTTCGGTTGGTATGCCGTCATCAATTTTAGTGTCTAGAAAAAAAGCTTGTTTCGGGCTCATAACGCCATCAATGTCATTATAACCGTTATTTGTAATAGATGGCTTTGAAATATTCAGCGCCAGAACAGCTTGGTAAGAAACAAAATTGGTAGAATCAGATAATTGATATTCGTCAGAGCCTGGTATATTTATACCATTTGCGCCGTGCATACCTTTAGTAGGGTCAAGCTTTAATACCGGATATCCAACCCCTAATGTATAGGTGTTATTGTAATAGCCAGGTATTAATTTGGCTAAAGATAGGTGCTGGAAAAGAGTATATATTTCGTTCGTTGTTGAAGTGGGGTCTCCCACGTCAGAACCCAAATTAAGATACCCATTCCCATTTCCATTAGCAGCACTTGCCCAATAAGAAGTTGCATTCACCATATCACCAGCAACTGCATTATATTGCGCAGAAAAAGTGTTGAAGGCAGATGCGTATAATTGCAGGTCTGTTGCCTGCGCCCGGATTTTTGCGTTAGTTACCAGGGCTTTTCCAGCAACAACTCCGGCTACAAGTATCCCTATAATAGTTATAACAATAGAAAGCTCTATAAGGGTGAAGCCTTTTATCCTTTTGTAGCGGGTTTTGGTGTGCATAGTTAATCCTATAGTATTTTCATTTATGCGTTGTTATTCGTAATCTTGTAAAATTTACGTAGATTTCGTTACGCTAAAAATTTACTCATCTTGAATGCCTAGCATAAATGAAGAACAAAAACACTATAAAGTTCAATCATAAATTTAATTATACATATTGTTTATTAAGAAGTTGTTAATGTATAGCATTTCCCATTTTCATTTCTACGTCGTCATTCATCGACCTCACAAAATTAGCGAACCTTTGATGTGATGAAATATAAGTAAACTTTATTTCATTACATCTCGGTTTCACCTAGGTTTGACTAGGCTAAAATTTTGTTCGCCTCGCATTCCTAGTAGAAATGAAAAGCGGAAACGCTATATTTTTGTAAATCATATTGTGTCATATTAATTATGTAATTAACTAAAAATTAATATAATTGGGATATAATCTCCGTTACAGGGGAATATATATAATGCAGCATGTAGCAAACATCAGGTCTGTTTATTTGGGTGAGGTATTATGACCGATCCAATTAAAGTGGATTTGCAGAGAAAACCGGTGCTTTCTCCCAAAGATGCTTTCCGGCAGGCGCTTTCAGGTGCGGATTCTGTAATCCCTACAACTATAGATGCCTTAGCCCCGAAAGGTGATATAGGTTCCGGCGCGCCCAATGTGGTTAGCTTTGTAAATAACGCTATAGAAAATGCCATAACACTTAAAGTAAGCGACATACATTTTGAGATATTCAAGGAATGTGCCCGCTTGCGTTACCGCCGTGATGGCTTGATGAAGGAAGTTACTGAATATGTTAATTTCCTGTTTGATAATTACTCTGCGATTACCACCCGTATTAAAATAATGTCTTCTTTGGATATATCAGAAAGAAGGTTGCCGCAAGATGGCAAGATATCCTTTCAAATAAAGGATGATACGGTAGATATCCGTGTTTCCATATTGCCTACTGCGTGTGGTGAGCGCGTTGTAATGCGTATTATGGATAAAAGTTCACTAAGTATGCCAGTTGCAAAACTTGGTTTTGAAGAGACGCAATTAAAGCAGCTTGAAAAGGCAATCCATTCCCCGCAAGGGATGATACTGGTTACAGGGCCAACCGGTAGCGGTAAATCAACCACGCTTTATGCAATTTTAAATGAATTAAATGAAGATGATGTAAATATCCTTACCGCAGAAGACCCGGTGGAATATAACGTAGAAGGCATAGGCCAGGTGCATGTTAAGGATAATATCGGCCTTACTTTCACGGCGGCGCTCCGCTCATTCCTAAGGCAGGACCCTGAAATAATAATGGTAGGTGAAATAAGGGATAAAGATACTGCTGAAATATCAGTGAAAGCGGCGCTCACAGGCCACCTTGTGCTAAGTACCTTGCACACTAACGATGCGCCAAGCACCATTACCCGCCTGATAAATATGGGCATTCCGGCATACCTTCTTACATCTTCATTATGCTTGATTGTAGCGCAGCGCCTTGTACGTTTAATTTGCCCGCATTGCAAAATTGAAGACGTGGATGCTACTCCTGCAAAACTTAAGAGCCTTAATTTTTCGGAGGAAGAAGCTGCAACTTTAAAAGCGTATAAAGGTACAGGCTGTGATAAATGTATGCAGATGGGCAGTAATGGTAGGTGCGCCCTACATGAGGTTCTTACCATAACAAAAACGGTAAAACAGGCAATGCTACAAGGGCTTTCCGATATGGAAATAAGCGACATTGCCAGAACGCAAGATGGTTTTGTAAATATGCAGGAACGTGGGCGGCAGTTTATACGTGAAGGTGTTATGAGTGTTGAAGAGTATGAGAGGAACTTAGTGGTAGAGGATTGAAGATTTAAGATTGTAGATTTAAGATTTCCAAATTTTTAAATCTACAATCTTAAATCTTAAATGGATAAGAAATGGCTATATTCCAGTGGAAAGGCATAGAAGGCAGCCAGGTTAGCAGTGGCGAGATAGAAGCCAGGAATGCTGCTGAAGCCAGTCAGAAATTGCGCGAGCGAAAAGTTATTGTCACGAATGTAGTTTTGATTAGCGGTAAGGAAGAAATTACTAAAACAGAAGCAAGTGGTGGGTTACCGCAGGGACAGCGCCAATCCCAGACTGTCATAAAAGTTAAAAAAGAATTTAATGGTAAAAAGATAAAAGTGAAAATGCTGGTTATTTTCACTAAGAAATTCGCCACAATGATAGAAGCTGGCCTACCGATGCTAAAAACCTTGAGAATGTTGGAAAGCCAGCAGGAAGATAAGAATTTCCGCTGGGTTGTGCGTTCAATATTAGAAGATGTTGAAACTGGCTGTACGCTTTCCGAAGCATTTGCTGAACATCCCCGCGTATTTGATACGGTATTTATAAACCTTATTAAAGCGGGTGAAACCAGCGGTAAGCTTACATTATTCCTACGCAAACTGGTTTTACAGCTTGAAAGGTCTGAAAAAATACGCTCAAAACTTAAAAGCGCACTTAGTTACCCGATAATATTATTATGCGTTGCCGCCGCCGTTATAGGGATAATGATGATAAAGGTTGTGCCGGTATTCCAGGGAATGTTTTCCGCAATGGGGCATTCACTGCCTGGGCCTACCCAAATGATTGTTAATGTTAGTAATTTCCTGCGCAACCCTGCGCAAGGTGGAGCTTTGGTTGTGCTGGTTGCGGCGTCTATTTTTACTTTTAAATATCTGGTTAGGAATAACATCAAGGTAAAACGCTTTACAGACCGTTATGTTCTAAAAATACCGATTATAGGCGAGGTGATACAAAAATCTACCCTCTCTAAAATAGCAATGGTGCAGGGAAACCTGGCAGCAGCCGGTGTTTCGGTGATGGAGGCGCTGGATATTATATCTAAAACCATAACCAATACTGTTTATAAAGATGCCTTTGAAGTTGTAAAAGAAGGGATTAATTCAGGAAACCAGCTTTCTGCACTTTATTCTACCTGTCCGATTTTTCCGCCGACATTTTACCAGATGCTTGCAGTGGGAGAGGAAACCGGAAAAATGGATGAAATGTTTGAAGCAACTGCGCAATATTACGAAGAAGAATTTGATATGGCAGTTGAGCGCCTTACAGAAGCATTGGAACCTATAATGATAGTTGGCATGGGATTAACTGTAGGGTTTATTATTGTGGCAATGTATATGCCAATCTTCCAGATGGGTAAAATGGTGGGTGGATAGGGGGCTTTAGGCTCTGTTAACAAAGTATTTCTGACTGTATTTTGTATCTTTTTGGCTGCAAATTTAAGAAATCTTCTTTCAAATAGTACCGCTATTAGAAAAAAATTTCTTAAATTTTCGTTCAAAAATATACAAAAATGTCTCTATAAAAACTTTTTTAACAGAGCCTAGAAAAGGTAATTTTACACAAAAAAACACCGCCAAACCAGGCAGTGTTTTTTTATCGTAATAATATACTATTTTATCTTCCCTGGCCTTTGCCTGTTAATTCAAGGTTCATCCCAAAATTTTCAGATAGGGCTGCAACTAAGAACTTAAAATCATCCGTTGCTTTGTTAACAGGGACAGATAGCTCTTTTGGTAATGTGTTACCATTGGATTTGCCACCAAGTGCTTCCGTAAAAGTTGCCGCCATGATATCTCTCCCTTCGTTAATTACTCAAACTATTCTTACACTCAAGAAGTACTGTATTAACTGTTTTCACAGCCTTCTCAATTTTTTTCTTCGCTAAAAACCCTGGCTTTTTGCCAGTAGTAACGAAGTTCCTGTATTCTTCGGATAAAATATCCGTAGCCTCTTCAATTTGTTTTACCATAGGCTCAATAAAATCTCTCTGCGACACGGGATCCTTTACTTCTGGATGCCCTACCGAATCAATTAATTTTTCTGCCAAATCGTAAAAGCCAATAATTGCATTATAAGCTTTTTCATGCTTTTCCATTTCATCAGGCTGCATGATAGCTCCTAAACCAAATATTCCTCAATAATACCTAAATACATTATATTTAATTTAAAATCAAGTAACAAGCTAATAAGTATTATTTAAAATTATTGAAGCTTTTAAAGACCTCTAATAATTACTATACACTACAATTATTACAACAATATTACAAAAAGTGAAATAATTAATAATTTTTTAATTATTTCTGATTTTATTCTGGAGAAGCGGTGGGGGTGCTGGTATTTTTAGCTTTTCCTAATAATAATTTAGGGGAGGATGCAAAAATAGATGGATCTACTGTTTGTGTTGATGCGGTGTGGTTTTCGGCCATAATCTTAAGATAAAGCTCTTCCCGGAGTACAGATGCCCCAGGCGGGAAATCAAAACCTAGTTTTACAGCTTTTCCTTTTATTTCAACGACTTTAAGTTTGATATTATTATTGATGATTATAGATTCATCCTGTTTACGCATCAAATAAAGCATAAGCGATACCTTCGATTATTACTGATGACAAGGCGCAAAATGCTGCACTTTGTAGGGACACGGCTATTACTAATTCTGATTAAAGCTACCGATTAGAATCAGAATGAGTATAGAGCATTAACTTAAGCCGGAAAGTCTCCCTTGAATCCCTGCTATATATATTATTACACCAAAATCTGTTCAACTTCCAGTAAAAAATTTTACTGTTTGTTTTTGTCAAACCAGAACCATAAGCGGCAATTTACTGCTGTATCGGTAAGTATGTATGATGCGGATGCGGCGGTACTAGCGGCGGTAACACAACCACTACCGGTACTGTTGGCGCCCCTTATAGTGTATAAATTTCCATTGGAAGCAAGGCCATCATCCATTTTAGTATCTATTGAATGAGCGTCTGCACTAGTTAGGATTGAGGAATTATAAAGTCCGTTAGGACTACCTACTAAGGCTCCAAATTCCATAAAGTTTCCATTAGTTCCATAAACACCACTAATATGATAACCTGCATCATAGCCACCGTTGGGAAATGTGGATTTTGGACAATTTTCACCGGCTTTATGCCATGTTGCTGCAGAGGCTGCACCCGTATATTTTCCAGGCAAAAGGCTTGCAAGGTTAAGTTGAACCCAGAATTGCAAGTCCTCGGTTGAAAATAGTGGTACTTGCCAGTTACCATTCCCATTTACAGCGGCAGGGCTGGCGCTTGGCCAGTATGTGGTGGCGCTTGGGAAATCCCCGGGATAATATTTGAATTTATCTTTAAAAGAGTGCGTGGCTGTTTCAATCTCTTTTATTTCTTTAATTACATTCTGCAATTTTGATAGTTTGACTATATTTTTGCCACTCATCACACCGGCAGTAAGAAGGGCTATGATAACAATCACTATTGATAATTCAACCAGGGTAAACCCATAAGTTGTATGCTTTCTCATATGGATATCTGGATTATTAGTTGCCAGTTTATGATAATAGCAGTTTTAGTTATTAATCGCCAGCAATTTTAGTGCCTTAACTTTATTGCTAACAAATAATTTACTGTTTGTTTTTGTCGAGCCATAACCATAAGCGGCAATTTACTGCTGTATCGGTAAGTATGTATGATGCGGATGCGCTGGTATAAGCACCGGTAACGCAAGTATTGACACTGTTGGCGCCCCTGAAAGTGTATACATTTCCCTTTGACGCAAAGCCATCATCCATTTTAGTATCTATTAAATAAGCGTCTGCACTGGTTAGGATTGAGCCATTGTAACGTCCATTAGGGCTGCCAACCAAATTTCCGAACTCTATGTAATGTCCAGTTGTTCCATAGTAAGCAACACCACCATGACCTGCATTGTAACCGCCGTTAGGAAGTATAGATTTGGGACAATTTACACCGGCTTTAAACCGTACTCCAGAAATTGTGCCTGTATATTTGCCAGGTAAAAGACCTGCAAGGTTAAGCTGCACCCAGAATTGCAAACCCTCGGCTGATGATATCTCTACTTGCCAGTTACCATTCCCATTTACAGCGGCAGGGCTGGCGCTTGGCCAGTATGTGGTAGCGCTTGGGAAATCCCCGGGATAATATTTGAATTTATCTTTAAAAGAGTGAGTGGCTGTTTCAATCTCTTTTATTTCTTTAATTACATTCTGCAATTTTGATAGTTTAATTATATTTTGGCCGCTCATCACGCCAGCAGTAAGAAGTGCTATGATAACAATCACTATTGATAATTCAACCAGGGTGAATGCTTTGTTTGTAGATTTTGCCATATAGTTGCCAGTTATTAGTTGCCAGTTACCAGTTACCAGTTGCCAGTGATAGAGGTTTTAGTTATTAAACATAGTATCTTTTGTTTTTATTCGCCTTGAACTTCTAGAGTAAATAAAAAGCAGAAACGCTATAACAGCCATTATACCATAAAAATATGTAACCGGGGAAATATTATGCTTGAGAAAAGAAAGCAGGAAGCCGCAAAATGGTTCAAGACTTTGCGTGATTTTATCTGTACTGAATTTGAAAAAATTGAGGCGGAATATCAGGCATCAGGTGGTTCTGAAACTTGTAACCTGAAACCTGAAACCTGAAACNNAACTTGTAACCTGAAACCTGAAACCCCTGCTAAATTTGAACGCAAAGTCTGGCAGCGTGAAGGTGGTGGAGGTGGTGAGATGTCGGTTATGCGCGGACAGGTTTTTGAAAAAGTAGGAGTGAATATATCTACTGTACATGGTCAGTTCAGTGAGCAATTCGCCAAAGATATACCAGGCGCTGATATTGACCCAAGTTTTTTTGCAACCGGAGTTTCGCTGGTGGCGCATATGCGCTCGCCGCTGGTTCCTGCGGTGCATATGAATACCAGGTTTATTGTGACTAGCAAAAGCTGGTTTGGCGGTGGGGCAGATTTAACCCCTATGTATGAGAACGCTGAAGATACGGCAGCCTTCCATGCAGAATTTAAACAAGCCTGTGATAAGCATGATGCTGATTATTATCCAAAATTCAAAAAATGGTGCGATGAATATTTCTTCATTAAGCACCGCAATGAAGCGCGCGGCGTTGGCGGGATATTCTATGATTATTTAGATACAGGCAATTGGGATAATGATTTTGCCTTCACGCAAGATGTAGGCAAGGCATTCTTGAAAATATACCCTGAAATTGTACGCAAGCACATGTATGAAAAATGGACAGAGGCGCAGCGCCAGCACCAGCTTGAAAAAAGAGGCCGTTACGTGGAGTTTAACCTGCTGCATGATAGGGGCACTAAATTCGGGCTGATGACTGGTGGTAATGTGGAGGCGATTTTGATGTCTATGCCGCCAGAGGTGAAGTGGGTGTGAGTTTTGTTGACATTGTAGCCCGTATGGGGTACGTTGGGCTGATGAGGAGGTGATAAATTATGGCTATAACTATAAAAACTGAAACTATCCGCGCACGTGTAACTCCGGGACTTAAGCGCGATGCGGAAGTTATTTTACATAAACTTGGTATTTCCACAACTGAAGCTATAACAATTTTCTTCAGGCAGATAGTTATGAATAAAGGCATCCCTTTTGATGTTAAGATACCTAATGAGGAAACCCAAATAGCCTTAGAAGAAATCCGGGCAGGTAAGGGCTTTATAAAAACAAATTTAGATGAATTAAGGTCGGAATTTAAATAGTGCTCGAATTATACCGTAAAAATATTTTCGATAAAGACCTGCGTACTCTTCAAAAGCGTGGTAAAAATCTGAATAAATTATGGAATATCGTTGAGATGCTTATGGAGGAAAAACCTCTTTTGGCAAAGAACCGGAATCATAAATTAAATGGTAACTGGGTGGATTTTATGGAATGCCATGTAGAACCTGACTGGCTTTTAATTTATCAGATAAACTCTAATATGCTGATATTGGCAAGAACTGGCTCACATGCTGATTTGTTTGGATAGATTTCTCGGGAATGGTTGGCGTTGCTCACTCACAATTATATAATAATATACCAACAAAATTAATGACCACCTTCAAAACCAACCATATTTCCTCAGATATAACCGTCATCGGTGCAGGCGGCGCTGGCATCATGGCGGCATTGCAGGCAGCAATGCATGGTTTTAAGGTGATATGCGTTACCAAGGTGCATCCGCTCCGCAGCCACACAGTTGCAGCAAAAGGCGGGATAAATGCAGCGCTTGGGAATGTAACCAAAGATGATTGGCGTTGGCATATATATGATACCATAAAAGGCTCAGACTGGCTGGCAGACCAGGATGCAGTAGAGTTTATGTGCAAGAATGCACCCGAAGCGATACGAGAACTTGAAAAAATAGGTGTGCCTTTTTCAAGGGGTGATAATGGCAAAATTTACCAGCGTATTTATGGCGGGCAATCTGCTGATTTCGGCAAAGGTGAGCATGTATACCGCGCCTGCGCCGTGGCTGACCGCACTGGCCACGCAATCTTGCAAACCTTATACCAGGCGGCCTTAAAGCATAATGTAAAATTCATTGAGAATAATTTCGCCCTTGATTTGTTAATGGATGATGGGGTTTGCAAGGGTTTTACCTCGATTGATATGGATGCTGGCGTTATCAATATTTTCAGTAGTGCCTACACAATAATAGCAACTGGCGGCTATGGGCAGATTTATAAAACCAACACCTCATCTTCAATATGCACCGGTGATGGAAATGCAATGGTGCTGCGTGCTGGCTTGCCGCTACAGGATATGGAATTTGTGCAGTTCCACCCAACCGGCCTTTATAGCAGCGGTTTCCTTATAACTGAAGCTGCAAGGGGCGAAGGGGCTTATCTTGTAAATAGCCTCGGTGAAAAATTCATGGAAAAATACGCGCCACGCTATGGCGACCTTGCCTCGCGCGATGTTATTGCAAGGGCGATGGCAATGGAGGTAAAAGAGGGCAGGGGAGTAGGCCCTAAAAAAGACCATTTATTGCTTAAATTATCGCATCTTGATAAAGAAATTCTGCAAAAGAAACTGCCGGAAGTGCTTGAATTGGTGAGGAAATTTGCAAGCGTGGATGCTGCGAAAGATGCTATCCCGGTTGCGCCTTCGGTGCATTATAGCATGGGCGGAATTCCCACCAACACCAATGCTGAAGTGGTTGATATGAAGGGGGGTGTTGTGCCTGGGCTGATGGCAATAGGTGAGGCGGCATGTGTTTCTGTGCATGGGGCGAACCGTCTTGGCTGCAATTCCCTGCTTGATCTTATAGTATTTGGCAAGGCGGCTGCGGATGAAATTAAAGAAAAGCAACTGCTTGGTGAAATACCACAAAAAACTTCTGCAAGCAGAACTGCTATAGATGCGGCGCTTATTGGATTAAATAATCTGATGGATATGAAGGGTGATATCAGGCCTTCTATGTTGTTATCAGGCATGAAAGAGGCGATGTCGCTCCATGCTGGCGTATTCCGTGATGAAAATGAACTTGCCGTTTGTGAAGGCAAAATACGCGAATTATTTGCAATGCTGGATAGGTTGGATATAAAAGAGAAAGGTTTAATCTGGAATAATTCACTAATAGAAGCACTTGAATTGCAAAATATGCTTATGCAGGCAATTGCAACGGTGGTTTCGGCAAAAAACCGCAAAGAAAGCAGGGGCAGCCATTACCGCAATGATTATCCAGGCCGTGATGATGAAAATGCATCTGTGCATAGTTTGGTAACTATTGATAGAAAAGGCAACGAAGTTTATAATACGCGACAAGTGCGGCTATTTGCTGGAAATAGTGAAATGCAGCCATTGCTGCCTCAGGAGAGAAGTTATTAATTGTAAGAATAAAGCAACTTACTGTTGTAATTTGAATTGAAGGAAGTTATTTTAAGGTTAGATATTGCCTATAGTAATTTAACTTAAGAATTCTCAGTCATTCCCCGAGTTTTTTTTCTTCAAAAACTATAGGGGAATCCAGTCTTAAAGCTGGATGGCCCTATAGTTTGCAAGTACAAACTCGGGCCATGACGAAACCCGTTAATTAAAAATAAATTAGGATACATTGTAATGATAATGCCATTGAAAGAGGCTAAAAAAAGCAACTTAGGTATGTTTATAGGAATGTTGCTAATAGTATCTGTTGTAGCTTTTGTTTCATATTCGCTTGGCACAAAATCTATACAGGAAGATCAGCAGTCCCAGGCAGGGGCGGAGCAGATAAAAGCATATATAGATGCAAAGCAAGATTCAGGAAGTGAAATAGACCTTGTTGCAAAATTCGGAACGAATTTTACTAAGCTTAATCTTTCAGGCATAAATTTTAAGAATATTTCTCTGAAAGGTGCTGACTTTTCCTATGCAAATTTAAGGGGGGCGGATTTTGAAGCTAGTAACCTTGAGAGCGTGAACTTTAATTATGCCAATCTTGAAAGGGTGAATTTAATTGGAGCCAAGTTGCAGGATGTAAATCTTAATTATGCTAACTTAAGTAAATCAAATCTTGAGAATGCTGAAGTAACAGAAGCAAAGCTTTCATATGCAAATATACAAAATGCCAATTTAAAAAATGCAGTAATGAAAAAAGTGGATTTTTCTTATGCTGATATAACCAATGCGCATCTTTTCCGTGCTAACCTTGAAGGGGCTAACCTGGAAGGGGCTGATCTTGCTTATTCTGATTTGCGCGAGGCGAATTTTTCCGGTGCAAGTATGGTATCTGTGGGGTTGGATTCAGCTAACCTTAAGGGGGCTAACCTTCAAAATAGCAAGCTTGAAGGCGCTTTTATGCAAAAGGCGCGGCTTGATAATGTTAATGCAAGCAATGCAGATTTTTCTGAAGTGAACTTGCAAAGGGCGGATTTGCAAAGTGCAAAATTAGATGGTGCAATCTTTAAAAAAGCTAACCTTACGGATGCTAATTTATGGGAAGCAAGTTTACTTGGGGCTAATCTCAGTAATGCAAACCTTACAGGTGCCCAGCTTTGGGATACTAAGGCGGCGGGCGCAGTGTTTGATGGCGCTACATTTTACAGGGCAAACCTTGAAGGTGCGTATCTTGATGGTGCAAACCTGCAAGATGCCAGTTTAAAGGATGCCAGTTTAAATGGTGCTGTATTGATTGGGGCTAATTTGCAGGATGCTGATTTAAAAGGTGCAAGTTTAAAAAATGTAAATTTTACCAGTGCCAATTTACAAGATGCTAATTTAAAAGCCTCCAACCTTGAAAAAGCAGATTTTACATCCGCCAATATGGCAGGGGCTAATTTAATAGACGCCAACCTTGAAGATGCTACTTTTGAAAAGGCTATCCTAGATAACGTATCTGGCCTTAATATAAAGGATATAAAGCAGATTAAGGCTGTAGGTAAGGTTTCAGTGGAGTAGCTCCAAGAAGGAAATAAATAATGCGTATAGCCACATGGAATATAAACTCAGTGCGTCTGCGCATGGGCTTGCTTGGTAAGCTTGCGTCTGATGCCAGCCCTGATGTTATCTGCTTACAGGAAATCAAGGTGCAAGATAGTGACTTTCCACTGGAAAGCATAAAGGCGCTGGGCTATGAACATGTGGTTTTTCGTGGGGAGAAAAGCTATAATGGCGTGGCGATAATTTCAAAACTTCCTCTTAAAAATGTGCAAAAACTGGAAATAGCAGCCTCTCCTGATGCGCGGCATATTTCTGCTGTTCTGCCTGGTGATATTGAGCTGCATAATTTTTATATACCCGCTGGTGGCGATGAGCCGGATGTTAATATAAATCCTAAATATAAGTTCAAACTGGAATTTGTAGATTATATGCATAGCTGGTTTGGCAAGAACCGTAAAAGCTCTGATAAAATGATAATCCTCGGTGATTTTAATATTGCGCCGATGGAGCATGATGTGTGGTCTAGCAAGCAACTTAAGAATGTTGTATCGCACACTGAACCCGATATAACTAGGTTGAATGCACTTCGTGCAGGACTAGA
>DITJ01000040.1 GCA_002422795.1 Alphaproteobacteria bacterium UBA6187 | reverse complement strand
TCGAAAACAGCCTGCATTGGGTGCTGGATATGAGTTTTAATGACGACCTCTCTAGAATCAGGCGCGAAAACGCCCCACAAAATATGGCTGTTATCAGGCACTTCGCCCTCAACATGATTAGACAAGTCCAACAAAAACGACAATCTATCAAAGCTTTACGCAAAAAAGCAGGTTGGGATAATAACCTTCTTGCTCAAATTATTAACTTTAAAAATTTATGAGGTAGCCCTGTTCTCTACAATAAGACACCAAGCTGCTTCGGCGTTACAAAACTCTCTAAACTCCCAGAGCCAGGTTCAATATTTTTCCAGCTTTCCACATTAAAAGAAAACTCTGTAAGCGCGCAAGTAGGATATTGATTCTTTATATAAGGTAAAATATCCAGTCTGCCGCTGCCTGCCAGCACCCTGAGTAATTGTTCAATGCCAGGATTATGTGCAACAATCATTGCTGAATTTACCTTATCACTAATCTTGGCAATTTCTTTGATTATTTCGCCTGGGGTTGCAAGGTAAAGTTTTTTATTTAAAATAATATTGATATTATTTTGTCCCGCAAATACATTTTTAGCGGTTTGTATGGTACGGATTGCATCTGAACAAAGTATAATATCGGGCTTAATGTTATTTCCTGTAAGATATTTATCCATCTTTTTGCATTCCTGCGTGCCCCTGTGGTTTAAAGGGCGATCGTGGTCTTCCATCCCTTCTGGGTTTGCAGCTTCTGCATGGCGTAGTAAATAAAGTTTTTTCATTTCATTAAAAAGAGTGTAAGAGTGTTAGAATGTAAGAGTGTAAGTAAGAAATAGAAATTTATGAAGTAAGAAATAATATCATTCTTACTTTATACTTTTAAATCCTTACTTTTTTCTTACTTACATTCTTACATTCTAACACTCTTACATTCTACTATTATGTACAAAATTTCTACCAAAGGTTTTTTCGAGCAACCAAGTGATAGGTTCATTAACCGTGAACTTTCGTGGCTGGAATTTAACTGGCGCGTATTGGAAGAAGCGCAGAATGAATCTGTGCCTTTACTTGAAAGGGTGAAATTCCTTTCCATTTCCGCCAGTAACCTTGATGAATTTTATATGGTGCGTATTGCCGGTTTAAAAGACCAGATACGCCATAACATAACCGCGCTCAGCCAAGATGGTCTAACCCCGCACGAGCAACTTGCGAAAATTATCGTAAAAGCTGAGCGGCTGATGATTGAACACCAGAAATGCTGGGTTATTATCCGAGAAAAATTACGTGCATCAGGGATAACTGTTGAAACAAAGGATCATCTTTCCGAAGAAGATAAAAGCTGGCTGAAGAATTATTTCCTTACTAATATCTTCCCGGCACTTTCGCCAATTGCTGTAGACCCTGCCCATCCATTTCCGTTTTTGCCGAATCTTGGTTTGGCTACCATATTACAAATAAAAGTAAATGCTGATTCACAGGAGATTAGCTATGTGGTTATGCCAATGCCTGGTAAAATTGGTCGTTTTATAAATATAAATAATAATTCCAACCGCTTTATCCTGCTTGAAGATGTAATCGATTTATTCAAAGAACTGATTTTTCCTGATAAGCATATTAGTGGTTTTGGGGTAATGCAGATAACCCGCGACAGTGATCTTGAAATTGAAGATGAGGCGGAAGATTTAGTCAGTAATTTTGAATCAGCCGTAAAACGCCGCAAACGTGGTAGTGTTATTTCACTTAAATTAAAGGCGCCTGGTCATATAAAGCTGCATAAATTCTTATGCGAAGGTTTAAAGGTTGAAGAATCCGATGCTATCGAACTTCCTCATATAATTGGCCTTAGCGCGGTTATGGAGCTTTATTCCTGCGATAATCCGAAGCTTAAATTCAAGCCCTATGTGGAGCGATTCCCGGAACGGATTAACGATCATGGCGGTGATTGTTTTGCGGCTATTGAATCCAAGGATATTATTATCCACCACCCGTATGAAACATTTGATGTGGTGGTTAGGTTCCTGCAACAGGCGGCGCGCGACCCGGATGTTGTGGCGATAAAACAAACATTATACCGCACCAGCAGCGATTCCCCGATTGTTAAAGCCCTGGTGGAAGCTGCAGAAGCAGGAAAAGCCGTTACAGTTGTGGTGGAATTAAAAGCCAGGTTCGATGAGGAATCAAATATCAAATGGGCGCGTAACCTGGAGCGGGCAGGGGCGCAAGTTGTATTTGGGTTTGTTGAGCTTAAAACCCATGCTAAAATTTCACTGGTGGTAAGGCGTGAAGGTGAGAATTTAAAATCTTATGTGCATTTCGGCACTGGCAATTACCATCCGCAAACAGCACGCACCTATTCGGATTTATCATTTTTCACATGCAATACAAAACTTTGTACAGATGCTTCATTGCTATTTAATTATCTTACCGGATATTCAACACCTACCGATTTTGCGGCTTTGGCAATTTCGCCTATTTCCTTAAAGAGCCGGATATTAGAGCTGATAGATAATGAAATAGAACACGCCAAAAATGGCCGCCCTGCAAATATATGGGCGAAAATGAATGCACTTGTTGACCCAGAGGTGATAGATGCGCTATATGCAGCGTCGCAAGGGGGGGTGGAAATTGATTTGGTAGTGCGCGGAATATGTGCACTTCGCCCTGGGATACCAGGATTTTCACATAATATCAGAGTAAAAAGCATTGTCGGCAGGTTCCTGGAGCATCCGCGTATAATATGTTTTGGCGATGGTAACCAGTTGCCTTCACCAAATGCAAAATTATTTATTTCCTCTGCCGATTGGATGCAGCGTAATTTTAACGGCAGGGTTGAAGTGCTTGTGCCGATTGAAAATGCAACAGTGCATGAGCAAGTAATGGGGCAGATTATGGTAGCCAACCTGAAAGACCAGAAGCAAACCTGGCAATTACATGGGGATGGAACTTATGTGAGGGTGGCGCATACAAAAGCATCTTTCTCCGCACATGATTATTTCATGACCAACCCAAGCCTTTCCGGGCGCGGCAAGGCACTTAGCAAAGCTGAATCTGAAAAACAAAGAAATAAGATTTATAAATTGCTTAAATTTGATAAGAGAAAGAAAGTTAGGGAGAGGAAGAAGGGGAAATCTAAAGAAAAAGGCATTAATGATACTTGATACATATCACGTACCACTGTATAATCAGGAGTTAGGAAGGTGATAAAAACCTTTAAGTGTAAAGAAACAAGGAAAATATGGGAAGGTGAAGCAAGCCGTAAGCTTCCGGTAGATATCCAGGATAGGGCACTTAGAAAACTTCGCCAGCTTGATGTATCCTTAAATATAGAAGATTTAAAAAGCCCTGCCAGTAACCATTTTGAATATTTAAAAGGGGATAGGAAGGGGCAAATGAGTATAAGAATTAACAATCAGTGGCGTATATGCTTTAAGTGGTTAGATAATGAAGTATATGAAGTGGAAATTATAGATTATCACTAAAAAAGGTCATAAAAATGAAAAAATTACATAACCCACATCCTGGTGAAATTCTGAAACATGAATTCCTGGAAGAAATAGGCATGAGCCAGAACCATCTTGCAGATAACATTAATGTTCCGCGCAACCGTATCCATGCTATTATTAAGGGGGAGCGTGCTATTACAGCAGATACAGATCTGCGTCTATGCAAATTTTTTAGTCTTTCTGATGGCTACTTCTTGCGACTACAAAACGCTTATGAAACTATGGAAGCAAAGCGCTCTATGAAAGCTGAATTTTCTTTTATAGTGCCTTATAATCTTTGTGCTGATATACAGCCACACGACTCGCTCTAACCGCAAATAACTAATAACTGATAACTATAAACATGCCCTTTAAAGAATCACCAAACCCGGTTGCTGTAATTGATATAGGCTCGAACTCCGTGCGCCTGGTAATATATGATGGAAAGAAGCGCGCACCTTCCGCCCTGTTTAATGAAAAAATGCTATGCGGGCTGGCACGCGGCATGAACCAGACTGGCGCACTAAGCCCCGAAGGTGTTATATCCGCCAATGAAACTGTGGCAAGGTTTGTAAAGCTTACCCGCATAATGGGTATAAAAAAGGTTAATATAGTTGCAACATCAGCAGTGCGCGATGCAACTGATGGAAAGAAATTTGTTAAAAAACTTGAAACAAAGCATAAAGTAAAAATAACTGTATTATCAGGTGAAATTGAGGCGGAATATGCCGGGCTTGGCGTGGTTTCCTCAATTAATGATACTCGCGGCGTGGTGGGAGATTTAGGAGGCGGTAGCCTGGAGCTTATTGAAGTAAACGGCACTAAAACCGGGAAAGGCTATTCATTCCCTATTGGCCCGCTTCGTGTTGATACTGCTGGAAAAAATGCCCGCAGGGATTATCTTGCGGCAATAGATAGTTGTTTTGCGCAATTTCCTTTTAAAAAGCTTAATGGACAAAATTTCTACGCGGTAGGCGGTGCATTCCGTAACATGGCAAAAATTCATTCTGCGCGCAAAAATTACCCTTTAAAGGTAATTCATAACCTTAAGATAGATGCAAAAGAATTTTATGCTACTTTGGAAGTTATTTCGCGCATGTCGTCCTCTGCATTGCAAAAAATTCCGGGGATTCCTAAGAAACGTATGGATTTCCTGCCTTATGCCGCGCTTATTGCCATGCGTATTATCGAAACCGGCAAGCCGAAAGATTTTATCTTTTCCGCAACCGGCATAAGGGAAGGTTTGTTGTTTGATAAATTATCTGATGATATTAAAGAACTTGATCCGCTTATATGCGGTGCCACCGAAATAATGCGGCTGGTGTTGCGCACTCCGCAATATGGTTATGAATTGGCAAAATGGGTTGCCCCGATTCTAACTGGTGAAAATAAAATTGATCCGCGCCTGGTGCTGGCCTCTTGTATTTTAAGCGAAATATCCTGCTATGAAAATACAGAATATAAAGGTGAACTTGCTTACAGGCGTATTTTAGATTCATCACTTGTAGGCATTAACCACAAGGAAAGGTTATTTATTGCCAAAGCATTATATTGCCGTTACCGTACTCATCCAGATGAAGATATTTTAGCGGCAATGGAGCCGCTTCTCGATGAAGATAACGCACGTAAAGCACATATACTCGGCTGCGCTATGCGGCTTGCACGCAGCATTTCAGCAAGTTGCCCTGGCACACTGGAATATATGCCTATAAAACTTCACAATGAAAAGGTGCAGCTTTCTTTTACTAAAGATTTTACTACCCTTGCCGGGGAGACTGTAGAAAAGCGTTTGAAAAACCTTGCCGAAGCAATGAGTGTGAAGGCAAAAGTTAAGATTAGTTTGTGATTGGGAATGAAAATGCAAACAGGTAAAATAAAGTGGTTTAATCCTGAAAAAGGATTCGGTTTTATAATCCCCGATAGTGGCGGGGAGGATATATTCTTGCATATTTCCACGGTAGAAGAAGCTGGCCTTGATATGCTGGAACCAGGTCAAAAAATAAGCTTCAGGCTTGCAGAAAACCCGAAGAATGGCAAAAAATCCGCTGTGGATTTGCAGGAGATTGGTTGAGTATCTATCTGTCATTGCGAACCACGAAGTGGTGTGGCAATCCATACGATTTAACTATAAGTACGTAGTTTGTTGTTACACCGTATGGATTGCCACGCAGCTTTGCTGCTCGCAATGACGGAGTGGCAACTTCAAAACTTGAAATACTATGGTTACAAAGTGTACGCTACCTAAGGAGTTATTATGAGGATTATGATAATATTAAAAGCAGTAGGTATTTTTCTAAAGAAAAAAGATATTGATACGGTAAAATCCTTTGGTATCTGGAAAAAGAATAAAAAGAATGCTGTGGAATTTCAGCGCAAGCTAAGGCAAGAATGGTGATGTTATTGATTTGAAACCTGGTTAAATAAACTGCTTAATTTTAAGAATTTACGCTCATGTCCCTATCCTTCGATGTCCTGCGCAACCGGGATTTCCGCTTATTATTAATCACTCGTATTTTCGGGATAATGGCGCTACAAGCGCAAGCTGTTATTGTTGGCTGGCAGATTTACTCCCTTACAGGTGATCTATTAATGCTTGGGCTTGTAGGATTGGTAGAGGCAGTGCCTGCCATTGCCTGTGCTTTATTTGCCGGGCATGTGGTTGATATCAGCCGTCCGCATTTTGTATTCCGCATGTGTATAGGCACAATTGCCTTAAACACACTTTTCCTTCTGCTGTTTGCAGGCGGCATAATTCCCATACCATTTGGAAAACTAATCCACTGGATATTTGCCGGTATTTTTATATCAGGGCTTGCGCGTAGTTTTATAATGCCTTCATCGTTCAGCCTGTTGCCACAAATAATCCCGCGTGAGAAAATTGCGGCAGCTTCCGCGTGGATGACCAGCGGATTCCAGGTTGCGGCTATCACAGGCCCTGCGGTTGCAGGCTTGATTTATGGCGGCTATGGGGTGCAAATTGCCTGGTTATTGCCGGTGATTTTAATGAGTATCGCTTTTGTAATGATTTCTGCTATCAGTAATCACCATCGCCAGTTTCGCCGCAGCGAAAAAAGCGCACCTGCTGTGCAAAGTATAAAAGAAGGCTGGAAATTTATTTTAACTAATAATGTATTACTTTCCATTATGGCGCTTGATATGTTTGCAGTGTTATTTGGCGGTGCAACTGCCATGCTTCCGGCCATTGCCGATAAAGTCCTGCATGTTGGCTCAGAAGGGCTGGGTATGCTAAGAGCGGCGCCTGCAATAGGTTCTATATGCACCGCGCTTTTCCTTGCCGTAAGGCCGCTTAAAACCATTAAGGCAACGGTGCTTTTATATGCAATTGCCGGGTTTGGCTTTTCCATGATAGGTTTCGGCATGAGTACAGTATTCGCGGTTTCCATTTTCTTCCTGGTATTAAGCGGTGCATTTGATAGTGTAAGCATGGTGGTACGCAGCACATTAATGCAGTTGCTTGTGCCAGATAATATGCGCGGGCGCGTATCTGCGGTAAATAGTATGTTTATTATATCATCCAATGAGATAGGCGCGTTTGAATCTGGTGTTGCTGCAAAACTATTTGGTCTGGTTCCTTCAATAATTTTTGGCGGTATAGGCACATTGGTGGTAGTTTCAGTTACATCATGTTCGAAGAAGTTGCGCAAGACCGTGGTTTCTACTGATAGGGACGGATAGCGCGTTATCATTACAAAAGGCTCACCGAGACGAGTAAGATTTGCTACAAATTCTCTTTCTTGGTTTTGAATGCCCTGGTTAGGAATTTATTTGATTAAGCCAGCTACTTCTTCCAGTGTATCGCATAGTAATTTAATATTTTCTGGCGTGGACATCCTGTGGTCGCCATTTTCCACAAGGTTTACTTTGATATTGTTGGAGTTGATAATTCTGGCCATGCGGGTTGTCCAGGAGCTTGGCACATCTTTATCTTTAAGGCCGTGGATAAGGCGGATAGGAAGTTGTGAGTCGTGAATGGTGAATGGTGAGTCGTTATTGGAATTATCCGCCACTTTAAGCAATAAATGCTTCCTACCATCCTCAATTAAATCCAAGGTAATAGGATAAGGTGCTTCTCCATATTCAGAGCTTAAATTATAAATTCCTTTCTCCAGCAATTGGGCTTGTTGCGTTTGGTTCATTTGTTCCCATATTAATTCTTCGGTGAAATCAGGTGCAGATGCAATTCCTATAAGCGCGGCTATGCGCTCAGGCCTTGCAAGCGCAGCTAGTATCATAAGCCAGCCACCCATGCTGGAGCCGATAAGGATTTGTTTGCCTGATGTCAGGTTGTCAATTACATCAAGCACATTCTGTTTCCAGGTGCTGATAGTACAATCGGTAAATTCTAAGCTGGATTGTCCATGGCCGAAATAATCAAAACGTATGAAGCTATAACCTTTGTTTTTGCAGAACTTTTCTAGAGAAGTTGCTTTTATGCCAGACATGTCAGACATAAAACCACCTAAAAATATAACAAAAGGATGATTTTGCTTGCCTTCATGCTTGTGATAAGCGATAAATTTATTATCAGGTAGATGCAACTTTTGCGGACTATCTTCCATTCTTTTTTAACTATGGATAGGTTATGAGTAAAGATAAGACAGGTGACGAGATTAAAACTAAAACTACTAAAGCAAAAAGTAAAGCTAAAGAAAAGGATGTAACGACAGGTAGTAAAAGTAAGCCTGTAGAAAAAGCCATTCCAAAAAAGAATGAAATCGCCAAAGAATTACCAAAAAATAAAGCAATCACTAAACAAAAAGCAAAAGCCGCTCCTGAAAAGAATTTGAAGGATAAAAAACCTGCGGTAAAAAAAGCCTCAACTGCAAAAGCGGTAACAAAGAAAGTGCAAGTGCAGGAAGTGCAGCAGGATTTCCTTTTTGATGAAAAGCCTGTAATCATAGAAGAAAAACCTACAAAAACAGCAGTAAAGAAGCCAATAGAAAAGGCTGAAAAGAAAGAAGAAAAGCCAAAGAAAGAAACCGCGAAGCCAGAGAAGGCGGAAGAAAAAGCAACTGCTCCAAAAAATAATAAAACAACTGAAGTAACTTTGGAAAGCCTTAAGGTAGCAGGTAAATCACCCGTAATATTGCAGGTTCTGCCGGAACTTAAATCAGGTGGGGTAGAGCGTGGTACAATTGAAATTGCAAAAGCCGGGGTACAGCTTGGTTATAAAATGATAGTTACATCAAATGGCGGAAACTTGGTGGGGCAGCTTGAAAATGCAGGGGTAAAACATATATTTTTACCGCTTGCCACTAAAAATCCATTCACCATTATCGGCAATATAAAACGCATCAGGAATATCATTAAAGAATATAATGTTAATATAGTGCATGCACGGTCACGTGCCCCGGCATGGAGCGCTTATTTTGCAGCAAAGAAAGCCAAGTGTCGTTTTATTACTACTTTTCATGGATCTTATTCATATAATAACCCACTGAAAAAGCTTTATAACTCGGTGATGACTAAGGGTGAAGTGGTGATTGCAATATCAAATTTCATTAAAGAGCATGTAATAAAAGATTACCATGTTGATGCAAAAAAAGTGAAATTGATACCAAGGGGCGTAGACCTTGACCAATTCACCAGGGATAAAGTCCATAAAATAAGAATTATAAATATGGCCGCGCATTTCAGCATTGAACTGGATGTGCCGGTAATATTGCTGCCTGGAAGATTTGCTAGGTGGAAAGGGCAATCATATTTAATAGATGCACTTTCATTGATAAAGGATGAAAAATTTGTCTGTATCCTTGCCGGATATGATAAGAAGCATCAAAAATACTACAAAGAGCTTGAAAAGCAGGTGAAGGAAAAAGGCTTGTTCCATAAAGTACGAATGATTGGCGAGATAAAGGATATGCCAGCATTATATAGCCTTTCTGATATAGTTATATCTTCGTCAGTAAAGCCTGAGGCATTCGGGCGCGTTGCAATAGAAGGGCAGGCTATGGAAAAAATGGTAGTTGCAACCAATCTTGGCGGCTCTTGCGAAACCGTTATTGATGGTGAAACTGGCTGGCTTGTAAAACCTAATGATGTAGAAGGTTTTGCAAAGACCTTGAAAGAAGTGCTGAATGTAGGAGTAAATAAGAGAAAAGAAATAATTACTAAAGCACGAAAAAATATTGAAGATAATTTTTCAATGGAAAGTATGGTTAAGAGAACATTTGCTGTTTATAAGGAAGTGTTGGGGAAGAAGTAAGGTAATGGGATTAGGGATTAGGGATTAGGGATTAGGGATTAGGGATTAGGGATTAGGGATTAGGGATTAGGGATTAGGGAAGTCTTCTGCTAAATTTTTATAATACTTTTATAAGTAAATTAAATTTATGTAGCATTTTAATATCTAGTTGATAAAATCCCTAATCCCTAATCCCTAATCCCTAATCCCATGCTTCCTATGCTCCCTATCTCTGTTTTTATAATCACCCAAGATGAAGAAGATCGTGTTCCCCTTGCCATAAAAAGCGTGATTGGCTGGGTGGATGAGGTTATAGTTATAGATAGCGGCAGCACGGATAACACTGTAGAAATTGCCAAAAGCCTGGGTGCAACAGTTGTTTATAATGGTTGGAAAGGCTATGGACCGCAAAAGGTTTTTAGCGAAGGTTTATGCAAAAACAAATGGCTGCTGAATATTGATGCAGATGAAGAAATAACCCCACAGCTTCGTGACGAGATAGTAAAAGAATTTGCAAATGGCGAGCAGAAATATAAAGCCTATAGTATTGTTATAAAGGATATAAGCAGGTTTTCCTCAAAAGCCGGAATTTTTGCCCCCTCACATACGCAAATAAGGATATACCATAAGGATTATGCTGGATTCAAAGATAGCACGGTGCATGATTCCGTAGTGCTTAAAGATGGTATAAAAGAACCTGTCTACAAATTTAAATCGCCCACCTTGCACCGCACTTTCAGGTCTTATGCCCATGCGATTGAGAAAATAAACCGCTATTCCACCATGCAGGCAGAAGATATGTTCAGGCGCGGAAGGCGGCCTTCCACGGTTCGGATTATTCTTGAGCCTTTTTCAGGGTTTTTAAAAGGTTACTTTATAAAAAGACATTGCTTTTTAGGTATTGAAGGGTTTATTGAAGGTGTGGTATATGCTTTCGGCAGAACGCTTCGCCTTGCTAAAGCCAGGGAATTATGGAAAATGCGGGAGAGTGGGAAGTAGTGTTTTTAGCTGATGAACTGTCTTTTAATATAAGACGTGGGTATTAAGTAAATTAACCCTCTACCGCTGTTGGACACGACTGTCGATAAGGATTCGGTCTAATTCCCTCTCCCTGAGGGAGAGGGTTAGGGTGAGGGGGATTTGTATTATTGAGACATGCCCCCCTCACCCGGATTTCTTACCAATTTTGAAGGAAAAATTGGAGAAATCCACCCTCTCCCTCAAGGGAGAGGAAAGCTGCACGGCTCCTTTTAAGCAGTTATGCACTGGCTATAGATGAGTAAAAATAACTAAAAGGTAATAAAATGTCGCAAGCAAGCGCAGAAAAACTAGCAGAAATAGTAATAACTCTTCCAGATGGAAGCAAGCGGGAATATCCGGCGGGCGCGAGCGGCGCAGACGTAGCCTTAAGCATTGGTGCTGGCCTTGCCAAAGCTGCACTTGCTATTGAAGTGAATGGTGAATTACAAGATCTTGACCAGGCAATAAATACAAATGCAAATGTGCGCATTATAACTGGTAAAGATGCAGAAGGGCTGGAGATTATCCGCCACGATACCGCGCATATATTAGCCGAAGCGGTTCAGGAACTTTATGCTGATACGCAAATCACCATCGGCCCGGTTATTGAAAATGGCTTCTATTACGACTTTGCGCGTAAAACTCCATTCACCCCGGAAGATCTGGTGAAAATTGAAAAGCGTATGCAGGAAATTGTTGCGCGTGATGAAAAAATCGTACGCAAAGTTATGCCGCGTGATGAAGCTGTTGCCTTCTTCAAAAATAAAGGTGAGCATTATAAAGCGGAAATTATTGCGGCAATCCCGGCAGGGCAGGATATAAGCCTATATGAGCAGGGTAATTTTATCGATCTTTGCCGTGGCCCACACGCGCCATCCACAGGGAAGGCCAAGGCATTCAAATTGATGAAAGTTGCTGGGGCTTACTGGCGTGGGGACTCAAAAAATGAAATGCTGCAACGTATTTATGGAACTGTTTGGCATAACGAGAAAGACCTTAACCAATATTTAACCATGCTTGATGAAGCCGAAAAGCGCGATCACCGCAAGCTTGGCCGCGAGATGGAATTATTCCACATTCAAGAAGAGGCAACCGGGCAGGTATTCTGGCATAAAAACGGCTGGACATTATACCGCACGCTCGAAAATTATATACGTGCTAAACTCCAGAAATCCGGCTATTTCGAGGTGAAAACCCCGATACTTGCTGACCGTGTATTATGGGAAAAATCTGGTCATTGGGAGAAATTCCATGAAAATATGTTCATTACCCAGTCAGAAGAAAAAACCCTAGCAATAAAACCAATGAACTGCCCATGCCATGTGCAGATATTCAATCAGGGAATCAAGAGCTACCGAGACTTGCCATTACGTATGGCAGAATTTGGCATGTGCCACAGAAATGAGCCATCTGGCGCGCTGCACGGCATTATGCGTGTGCGTGGTTTTACGCAGGATGACGCGCATATTTTCTGCACCGAAGATCAGATAAGTTCCGAAACTGTTGCATTTTGTAATTTACTTAAGGAAGTTTATAAAGATCTTGGGTTTAATGATGTGATTGTAAAATTTTCGGATCGCCCGGAAAAACGTGCCGGAACTGATGCAACATGGGATAAAGCTGAAGGAGCACTGCGTGAGGCGGTGGAGGCTGCTGGTCTCGAATATACAATGAACCCAGGGGAGGGCGCATTTTATGGGCCGAAACTGGAATTTACTTTACGTGACGCAATAGGCCGTGATTGGCAGTGTGGTACTATACAGGTGGATTTTGTGCTGCCTGAGCGTTTGGATGCGACATATATCGGGGCTGATGGGGCAAAACATCGCCCGGTAATGCTACATAGGGCGATACTTGGTGCCTTTGAACGTTTCATCGGCATATTAATTGAGCAATATGCAGGGCGCTTCCCGCTGTGGCTTGCGCCTGTGCAGGTGGCTGTGGCAACGGTTACTAATGATGCGGACGCTTACGCAGAGGAAGTGCGGAAAATTCTTGAAAAGCAGGGTATTAGAGCTATACTGGATAATAGTAGTGATAAAATCAGCTATAAAGTGCGCCAACATTCCTTGAATAAAATTCCTGTAATTCTTGCCATAGGCAAGAAAGAAATGGAAGAAAGGAAGGTTTCTGTGCGTCGCTTAGGCTCTGATGCGCAAGAAGTGCTTGCACTTGATGAACTTGTGAGTAAAATGGTAGATGAGGCGAAAGTGCCAAGTTAGAGTTCTGAATTCAGAGTTCAGTGTATTTATTGCATGTGATTTTAGTAATAATTTACACTAACCTGAACTCCGAACTCTGAACTCTTTTTAATTTAAACAAAGGTAACTAAAATAGCATACAATAAAGATTCAGATAAACTTCCGAAGGCCAATGAGCAAATTAAGGCAAGGGAAGTAAGATTGATTGACGATCAGGGCGAAATGCTTGGGGTTGTGACAATAGATAGAGCAATACAAGTTGCGCAAAGCAAAGGTCTTGATTTGGTGGAAATATCACCAACGGCTGAGCCGCCAGTATGTAAAGTGCTGGATTTTGGAAAATATAAGTTCGACCTGCGCCGTAAGAAACAGGAAGGCAAAAAGAAGCAGCATGTTGTGCAATTGAAGGAAATTAAAATCCGCCCAACAACTGATAAACATGATTATGATGTGAAAGTGCGCAGTATTTTGCGCTTTATAGCAGATGGTGATAAGGTGAAAATTTCATTAAAATTCCGTGGTCGTGAAGTGACCCATGATGAAATCGGCATGGAAGTGATGAACCGCATTAAAAACGATGTTGCGGCTGTTGCAAAAACTGAGCTTGACCCGAAAATGGAAGGCAAGCAGATTATTATGATATTATCTCCGAAATAGTTTTAGAGTTCAGAGTTCGGAGTTCAGAGTTCAGTAATAATGTGAGTTAGTGCGTAATGTCACAACTAATTATGATGCTGTCTCTTTAGAATGCTGAACTCCGAACTCTGAACTCTGAACTCTGAACTTGAAATGCACATCTACCTTCCCATTGCCGAAATGCCGGTTAATATTTTCCTGATACTTTTCTTAGGAGGTATTACAGGAGTGTTATCTGGAATGTTTGGAATTGGCGGCGGTTTCCTTATGACCCCCTTCCTGATGCTTATGGGCATCCCTCCTGCGGTTGCTGTTTCAAGCTCCGTAACCCAGATGATTGGTGCATCATTTTCCGGGTTTCTGGCGCATTGGCGACGTGCAAATGTTGATATAAAAATCGGTATTTTTATAATCCTTGGCGGGTTTGTTGGCTCATCTTTAGGTGTGGTACTGTTTGCAAGCCTGAAAGAAAGAGGGCAGATAGATTTGGCAATATCACTATGTTATGTGATTTTCCTTGGTGCTATCGGGGTTTTAATGGCGATAGAAAGCATTAATGCCATAATTGCTAAAAAGAAGGGTGTTATTAAAATAACGGAAGATAAAAAGAACTGGCTTCTTGAGTTGCCTCTGCCATTTGTTATCGAATTCCCACGTTCTAATATAAGTGTAAGTGCAATATTGCCATTTGCAGTTGGTATGTTTTCCGGTGTTTTATCATCTATTATGGGTATTGGCGGTGGGTTCGTACTTGTACCTGCAATGATATATATATTAGGTATGCCAACATCTGTGGTGGTTGGAACATCATTATTTAATACAGTGTTCATAACTGCGAATGTTACAATATTGCAAGCGCTACATACCCATACTGTTGATGTTGTATTGGCAATGCTTATCCTTACAAGCGGTGTGATTGGCGCACAATTTGGAACCAGGCTCAGCCTTAAATTGCCGGCAGAACAATTGAGGGCATTACTTGCTGTAATGGTTCTTGTAGTTGTGATTAAGCTGGGACTTGGATTATTTATTACACCGGAAGATTTATATTCAATTACTGCACAGGAGTAAGGGAATAAGGGATGAAGGGAATAAGGGATAATAGTGAGGGAGTAAGGGATACAGAGGAAGCGCTTTTGTGTCCTGATGCTGCTCGTTATTTTATCCGTTCCTTCCTTTCTTACTTCCATTTCTCCCTTACCCCTTCATCCCTTATTCCCTTATTAATCGCTTTTATCCTGATAGTTCCACTCTCCTCATCCGCCCGACCCTTAATAGCCGACCTTTCCTTACGCCAGATTGAAATAGATTCCGGTTTTGCAGGAACTGATATATTATTATTTGGTGCGCGTAACGACCCAGGGGATATAGTTGTGGTGATACGCGGCCCTGAAACTTCTTATGTTATTCGCAAGAAACAGAGGGTTGCAGGGGTCTGGGCTAATAAAAAGCAGCAGGTATTCCGGGATGCAAATGGTTTTTATGTAGTTGCAGCAAGCCGCACCTTGGAGGATATACAGAATGATTATCTGCTCAAATCATTACGCATTGGGATAGGCACTGAAATAGTACCGGATCTTGAAGTGCATAAGGAATATGAAGAAGAATTCAAAGAAGCCTTTCTAAAAAGAAAACATAAAGAGCACCTTTATGTACCTGAAATTAAAGAAATTTCAATGATAGGGGATACGTTATTCCGTACAGTGATAAGGTTTCCTGAAAATATTATGAGGGGTGTATATACTGCAGAAATTTACCTTTTCAGTGATGGGCAGTTAAGCGGGATACAATCCACACCCATAATTGTAGAAAAGAAAGGTTTTGATGCCTTTGTATATGATGTTGCTTATAAACATCCGCTTACTTATGGTATTGTAGCCGTTACCATAGCATTGCTTGCAGGGTGGATTGCGGGATTAGTATTTAGAAGGGTTTAGGATCGTTTGTAGTTTGTGGTTTGTCGTTGGTAGTGATTTTATACCACGATAGAAGGTAAGCGATAAACTACAAACGATAAACTATAAACGAAAAAGAGGGATTCATGTCTAAAAAGAACGAACAAAACCTCAAGAAAGCAAACTATCTGGTATGCGTGAATGCTGAGGAATACTCAGAGGTTGCTCTTCATTTCACCTGCCATTTGGCAAAAAAAAATAATGGCTCAATTTTACTCCTGCATGTTATTGAACCGGCTGACTTCCAGACCATTGGCATGATTGCAGAAAAAATGCGGAAGGAAAAGCATGCTGAGTCACAGGAGCTTTTAAATGAACTGGCAGGAAAAGCTAAGGAATGGTCGGGAATCATGCCTATAGTAATGGTGCGTGAAGGGCTGATTGAAGATGAAATTATAGCCGTGGTAGAAGAAGACCCTACAATAAAAATGCTTGTAACAGGCGTTTCATCGGAAAGTTCAAAGAAAAGTAAAATAATTCCACCGATTGTTTCTGCTATAGGCAGTAAATTAAAAATTCCAATGCTTATTGTGCCTGGAACACTTACTAATGAGGAGATGGAGCTGGTGGCATGAGTGAAGATTTAAGTTGGGTGCTGGTGGAATAACTTACCACTCCTTATCCCTTGCCAAATGCGCATAGTCATTAAAAGCAGGCTCATTTTCGGGGTCGGGGCAGGATAGATTATTATCCATAAATATTTACTTTCTCCTATTTTAATAGTATTATTAAATCATGACAGGGTGTAAGAACCCTCAAAGATGTACGTTATAGGACTTCGTATTCACGAAAACAGTCCCTCTCCGGCTATGCCGGGAGGGCGAGTGGAATATAATACCGCTTGCGGGAATACCTCCAGGCTGATCTTTGAGCTTTCTTAACCTCCCGGTACCATCGGTATCAGAAGTGCCCCGTCTAAATTTTTAATTAAATTAACGGGGATGGTATGACTTTTTCTTTCCAAAAATCTTTAACATGCTTGCTTGCCTTAAGCATTTCCGCATGTAGTTTTATAGGAAAAACTGAAATTGATACCCTTAAGAAGGCAGCAATACAAGATGCACAAAAATCTCCAAAGAACCTGAAACTTGATTATATAAAATGCTACGCCCTTGAATATCCAGCAAAAGAGCGATGTTACCAGATACTCAGTAAATACTCAGCAAGCCGCAATAATGCTGAAAGCTGGGCTTATATAAATCCTTTTGATAAGGAAATGGAATTTGCAGGTTTTGTAGCTTTTTTAAATAATAGTGGAAAAACCTGCTCTGTACTTACCGAGGAGCCAAAACAACTAGATAAAAATAATTATCAGATAACATGCAAAGACAGTAACATCTATAATATGGTGTTTACGCGCGAAGATTTAAGTTGGGTGCTGGTGGAATAGTTTACCACTCTTACCACTCCTTATCCCTTGCCAAATGCGCATAGTCATTAAAAGCGGGTTCGTTTTCAGGGTCGGGGCAGGATAGATAAGGGGTGGATTCTTTTATGAAACTATTTACCAGTAAATTTATCCCTTCCCGGGTTATTTCCAGCATGTTTTCCATGCCGCCGTTTTTGAGTAATTTACTAGCAGTTTTCTCTATTTTAATGGCTTTTTCTTTATCATTTCCGCCAGTTATAAACCAATATTCCATCTCGCACGCTTTGCCGTGCAGCCCTTCAAATCCTGAATTATCTGCCATTAAAGCTTCCAGCGGCATTTGCGGCAATGTGCCGTTTAGCATATCCTTGGCAATGCTGGAAATATTGCTTTTGGTTTTATAATCTACAATGGTGATTGCGCCATCCTGCTCATATTCCAGGCGGTCAGCGCGCGCGGTGATTTTAAATTCCCTGCCATCTTCAAGGGTAATTATATATACGCCGCCAACCTCGGCAAAAATTTTGCGGGAATCTTTTCTGCGCAAGATTTCCTGCTCTATTAATTCACTTGCGATATTATCAAAACGTGGTTGCCATAATTCCTGTATGGCGGTGGGTATATGTTTCACCGCGAGAAGATTTTTCCAGCTATCGCTTAAAAAACCTAACCTGCCATTTGCCGGGATTTCTGCATAATTTTTTACAAAAGCTTCTATTACCTTATGGATTATATCGCCAAAATCGCGGCTGCCCGGTTCCATATTTATCGCATCGAGCTTCTTCAGGCGCAGGATTTTATCTGCATAATGCGCATAAGGATTGCTCATGATTTTTTCTACCTGAGTTACAGGCAGTTCCATAGGCCGCGCATAGGCAGGCGGCGTTGGGCGTGGTTTTTGCGGAGGAATATAGGCAGTTTTATCCAGCTCCAGCGCCCACTCCTGCCAAGGCTTCTCCGGCTTTAATAAATCCTGTTTTTTATAAATTCCAAGTACAGCGTCCAGGCGCATCAGCCAGCGGCTGGCGATTGTAGCAGTGCCGTCAATTTTCAGGCTTCTGGTGAGGATAACATTGGGTGCGTGCAGCACCTGCGCAAAGTCGTGCGCGGATTGGCCTATTTGTTTTTCAGGCAGTGGCAGGCCGAAATTCTTACGCATCGGGCGGCTCATCCAAGGGCCAGCCTCAATCATCGGTGGCCATGAGCCTTCATTCATGCCCCCCAGTATCACCACATCAAAATCCTGCATACGCGCTTCCATAGGCGTTAATATCGAAAGACGCGGATGGCTGCCATATTTAGGGCGGTAGGTTTTTCCCGAAAGCAGGCTTTCCAAAATTCCGCTATATTGCATTGGCTGGATTTCCGGCAATTCCTGGGTTGCTTCCAGCAATTCATCGAAAAATTCTTTTAGTTTAGTGCCACTATCATTACCCCATAAATTTTCTGCGCCAAGCAGTTGGTCGGTTGCAGCAAGTTTTTCTGATAAAGTAATATGCGCTTCAACAATCGCTGCAAAACTTGCACTTTTCTGCTGCATTAAATGCAGGAATGGCTTGCAGATTATTTCAATCTCCCCCAACCATTTGGCAAGCTTGCCTTTATTCCTTTCTTCTAAAACTTGTATCAAGCCCGGCACCCCGCCCGGAATGCACAGGCCGTGCAAAACTTCCAGCTCTATATCACGCAAAATATTTTTTATGCTGCCAGGCGTATTGCCGCTACACGCCATAGGGTGTTTTAAACATGCCAGCATAGTTATTGGCGACATTCTTTCTTCCGCCATACGCGCAACAAGGCGCATGAACACGCAAGGGGTAACTTCCGAAAGAGGGATACCGCTGGAATTATCAAGCTCCACACCCCACCTTGCCATTATACCCATAACACGCGATGCCAGGTTTGCATCATTGGTTACAAGCGCGGCGGTTTTAGCTTTTATCTCTAATGTATCGCGGAATATAAGGGCAATGATCCGCGCTTCATCTTGCAGGCTGGCAGCTTCGATTTTACTTATGCCACTCACCGCATCATCTGGCACCCCTCCCATTTCCTGCCACTGCCCTGCGGCTTTGCTGGGGAGCATTATTTGGGAGATAAGGCAGGAGCGGTGGTTTTTTTCGTCATTGCGATGAGTGGATCTCAGCGACGGCGAAGAAGCAATCCAGTGTGAACTTAATTCGGAAGAATGGATTGCCACGTCGCATTCACTGCGTTCGGCTCCTCGCAATGACGAACTCCACTCCCCAACATTATTCCGCTCAACCCCCATACCATCAAGTAAATTCTTAAGGCCATATTGCGGATGGGTTTCTTCTATAAATTCCCATGCAGCATCATCCATTATCTGGTCAAGGCCAGGCAGTATTACCGCCCCATTTGGCATTTTTGCGATAACTTCAAGCAATTGCGCCGTTGCAGGGATGGAACCCGTTGAACCTGCCGCTATAACAGGGTGCAAAGGAGGGTTTTCCTGCCAGTATATACTAAGTGCATTAAGCGCAATATTGCGGTGAGTGCCAGCATCAGTTGCACCGCGCTCGCTTAATATTTCCGGCCACAGACGGATGATAATATCCATAAAATCCAGCGTTACCTGCCAATGCTTGGCAAGTTCTTCCGGCACTATTTTACCCAAATTATCAAATGATAATTGCTGGCGCTGCACATCATCAAGGAATGATGCAAGTTCCACCGCCAGACTTGCGCTTTGCGCTGTGGTAATTTTATTCTTACCGATATATCCGCCCTGGAATTTCTCAATCAGCCGCGCCAGCAGCAGCCTTTGCCGTGTGCCGGATATAACCGGGGGCAGTTCTGCATTAATTCCGCCTAAACTTATCTTAAAAGCAAAATCCTCATCGCCAACATCGCCAAGCGGCTGCATTTTTGGAAGTAGCGTAGGCTTGCCATCCGTCACCCTCAAAAAAGCTTCCTGCACCGCGCGGCAGGAACGGCGGTTTGGGAGAAGTAAGGTTATATCTACAAGGCTTAAGGGGTCATGGCCGTATTTTTCCATTATACCGCGCGCGAGTGTATCGGCAAATGGCAGGGAAGCTGGAATGGTGAAAATATTTTTTGTCATTATTATTAGTGTAAGATTTTAGGCTCTGCCCAAGATTTGGAGTACTGTCATCGCACAAATCTCAACAGAGCCTAGTGTAATACGAATTCATTATCTCACTAATCCTGCATCTTCGCGTAACTTCCTGGTGCCGCCGCAAGTGGTTTAAGCTTGCCTGAACCTGGTTTTGGCGCAGGAACTTTTTCACCTGAAAGCGCACTTAACCATTTATCCCAGTGAATCCACCATGAACCTGAAAATTCTTTAGCAGAATCCAGCCATTCTTCAGGGTTTTTTGGGTTATGGTCATTAGTGAAATAATGGTATTTGCTTTTTGCCGGAGGGTTCACAACCCCTGCAACATGCCCTGATGCGGAAAGAACGAATTTTACTTCGCTATCTACAAGCTGAGTGGTTGTATAGGTGGTTTTCCACGGGGCGATATGGTCTTCTTTTGTTGAAAGCGCATATACTGGCACATCTATTTTAGTAACATCAATTGCCACGCCATTCAGGGTAATCCCACCTGGTTTTGCCAGTGCATTATTAAGATACATATTGCGTAAATAGAAACTATGCGTATCGGCAGGCAGGCGCGTGGAATCATCATTCCAGTATAATATATCAAACGGGAACGGCTCGCGCCCCATAAGGTAATTATTAACCACAAACGACCATATAAGGTCATTAGCGCGCAAGATGCTGAATATAGCCGACATATCATCGCCTTCAAGCACACCGTGTTTTTGCATTTGTTTATCGATTTTTTGCAGATGTTCTTCATCTATGAATAAACATAAATCCCCTGCATTTTTGAAATCCACCATGGTGGTAAGCAGCGTTACGGCCTTAATCCTGTTATCGCCTTTTGCTTTCATATAGGCAAGGGTGGAGGTAAGAAGCGTGCCGCCAATGCAATAACCACAGGCCGTTACTTCTTTTTCCCCGGTAGCTTTTTCAATTGCGTCCAGCGCTGCAAGCGGGCCTTCCAGCATGTAATCATCAAATTTCTTATGCGCAAGTTCTCGCCCCGGGTTCACCCATGAAATCATGAATACTGTATAGCCTTCATCTACCGCCCATTTCACAAAAGAATTATCCTGCGATAAATCAAGTATGTAATATTTATTTATCCATGCCGGGATGATAAGCAGCGGGCGCTTATAGGTTTGCTCTTTTGATGGCTCATATTGAATAAGTTCCATAAGGTCATTGCGGAAAATAACCTTACCCGGGGTTGCCGCGATATTTATACCTAATTTGAAGGCGTTGGCATCGGTGGTTTTTATATGCAGGAAATGTTTGCTATGTTCCATATCCTCCATCAGGTTTTTTAAACCATTTACAAGGTTTTCGCCTTTGGTTTTAATGGATTCCTTGATAACTTCAGGATTTGTAAAAGCAAAATTTGTAGGAGCCGCAGCATCAAGCAATTGTTTTGTATAAAACTCTAGCTTCTTTTTTGTGCGCCCATCCACCCCTTCTAATGAATCAATATAATCATTTGTCCATTTTGTGGTGAATAAATATGATTGCTTTATAAAATCAAATATCAGGTCGTTATTCCATGTTTCATCGCGGAAGCGACGGTCTTTCGGGTCTGGCTTATACATTGGCGCGCTTTCATCACCTACATAACGCGCATAGGAATTATTCCATATTTTCATATAATCAGTAAAAACTTCTGCCTGTTTTTTCTGAAATTCTGCGGGATGCTCAAATGCATTAGATGCTACATCAACCCAGGTTTTATACATATCAAACCATGTGGATGTATCCACCTCCTCAGCTGCTTCTAAATAGCGCTGTACCATTTGTTTATAGCCTTCCGCCATTTGAACCATGTTCTTGGATAACTCATCAGTTTCAAAAGACATTTTCTTACTCTTCGCCATTTCCTATCTCCATTTCCTTATAGCCTTGTATATATAACAAGGATTTTAAACCAGTATGGTTTATGCGCGCATTCACCTGTTCCTGCACCACGGGTTTTGCATGATATGCAACTCCCATTCCGGCAGCTTTTAGCATAGGCAGGTCATTTGCGCCATCCCCCACTGCAATTGCATCTTCAGAAGTAATATCCAGTTCTGCAATTGCTTTTTTTAAGGCAGCTACTTTTGCTTCCTTATCGAGGATAGGCTCTAGCACATTACCGGTAAGTTTTTCTTGATTTATTTCTAATATATTTGCACTTTGTTCATTAAAACCCACATCTTTTGCAACTTTCTCGGTGAAGAATGTAAAACCTCCCGATACTAATATGCAGGTTGCACCATGTTTTTTCATGGTATGCACCAGTTCTTTTGCGCCATTCATAAGGGTTATGTTTTGCGCGTAAACTTCATCAAGTGCTGATTTTGGCAAGCCTTTAAGCAAAGCCACACGCTCCCGTAGCGCCTCTTTAAAATCAAGTTCTCCATTCATGGCGCGCTCGGTAATTTCTGATACCTGCTGTTTCAGGCCTATTTTATCGGCTATTTCATCAATACATTCCTGATTGATTACAGTTGAATCCATATCTGAAATTAATAATCTTTTACGGCGCTTGCCATTATTCGGCTGGATTATAAAATCAACTTTATAATCAGCCAGTTTCGCAGTCAGGATTTCCATAGCCTGCGGGATTTCCATTTCACTAAAAAATATATCCATCGCCTCGTCAGGGGCTAAAAAAGATAAATTATCGATATGCGCGTCTTTGCGCTCAAGCGACATTAATGCGCGGTTTATAATGATATCATCAAGTTTTGTGATTGCGGGGTTGGTGATTAGGGTAAGAATATTTTGCATTTAATTCCTTAAGTAAATCAAAAGTGGAAGGCGGTATTCATATAGTAAAAATAATTTCGGTTCAATACAAGACCGATGCATGGCGGTTTGAGTTGTCCATCCTAATTTTAGCAATTATTAGATTGAGATAACTTAATAAGGGCAGCTGGCGGTTCTTTGCCAAGAATAATATACTCTTCCTTTGAATCATGCCATTTTTTGCAGGCTTTTGCAGGTTGCATATGCGCCTGGTAAAGATTGCCTAAAATAGTTAGATGTGTAGCCGCAGTCAGGCTATGTTCTGCATGGGCTTTTTCCGCTGTTAATGCTTTTTCATAATAAATAATTGCATTTGAAGTGGAACCTTCGCCTTCATAAAGCTCACCTAAGTTGGCATATAATGGTTCAGCATTAAAACTTCCATCCTTCGGCTCAAGCTTTTCAACTATTTTGATAGCTTTTAAGTAAGTGCTTTTAGCCTCTTCAAATGAAGCATTATATTCATATATTTTAGCAAGGATTATATAGCTTTTTACAGCTAAAATTTTCTGGTCCAATTCATCTGCTATGATAAGTGCCTGGTTGATATAATTTTTGGCGCTTTCATGCTCAACGGTGCTTGCAAGCAACATATATGCCTTAGCTTTCATGGGTTTGGGTATATCATCCCCGCCAATATTTATGGCGTTCAGCACCATGCGCTCAACCTGGATTATATTGCCAAATTTATGGTGCAATAGTCCAAGGGAGATATATGCATTAACGGTGGCGCCGCGATCTCCAATAGCCACATAAGATGCAATAGCGCGTGTATAATATTTAATTGCCTCGCGTGAGCCGTTGGGGTTTGCCTCATCCAGCTTTTGTGCTTTATGGAAAAAATGATTAGCCTTGATACGGCTTTCGAAGAAATACAGATATCCTGAAGCAAACACCGAAAATATAAACACAAGGAAAAGAGCCGGCAGAACTAGCCTTCTTGCCAGGCGTATTTTTCTTCTTCGCTTGTTTCTTCTGCGTAAACTCATTTTATTTTCCAGCAAATAGGGCAAATATCTTTACAAGAACGGCCTTTCTATCTAGATGTAAATTATCGGCATCTTCCAGGAGGTTGTTAATTTCCTCCCATATATCTACCAGCTTTTCCACACCTATTGCAAGTTTTATACCAGAAATATCGCTTTTATTATTAAGCTGGGCGGCATTTTTTGTAATATCCACGATAATTTTATTAAGCAGTATTTTTGTAACGCGCCAGTATTCTTCATTATTTTTACCGGAAATACTATCGCCTAATTTCTGGATTTCCTGGATACTCATCCGGGGCAGGTTTGAGAATATATTTATAATATTTGCATAAATTTCCAGGCCTTTATTGATATACAAATCGTAAGCACAGCCTGGTGAGCCTGAAGCCAGTTCTATCAATTTTGTAGCTTCCGCGTCTGTAATATCCGGCACTATGGATTGCAAAACCTTTATGGCGTTATTCCCACCAAGGCCGCGCATTTTAATCTGCCGGCAGCGCGATTTTATAGTAGGAAGCAGGCGGCCGGAAGCGTGGCTTATAAGGAAAAACATGGCGTTTTGCGGTGGCTCTTCCAATAATTTCAGGATTGAGTTTGCCGCATTTGTGTTCATGTCGTCAATACTATCAATAATAACAATCCTGTATGGCGTTTCTGATGCGGTGAGATGCAGAAAACTACCAACCCGCCTGGCATCATCCACTAATATATCGCCACTGGTGGATTTAGAATTTTCAGAACCTGCTTCCAAAACCAGTATATCCGGGTGGCTGCCAATGCTTACCTTACTAAAAACCGGGCTGGTTGCGGGTATGGATAAATCAGCATTCGGGATACTTTGCCCAAAAAAGCCTTCGCTTTTTGCGCTATTATAAAGGATGAATTTTATAAACCTGTAAACAAGCGTAGCCTTGCCAATGCCGCGCGGGCCTGAAATAAGCCATGCGCCCGGCATATTGCCATCCCTGTGCGCGGCAAACATTGTTTGCAGCGCATCTTCATGTCCGAAGAAATTCGGGTTTTCGCATGGGCGTGATATTGCCTGCTCGGTTTGTTTGGCTTTTTTACTTTTCATAGTTAGTTATTAGTTGCTAGTTGCTGGTTGCTAGTGATAATACAGCAATGAATCTTCACAACTATAAACTAGCAACTAATAACTAGCAACCAGCAACTAATTATGACCCTGCAAGATGAATATGAAAAACTTGTCGTAAGCGGCAGAGTCCATAATGATGAGGCGCAGCGGCTGGTGCTTGCAAAGTTAGAGCAATTACGCATTGCCATAGAGAAGCACTTCACCCGCGATAAAAATATCCTAAAGAAAATCATACCCTTTCCTGCAAAAAACCACGGCATACGCGGTATGTATATATATGGGGATGTAGGGCGCGGCAAATCTATGCTTATGGATTTATTTTTTAGCCTTTTAACCGTTAAACAAAAGCAACGTGTGCATTTTCATGCCTTCATGCTGGATATTCACGCCCGCTTGCATAAATGGCGCAAAGAAAACCGTGATAATATAAATGCTACCGACCCAATCCCATTAATTGCAAAGGATATAGCAAAACATACGACCATATTATGTTTTGATGAATTACAGGTGAGCGACATAACCGACGCCATGATGCTTGGCCGCTTATTTACCGAATTATTTAAAAATGGCGTGATTGTAATTGCAACATCCAACCGGCCACCAAAAGAACTTTATAAAGATGGGCTGCAACGTGAGCGGTTTTTACCTTTTATTGCGTTATTAAAAGAGAAATTACATGTTATAAGCCTTGATTCCGATAAAGATTACCGCTTACAGCATTTAAAATCCCTGAAATGCGTTTATTATTATCCGCATGATGAAAAAGCGCATGGCTTTATGGCAAGTGCTTTTGCGGAGCTTACATCAGGGGCAAAGCCCGTGCCGCTTTCACTCACTATAATGGGACATAACGTCACATTATCCAAAACCCACGGTGATATTGCTTGGTGCAGCTTTGCAGATTTATGCGAAAAGCCCCTTGGCGCGGCTGATTATATTGAAATCGCGCGGGAGTTCGGCACATTGCTTCTTGAAGGAATCCCGCAGCTCAGCCGTGAAAACCGCAATGAAGCAAAAAGATTCGTAACTTTAATCGATGAATTATACGAGCATAAAGTAAAACTTATCGCCACAGCCGCGGCTGCGCCAGCTGAGCTTTATATCGCAGGGGATGGCAGTTTTGAATTTGCCCGCACAATTTCGCGTCTTATGGAAATGCAATCAGAGAAATATCTAGTTGCGCGGCATATAGGATAACGCTTTAATTATTAATTTACTTGAATAAAATGTTATATATACTCTTGAAATAGGGTATAATCTTACTATATAGTATTTAAAGTAAGATAAATTTATAATTTATTAAGGGATTTAATATGGAATTTAATAGAGCAGCAAGATCAACAATAAGTACGGATAATGTTCAGTATAATGAAGGTTTGCGCGCTTATATGCTGAAAATATATAACTATATGGCAGGCGCGCTTGGCGTTACCGGCATTGTAGCCTTTATGGCATCTTCATCACCTGCGTTAATGGAAATGATTTTTGGCACACCGCTTAAATATGTGGCTATATTTGCGCCACTCGGAATAGTTTTATATCTTTCCTTCCGCGTTGCAAATCTTTCCTTGAAATCAGCACAAACATGGTTCTGGGTTTATGCAGCGGCTATGGGGCTATCACTTGCTTCCATATTCCTTGTTTATACCGGCACAAGCATCGCGCGCACGTTCTTTATAACCGCAGCCGTGTTTGGCGGAATGAGCCTTTATGGTTATACTACTAAAAAAGACCTTACAGGCATGGGATCATTCCTTATAATGGGAGT
>DITJ01000089.1 GCA_002422795.1 Alphaproteobacteria bacterium UBA6187 | reverse complement strand
CCACTTCGTGGCTCGCAATGACGTATATTACTTGATGCAGCTTATTTCTAAATACCATTCCATAAATTCTGGAATGACTATATCCGCAATTAGCCAGCTTTTAAAACCTTCCTGTATATTCCTGTAGTTTCCATACAATGTCTTTCCCCGCAAAAATTTTGCTCAAAAACCATACGCGCATTTTTCCCCATGCGGGTTAATTCATTTTTATCAAGTTTCGCAAGAATATCCTGAAATGTATTAGGATTATTAAAATCAAAGATATATCCATTAAAGCCCTGGATGACCGCTTCAGGAAGGGAAGTCCTGTTGCTGACTATCACCGGCTTGCTATTGCGCATAACTTCAAGCACCAGCAGGCTGAACCCCTCCCAGCTTNNAGCGCGAAGGAATTACAACAACATCAAGCTGTTTTATATAATCATCTATTTGGGAGTTATCTACCCAGCCTATATAATTAAATTCATTATTCACGGGTATTTGCTCTTTGTTTAAAACGCTGGAGCCTATTACATGCACTTTAATATCATCCCTTTTGCAAAGCTGCATTTGCTGCGCAAAAAAATCATAGCCCTTCTGTTTGTCTAGCCTGCCGATAAAGCCGATATTTATTTTATCTTTAAGAAAGGGGAGGGGAGCGTTGCTGCTTTGGTTTACCTCACGCACACAGCTTAGGATAATTCCTTGTATTTTGGTTGTTATTCCTGAATTTGCGGCGGTGTGATATTCATGGCTGGACAAATTAATAATAGCATTGGTATTTTTTAAAAGCTTCTGTTCGATAAATTTATAGGCACTTTTCTTGTACCAAGGTATATCCTGGCAGAAAGACCAGCCATGCGCGCAATAGACTATGGGGATTTTTGTGCCGTCTTTCTTTTTTAATGTGAGCAGGCGCGAATAAACTCCTGCAAAACTGCTATGTGCATGGATTATATCCGGGTTTATATCGTCTATTATCCTTTTTATCTGCTTTATTACATGCAGGAATTTCCATGGCCTGCGGGAGCTTTTATAAAAATACTGGTTAAATGCAGGCTGTGTTAAACCAGGCGTTTTGCCTTCTGCGCAAATAAGATGCACCGCAAATTCACCTGATTCTAGCTGGTGTTTTATTAATCCTTCAACATAAGTAGCGATGCCACCTTGCCATGCTTCTGTTAAATGAGCCACCTTAGGTAAATTTATTTTATCCATTGTTTTATCAATATTAACTTATATATTGCGATTATTATGCAGATTATGCGTGTTTATATAAACTATATAAACAATGATATTAGTAATTACATTATTTTTGTTACCTGTTTTTTTATAAATCAGATGATATTATTTTATGGCTATATTGTAGAGTAAATAATGATACCTCCACTTTCAAAGCTGCATTGCCGGCTTTTATTTTCATGGTTTGCCACCTCTGCATTTGTATTTATTGAGCCAGCGCCATTTGATGTATTATTTGTTATAAATTTATTTTATTTCCTTCTCACCGGAACCATAAAAATACCCCAAGTTTCCGTATATTTTATTGGGCTGCTTTCATTATTGTTCCTTACGTCACTTTTTTCCCTTCCACTTACTATAATGGATATGACCAAGGCGTGTTCGTTTCTGGCTATAACTACGTACATGTTAGTGATGTGTGTTTTTATAGGAGCATTAATTGGCAGGTATGGGCAGGTAGTAATGGATATTCTATTTAAGGGAATGGTTTTTTCCATGGTGGTTTCCCTGGCTTTGGCAATTCCCTCCATGTTCCATATTTTACCGTTTCATGAGAGAGTAACGTATTTTGGCGGACGTTTCCGCGGCTTTTTCAAAGATGCAAATCTGCTTGGCCCTACAATGATTTGCCTGATTGTATATATGCTTTTCCAGTTAAAAACGGTTGCAGCTAATAAAATCAGAAATTACATACTATTAGCATTGTTTGTTCTGGCGGCAATTTTAACATATTCAAGGGCAACATGGATTACTTTAATAATCACGGTTCTTGCATTTTATATTTTATATTCAAAACATAAGGCAATTAAGGATTTGCTTATTATAACACCTGTTTTACTTATCTTTTTAGCAGTTACATTAATGCTAATTAACGCCCTTGGTTATGGTGATCTTTTAGCCCAGAGGCTAAGCCTGCAACATTATGATGAGGGACGTTTTTATGTGCATAAATTCATTATAGAGAAAAGCTTTGAACATCCTTTCGGAATAGGGCCGGGACAGATAGAGCCATGGATTTTTGGCACTTATCATTATATTGTCGGGATGGGATCATTTGCTGCGCAAAATACTTTCCTGCGTGTATTGATGGAAAATGGTTATATTGCCACCGCTATATATATAATCTTTACAATATATTGTGGGCTTGTAAGCATAAGCCTTTCCTTGCGTAACTGGCAACATTCCGGCATTGCGGCGGTATGCTCTGCGGTGTTATTTTGTTATCTTATAAACAGCATAGTTATAGATACGCTGCATTGGCGCATTTTATGGATAATTTCCGGAGTGGTAATGGGCCTGCATATTTTATATGCAAGATATGCTATCCAGAAACAGCAGGCTTCCTTGCAACAAAATGCCGCCTGATTAAAGCCGAGGCTTTCTTTTCAAGCAGAAGATAACTTATATACGACACCGCAATTGTGACGGCTGTAGATAACAGGGCAAATGCCATATATACTGGCAGTATAGGAAAATAATGTATCAGGATTTTTTTGCATACGCCCATTGCGGCAAACATTACAAACGCATGTAACAAATAAAAACTATAACTTATATTACCCATAAACTGCATGGCCGGGTGCTTAAGTATTGCTGCAAATATTCCATATCCGTATGCAATGGAATTAAATAATAGCGCGGCAAAAATTATCGCGATACCATAAAATAATATATTTTCCTGTGCGTGTGATAAAGCAAGAGCTAGGATTATTAACGATAATATATCGGGAAATATAGCTAATCTTTTGGTGATAATTAACTGATTCTGGTGCAGGAAATATATAGCGACCCCAACGGCTAAAAATAAAGCCCGCGGGTGGAAATAAAATATAGGCAATATTGTAAGTGCCAGCAAAATTATAGCAAATTTTTTCCCCCTAAATGAATAAAAAAGAGCAGCTATTATATAAAATAATGCCTCATAGCTAAGTGACCAGGCATTTAACTGTGCAAGCGGCAGGTTAAATATGCCGGGAAGGAATAGCAAATTGCTAACGAAATTTATAAGCCAGCTTTCAAGTGAAATACCTGCAAACCATTTATAACCGATAATTGGCGCCACCGCAAAAATAATAACATGCAAGCTAAGGAATAATGGATAAATGCGGATGCACCTATCTATTAAGAAGGCTTTAATATTATTATGTCTTATAAGGCTTGCAGTAATAAGATAGCCGCTTATTACAAAGAAAATATCAACACCAAAACTTAAACTCGCCATTAATTGACTGGAGAAATCACTGGAAGATGGCCATAAGCCATGCTTGCGCGGCATGTCATATAGATGGAATATAAAAACCAATAAGGCGGCAAAACCACGCAGGCCATTTATATATGGATTAAATCTTTGCAATTGTTATCTCTAATGTTACTTTTGAGAAAGGTTTTTGATTATGGTAGATAAAATTATAAAAATAGTATAATAATTTTATTGACTTAAGTAATTTTTCTATAGCTCTTAAATTATATTTATATAAAAATATTCTGCATGATATAGATTTTATATTT
>DITJ01000068.1 GCA_002422795.1 Alphaproteobacteria bacterium UBA6187 | reverse complement strand
TGAATAACAAAATAAGATTTTAATTTTAAAGAAGCGGCAGGTTTTAATTAACCTGCTGCTTTTTTATTTGTGGGTAATCACCTTAAGCACTAGGTGAGCCACCACCCATTACTTATAACCCCAATTTTAATGGCTGCAACTTTCCGAATGTATATGCGGAGGGTACATTTTCATATGTTTCAGCATTTTTTTCATCAGCATATCGCGTTTTAATTTGGAAAGATAATCCAGGAAAACTTTGCCATCAAGGTAATCTATCTCATGCTGGATAACGGTGGCAAGAAAGCCTTCTGCTTCCATTTCCTGCGTTTTGCCTTCATAATCTGTATAACTTAATTTTATGGCGCTTGGCCTGGATATTGATGCGCCTATACCGGGATAGCATATTGAAGCTTCCTCGAATTCCTGCATTTCACTGGAGCGCCAGGTAACTTCGGGGTTTATGAATGTTAATGGTGCTTTGCCGCCATCTTCTTGCAAATCAATAATCGCTATACGCTTTAAAACCCCAACCATATTTGCCGCCATGCCTATGCCGTGTGCAAGGTAAAGCGTTTCAAGCATTGAATCTATAAGGGCGCGGATGGAATCATCAACAATACTTACAGCTTCAGACTTCTTTTTAAAAATTTCGTTAGGAGCGTAGATTAGGGGAATGTGGGTCATTGTTCATTATTAAGTTAGGTTGTGGGGCAATAAATTTAAGATTTAAAATTTAAGATTTAGGATTTAAATCTTCATTCTTAAATCTTGAATCTTAAATTCCACTACTTCTTACCCTCATCCTTCCCAGTTGGCAACTTGAACATATCAAGTGCAGCGGTAAACATATCCATATTTTGCTTGGCGATATTTTCAAACATTTTAAGAGGGGTGAAATCTTTCCAGTCGGTAGAGGAAAATTGCCGTAAGCGTTCCTGATTTTTATTAAAGCTATCCATTGAAGCTTCAAGGTAATTAGGGAAAACTGGCGCCAAACTATTATCATACATACTTATAACATGGCGTAGGAAACTTATCGGCAATAAATTATAGCCCTTAGCTTCCTGTTCAAAAATTATCTGGGTAAGCACCTGCCTGGTTAAATCTTCATCGGTTTTGGCATCTTTTACTTCAAATTCCTCGCCATGCTTTATCATTATATAAAGGTCTTCTAAGGTTATATAGCAGCTAGTTTCTGTGTTATATAACCTGCGATTGGCATATTTTTTGATTAAAGCTGGATTGGTATTGCGTTGTACGGCCATAAAAAGTTACTAGTTGCTAGTTATTAGCTGCTGGTATAATCATTGTATAAAAACAAACCGGCAGAGAACTATGAATAAAAACGATACTGAAGCAATAGTAAAGGAATTTCTGGAATTATGGCAAAAACAATTTGCCTATATGTCCAGGGATGAAGCTTCTGTAAACCAGGGTTTTGAAGCCTTTGGAAAAATGCAGGAAGCTTATTTAAATAGTTTAGGTACAGGATTTCAAAACACAGAAAATGCTAAATCAGCTCCCACTTCAGACATATTTAGGAATATTAGCCGCGAGTTTGCAAAGCTCAGCAGCTGCTATGCTGAACTTGAGGGCAGGATTGCTAAACTTGAATCCGAAGCTGCAAGCAGAAGGGGAAGCCCTGCAAGCGAAGCTTCAGCAGATAAATCCTGTTGACCTGCAAAAAGAACTGAACGCACAAATCGCTGAAAAATTTAACTCATTTATAAAAACCATTCCCATCTTATGTAACGATTTAAATGAATATATCCGTCCAGCAACCACCGCGCCGATTATCTGGCAGGAAGGTTCTACTTGCCTGTATCAATATAAAGGAAGGGAAGAAGGAAAAAGGGATGAAGGGATTAAGAAAGAAAATTCCCTCCCTTATTCCCTTACTCTCTTACTCCCTTCCTGCCCCATCCTAATAATTCCCTCCCTCATCAACCGACATTATATATTAGACCTTGAAGAATCTAACAGCTTTGTAAAATACCTGGCTGGAAATGGCATGGATATATATCTTGCCGCCTGGAATGAGCCTTTACAGGAAGAATTATCATTTTCTATGGATGATTATATTTCTCGTGTTGAGAAAATGATTGATGAGATTTATGAAAAAACCCAGAAGAAAGTGGTTTTAACCGGCTATTGCATGGGCGGGTTATTGTCCTTGGCTGCGGCTTTGGGTAAATCAGATAAATTAAGTGCCATTGCATTCCTGGCTACCCCTTGGGATTTCCACACAGGCAACTTCCCAAGGTTTATATTTGATAAAGGAAATTTGCAAATTGCAGAATTATCCCTGGAAAATTATAGCAAAATTCCTGCATCTTTTTTGCAGGCAATTTTTTACTATATGTATCCAAATCTTATTGGCCATAAATTTGAAATGTACCCGCTTTTAAATTCCGGCCATTACTCCAAAGAAGAATTCCTTGCGATAGAACATTGGGTAAATGACGGCATATCCATGACCAAGAATGTTGCAAAAACCTGTTTTATTGATTGGGTGCACAATAATAATGTAGCCAAACTCACCTGGAAGGTGCAAGGCAGGCTCGTAAACCCTGCGGAACTTGCCGATTTGCCTGCATTCTTCGCCATACCCAAAAAAGATAATATAGTGCCTTACCCTTGCGCCCTGCCACTTACAAAATATTTTACAAATTCGAAGGTAATCGAGCCAAATTCCGGACATGTAGGCATGCTTGCAGGAACTTCTGCAAAGGCACAAACCTGGGAGCCTTTTTTAAAGTGGGTGGAAAATCTTTAGAAAATTCTTGTGTTTTATCTGTATTTGTTCTTATCTACCACTTATTATGATGGTAAAATTATAGCCATCTTGAGATATATCAAGTACCTTAGCGCGGATTTATATAGTTTCTGCCCCGTGCAAGACTTACTTATAATTATAAAACGAGGAAAAAATGTCTGCACATGAAGTTGTAATAGTCGCTGCAAAGCGTACTCCGATAGGGAATTTTAATGGTGGTTTTGCAACCCTTCCTGCCCATAAATTAGGTGAGGCAGCAATTAGGGCTGTGCTGGAGGATTCGGGCATAAACCCAGCAGATGTTTCTGAGGTAATAATGGGGCAAATACTAACTGCCGCCTGTGGCCAGAACCCTGCAAGACAGGCTTCAATTGCTGCGGGTCTGCCATCTGCCGTGCCAGCATGGATAGTAAACCAGGTTTGCGGTTCAGGGCTTAGAAGTGTAGCACTAGGTATGCAGGCTATTTTAACAGGCAATAGTGAAATAGTAATTGCCGGAGGCCAGGAAAGCATGAGCCAGGCTCCCCATGCTACATTCTTACGTGCGGGCGTGAAAATGGGCAATGCCGAATTTATAGATACTATGATTAAAGACGGCCTGTGGGATATTTTTAATGATTACCACATGGGTATCACCGCGGAAAATGTAGCTACTAAATATAATATCTCAAGGCAGGAGCAGGATGAATTATCTTGCGCCTCACAGAATAAAGCGGAAGCTGCGCAAAAAGCCGGGGCATTTAATGCGGAAATTATCCCGGTTACAATCGCAAATAAAAAAGGCGATGTTACTATAGCAGTTGATGAATTCCCACGCGCAGGAACTACTATTGATGCACTTGCAAAACTCCGCCCGGCTTTTTCTAAAGATGGCACTGTAACTGCCGGTAACGCTTCAGGGATTAATGATGGCGCAGCGGTAGTGATGTTGATGACGCGCACAGAAGCTGAAAAGCGCGGACTAAAGCCACTTGCAAAAATAGCTTCTTTTGCGCAAAGCGGTGTTGACCCGGCATTAATGGGTATAGGCCCGGTATCAGCTACTCAGCGCGCCTTGCAAAAAGCCGGATGGAAGGTGGAAGACCTTGACCTGATAGAAGCTAATGAAGCCTTTGCCGCGCAATCTATCGCAGTAAACCGTGATTTGGGCTGGGATACAGCGCGAGTGAATGTAAATGGTGGCGCTATTGCACTTGGTCACCCGATTGGCGCATCAGGAACAAGGATATTGGTAACACTTCTGCACTCCATGCAGGCACGTAATGTAAATAAAGGGCTTGCAACATTATGTATCGGTGGCGGTATGGGCGTTGCAATGTGTGTGGAAAGAATGTAGGGACTGGGGGCTAGGGACTAGGGACTGGGGATTTTTTCTCCAGCCCCTAGAACCCAGCCCCTAGCCCCCAAAAATGGGGATATTATGACAAGACTAGCATTAGTTACAGGTGGCACAAGGGGCATAGGGGCGTGCATATCTAAGGAGCTGCAAAAAGCAGGCTATCTGGTTGCAGCAAATTATGCGCATAATGATGAAGCCGCAAATATTTTTACCAGGGAAACTGGTATTAAAGCCTATAAATGGGATGTGGCAAGCCTTAAAGAATGTGCGCAAGGAATTAATAATATTAAAACTGATTTTGGCCAGGATATTGATATCCTTGTTAATAATGCCGGAATAATAAAAGATAGTATGCTGCATAAAATGCCCGAAGAAAGCTGGCATGCCGTAATAAGTACCAACCTTGATTCCTGCTTTAACACCTGCCATGCAGTTATTGCAGATATGCGTAAGAAAGGCTTTGGACGTATTATAAATATCAGTTCTATAAACGCACAGGCAGGGCAAGTTGGGCAGACCAATTATTCCGCTGCCAAAGCCGGAATTTTAGGTTTCACTAAGGCGCTGGCACGTGAAAATGCCGCTAAAGGCATAACTGTAAATGCCATAGCCCCAGGTTATATCAAAAGCGATATGACCGATGCCGTGCCAACAAGCGTTATGGAAGCGATAATTGCGCAAATTCCTGTGAAAAGACTCGGTTGCCCGGAAGAAGTAGCCAGGGCTGTAGTATTTCTTGCAAGTGATGGATCAGGATTTATCACCGGGGAAACTCTATCTATTAATGGCGGCCACCATATGGAGTAGGTTATCCATAGTGGCTAAAAATATACGCATTCATGCGCAAAGCGCACTATATATTTCAAGTGTGCCAGCCCACCTAAACCTCTCCCACTGGGAGAGGCTCGTAGACCAAGGGGTGTGTGTCACTTCCTTTTTAACAGGGAAATTATTTTTACCAGACACTATGCACCACCCTCGGCTAAACTTGTAACATAACGAATAATAAGGAATTTTAAAGTAAAACTCCATTAGATAAACTACATAACAATGCGTAAATAAAAATGAAATTTACTATACTAACCCTCCGAACCAATTTATAAAGAAATTAACTAATCCCTATTGTGCATTTTAATGTAATGCAGTAAAGTTGTTACATTCTCAATTGAAACCTAGCGATTGTAATGAAAACTAATCACCGCAATGGAAGACGTAATCAACAACAATATTTTGAGCCTCAAAACAGCTTCATTTCAACTCAATATTTTCCTACTGCATATTTAGGGTTATCGTTGCAAAGGTACAAAATACGCCATAGCACTTCTTATAAGTTATTGTATAACAATGGTTACGACTGGTTTAGAAAACCCCAAAAAAACACCATAATTTAAATGAAATTATGGAGGCCATATAGGTAGCAATTATTGCCATCTATCAGTAGCTTATTAAAAACCCTATGGCGTATTTTGTACCTTTGCAATGATTAACCCAATAAACCAAAGAGTATCATGGAAATTATTAATAAATTAATAAGTAATTGAATTTATATTATTGATATGCTATACTGCTTAATGAATTAACTAATATCAACTTTAATTGGGTACTAAAATGAGACAACAATATGAATATAGACTTTCACAAGCAGAACAAGAGATTGTAACTCGTGTAATAGAGAACTTGCAGCACCCAATGACTGGATACAAGAGCAAAGAAGTGTTCAACTGTGGAAGAAATACATACCTAGAAACAACAAACGTTAATAGAGCTACAACCTTAATAGCGGCATCTTTGCGTAGAATAGATGTTCCTGATGATAATAAGAAGCAAGAATGTATTGTTCATTTTAAGGATGATCTTGTGAGTAATATTTCACGTGCCCTCTTAAGGAATGATCCGGACACCAGGAAAAAGAGTAGTTTTATTGGTAAAGAGACTGGTATTGCTGAGATCGAAGCGGTTAAATGGTTACAAAATGAAGCTTTCATATCTGGTGAATTAGGAATAGTTAACAGGTATAAAAATATGCGTGCCAAAGGGCAAGAGCCTACACAAGAAGAACAAGCAAGACAAGCTCAACAACGCCACTCTGCCGCAACACGAAATAGTAATCTTTCTGGAGTTTATTCGGATGAAGGAAGAGAATCTTCTGCTTCATCTGTTTCAAGCGATGATTCAGAAGATAAAAAACCAAGTGCTAAAACACAGACTCCAACTGAAGGGCTATCTGGAAGGGTGAAAGGAATGCCTCTTCAAGAGGAGAATACCTTAAATCAATCTTGTAGTGAGAATGAGGAATTTATGCGTCTGGCACAGGCAAGATCCGTGGCTGACGCATTTAAAAAACGCCAGACACATGCGGAAAAGCTTAAAGGAAGCAAAGAAGGCAACTATCTCGGCCGCTAGTGCGCCCTGTAACCACCCGGAAAGCCATGTTTTCATCCGTGTTTAGAAAACAGGCTCTCCCGGGTGGGAAGACTCCTGCATGAACATGCAAACCTACATTATTCCTAATCATATTATCCCACCTATCATGAGAGGGAGTATATAAATTCACATAATATTTTCCAGATATTCGTGCTGGATATTATCAGCCTCTGCAAAACTATGCGGTAACTTTGATAAATTATATTGCGGTAAAAATGCATTACCCCAGATTTTGGGATGTTTATTTTCTAACTTATTTACAATTCCATATTCCAGACCGGCAATAATTGCGGCAATTACAAGATAAGGGTCGCTATCTGCGCATGAAACCCGGTGTTCAATACGCCTCGCATACGGGTTAAGCGGCACTGATGGAATCCGTAAGGCCACAGTGCGATTATCCGCCCCCCAGCTATATGTGGAAGGCGATTCCATGCCATGCTCTGTATATCTTATATATGCCTCATCATAGGGCGCAAAATATTTCATGGAAGCCGGCATAAGCTCAAGCAAGCCAGCAATTGAATATTCCAGAAGTGTGCTTTCTGCTTCACCATTCCTGCAAAACACATTATTACCTTCACTATCCGTAAGGTTTATATTTACGTGCATAGCGCTACCGGGCTGGTCTGGATAGGGTTTTGCAGAAAAAGAAATTCGTTTATTGTTTGTGGTTTTTAGTTTGTCGTTATACTCACGACCATCGATAAACGACAAACCACAAACGAGCTTTCTTAACATCTCCACCATATCCGCCATAACCGCAGGGTTATCGGCTGGTGAAATCTGCACCTCAAACTGTCCTTCGCCTTTTTCTTTTTCAACTTCACTGAAAAACGGAAATTTGGAAAGTTCAGCGTTTAAGCATGACATGATTAATGATTGGTTATGCTCCGCAAACTCTTCTTCCCTGATGTAAAACTCCTGCTCAACACCTACAACTATCCCATAGCCGGTTTTTTCACGGAATTTCCCATATATAGCGTCGAGTATTTGTTTTTTCAGCATATATATTTACAATTAAGGCTATCAGCCACTGTTAGCAATTACACCAATTCCTGTACTGGTACCTGCTTCCTTTTATTAAGCTTCTCGGTGATATTAAGGAAATCCATAAATTTACGCAGTTCCATACGCGCAGTAACATGCGACATAGTAAGCGACATCTCTAAACCATTTGCCCCAATATCAAGTAAGGTCATGCCTTTTAAGAATAATTCCTTATATATAACCCTTTCACTTAAGCCCTCGGCAAGCCTTGCACCAGAACGCTTTGTAAAGCTTTCAAGTGCAATAAACATATTGCGCTTATTATGGGCATCAACATGGGAAAGTCGGTTACGTAATATAACCCAATCAACCTCGCCGCCAGAACGTTGTGCGAGCTGCATTTTAGCCTGCCATACAACTTCGCTATATAAACCGTGTTTATCCATGCGGAAGGTTTCTTCATCCACTTTGGCAAGCAGGTTAAGGTCTATAAAACTATCATTTATCGGGGTGATAAGCATATTCGCATAGGAATGTGCAAGGCGTGATAGATAAGTATCATTACCAGGAGCATCAATTACAATTATATCGCTTTTGCCGCGTGCATTTTCAATAACATCTATAAAACGGGCTTTTTCATCAGCCTCATTTTCCTTACCTGAATCCAACTTGCTCTTAGTAACTATATTATGAAGCGGTACAGGCAAGGCAAGGTTTTTATCTGCGCTGGTTTTAGTGCGGTTTTCTAAATAATGGGAAAGCGAGCGCTGGCGTGAATCTATATCAATACTGGTAACCTTGTATCCATCATACAATAAACTGGTTATAAGATGCATACTTATAGTGGTTTTACCCACCCCACCCTTTTCATTACCAACTACAATTACATATGGATTATTTATAGTATTAGTCATAGAACCCCTATTACTAGTGTTTGCTCAGTAAAATTATACTAGATGTATTAAAGATATTTCCGCACAACGTCAAGGCTATTATCATCGCAGATGTTACAATATTATTGCAATATTATCAAGCAGCCTTATACCAGATATTCGCACCGTAGCAAGAAGGCGTACCGGTTCTTGCAAATCTTCTGTAGTTTCAAGTGTTTCTGCATTGCAAAGTGTTAAATAATCGACCTGCTCAAAACCAGCTTTAAGCAATTCAGTCTCACCCCATAACAGAGTTTGTTTTACATCTTCTCCGGCAATGAGCTTTTCTTTTATTATATTAAGCACTTTGTATAGATTAGAAGATATTTTTCGCGCCTCACTTCCAAGATATACATTGCGGGAAGACATCGCCAATCCATCCTCTTCACGAAGGATAGGCGCGCCAATAACTTCCACCGGAATATCAAGCTCACGCACTAGTTTTTTTATCACCGTAAGCTGCTGGTAATCTTTCTCACCGAATATTGCAATATCAGGCATTACCTGCATAAATAATTTTGTAACTACCAACGCCACACCATCAAAGAAATGCGGGCGGCTTACACCTTCCAATATTTTTCCAATATTGCCCATTGATATCTGGGTTGAAAAGTTTTCAGGGTATATTTCGGCTTTATTTGGCAAATATGCTATTGATACGCCACTAATCTCAAGCCTGGCAAGGTCGCTTTGCTCTGTGCGCGGATATTTATCAAAATCCTCATGCGGGGCAAATTGCGCCGGGTTCACGAAAATACTGGATACAACCGCATCTGCCTTACTCTTTGCTATATCAATAAGGGATATATGCCCTGGGTGCAAAGCTCCCATAGTTGGCACAAAACCAATGGATTTACCATTTGCTTTTAAAGCAGATATTGCCTGGCGTAATTCTTGTTTGGTACGGATTATTTGCATTTAATATATATTTAGAGTTTTGTAGAATGTATGTATTCTTAAATTTGGTGTAAAAGATTAAAAACGAACCGTTCGTCATTGCGAGCCACGAAGTGGCGTGGCAATCCATACGATGTTACCGCAAAATACACAGCTTTGTTGTTACATAGTATGGATTGCCACGCTTCGCATCCAATGACGGACATAAAACAGCCATTTCAAACTAAAACAATCCAGGACTTCTACCCCAACTTCTTCGCAATCACTGTACATAAAAACTTAGTTAAAAGCAACTCTGCCGGGCTGCCGGTTTGTTTGCATTCAGCCTCCAATTTATTCAGGGCGATTATCATATTATCAATTGCGCCTACATTCCATATTCTAAGATGGGCTTTAAAGCCATTAACCTGCTTAAAAAACACCGGTGGCCTTAACATAGAAACCGCCTGTTGTTCATCTGCCCCGCTTGCCATAAAGCTACGCGCCTGCTGCAAGCGGAAAAAATATCTTAAAATAGCCCGAATTGGTGCAATTGCGCCCATGCCTTCAACAAATATCCTTTGCAGGGTTTTTTCAATCTGCACTAAATCCCTTGCTGCCACCGCAAAACATAATTCATCAAGTGAAGATTCCACATTATCGCCCACACAGGCTTTCACATCATCAATGGTGATTCTTTTTTCAGCACCCATATAGGTAATTAATTTTTCCACTTCACTAAGTATCACCAGCCTATCGCCCGCAAAACTATTGGTAAGATAATTAACCGCATCATTATCAGGCGCGTAGCCATTTTCACGCAAAGACCCCTGCACAACCTGGCGAACCGCCCCTATATCGTCCTTATAACAGGCAAGCGCTACTATGCTTGGCTCCTGCTCGAAAAATTTACGCAAAGAAGATGTTGGGGCAAGCTCTGAAGCTTCAAACACAACCATAGTATCACTTTTTGATGATAATATTGCCGCGCCAATTTCTTCGGGCATACTGGCTTGCGCATCCATAATTCTTATAAACCTACGTCCACCCATAAGGCTCATTGCATTAATTTCATCGGCAAGGCGGGCTGGTTCATTTTTAATATCATCGAATGACATATGCACAACGCAAAAAGGGTCGGCGGGGTTATCAACCGTTGCGAGCAGCATCTGCCTGCTTTTTTGCGCAACCATGCCGCTATCTGGCCCATATACCAGCACAGCCTTCACCCCGGCATCGGGTTTCTTTGCAAAGCTTTCATTCCTGGCTGGCGGGAGTTTCATGGGTAGTTTGTAGTTGGTGGTTGTTAGTTCGTGGTTGGTGATTGATTATTATTACAAACGACAAACCACAAAATACGAACTATTTAATCAATGCCGACATTATCCTGATTTTTGTATCTTGCGCAAGTTCCCTGATTGCGCGGTTCGTGGTATCATTTTCAGATACATAGGTAGCATAGTCTGAATCCACTTTATCATATTCCGAACTGCCCCTTACTATTCCTGACGAAATAATTTTACCACTGGCAATTTCTTTTAGTGTATAATTGGCTGTAACAGCAACTTTATAACGCGTAATTGTCCTATCCCGCTCTATCGCCAGGGCGCTTACATCTTTACTTACGACAACTTCCATCTCATATTCCTTAACCGTACCAGTACGGCTAGGATCAAGGATATCTTCAAGTGTATTTACATATTCCTGGCCAAGAAGTGTTTTTATAGGTTTTACGTAAATAGACGCAAGCTTCCTTGCAACCTCTTCATTATCGCCTTGCTTAGAATGCACTGGCGTAAAACCGCAAGCCGATAGTATTACCAGCATAATAATGGCTATAATGGAGGCGAATGAATGGGGGAATGAAGATTTCCCTTTTCCATTCTGTCTTAATCCCTTAATCCCTGGCATTTTAAACAACAACATTTACAATCCTGTTTGGTACAATAATTACCTTACGAACCTCTTTGCCTTCTAGTGCAATTTTTACTTTTTCATTAGCAAGGGCAATTTTCTCAACTTCTTCTTTTGGTAAATCTTTACCAATTTCAAGTGCCACTTTTAACTTACCATTTATCTGTACTGCAATAGTAACCGTATCGTCAACTACCAAAGTTTTATCAGCAACAGGCCATGCCACATCAACAAGCATTTCCTTATGCCCAAGTTGCAGCCATAATTCTTCTGCAATATGCGGTATCATTGGCTGTATAAGCTTAATAAGCATATCAATAGATTCAGAAAAAACCGCCAAATTTAATAAAGCAGGAGCAATAGACTGTGTATTATCTAAAGTATTTATTGAAGTTGGATTATCGAATAGTTTTTCTGCAACCCCACGTTTTAGATTTTCTTCCAGTGATTTAAGTCTTTTAACTTCATCCTCTATAGCATTAGAAAATTCACGAATGCGCGCAATAGCTTTATTGAAATGAAAACCATTTAAATCAGATGTTACAGCCTTAATGGTCTTATGAGTTAATCTGCGAATCTTTATAACTTGATCGTCTGTTTTGAATTTTACTAAATGATCTCGCAATAGATTATCATTTGGTTTATAAAATTCCTTATTCTCCACCACAAGCTTCCACAATCTATTCAAATACCGCCATGCGCCTTCAACACCGGAATCACTCCATTCAAGGTCACGCTCCGGTGGGCTATCTGAAAGCATGAAAAGCCGCGCAGTATCCGCGCCATAGCTATTTACTATATGGTCAGGATCTACCACATTTTTCTTGGATTTGCTCATTTTTTGCGAGCGCCCAACAGTTACTTCCTCACCGGTTGTAACATGATAGGATTTATCTTTTTCCTTGCGCACTTCTTCAGGGAAAAGCCATTTATCATTTTTATCCTGATAGGTCTCCAGGCACACCATACCTTGCGTTAGCAGTCCCGCAAATGGCTCTTTAATTCCTACATAACCACATTTTGCAAGGGCGCGGGTGAAAAAGCGCGCGTAAAGCAAATGAAGCACTGCATGTTCAACACCGCCAATATATTGGTCAACCGGCAGCCAGTAATCAGCTTTATTTTTATCAATACCATTTGCAGCGTCAGGGGAGCAGAACCTTGCAAAATACCATGATGATTCAAAGAATGTATCGAATGTATCCGTTTCACGAACCGCAGGTTTATCGCATGTTGGGCAATTTACATGTTTCCAGCTTGGGTGACGCGCAAGCGGGTTGCCAATGCCAGTTAAATCTACATCTTCGGGAAGCGTTACCGGCAAATCTTTTTCTGGCACTGGAACCGCGCCGCAAGTATCGCAATATATAATAGGAATCGGGCAGCCCCAATAACGCTGGCGTGAAATGCCCCAGTCGCGCAGGCGGAAGTTAATGGTGGCTTTACCATGCCCGCGCTTTTCTATACGGTTGGATATTTCCTGCTTGGCTGCTTCCACCGTCATTCCATTGAGGAACTGAGAATTAACTAATATACCGTTTTCAGTATAGGCTTCATTTTCAACAACAACATTCTGGCCTTCGGGAGCCACCACTACAGTAACCGGAAGGTTATATTTACGTGCAAAATCCAGATCTCGCTGGTCGTGCGCAGGGCAGGCAAATATCGCGCCGGAACCATAATCCATCAGTACAAAATTCGCCACATAAAGCGGTAATTCTGCGCCTTCTATAAACGGATGCATAATTTTAAGGCCGGTATCTACGCCTTTTTTCTCGGCTTTTTCAATAATTTCTTCCGCCATACCCATTTTATTGCATTCTTCGATGAATGCTTTTATTTCCGGGCTTTTTTCTGCAAGTTCAGATGCAAGCGGGTGGTTAGGCGATATAGCGCAGAAAGATGCGCCAAAAATAGTATCCGGGCGAGTGGTATATACTTCAAGCCGCTCTGCCCTACCCTTCACTTCAAAAAATATTCGCAAGCCGCTTGATTTACCAATCCAGCGTTCCTGCATAAGGCGCACTTTTTCCGGCCAGTTTTCTAGAGTTTTAAGGCCTTCAAGCAAATCTTCAGCAAAATCAGAAATTTTAAGGAACCATTGGCGTAATTTGCGGCGTTCAACAATAGCGCCGGAGCGCCAGCCCCTGCCATCTACCACCTGCTCATTAGCAAGCACGGTATTATCTACCGGGTCCCAATTGACCATAGAATCTTTTTGGTAGGCAATGCCAGCCTTTAGGAAATCCAGGAACATTTTTTGTTCATGCTGGTAATATTCAGGGGAACAAGTTGCAACTTCCCTATCCCAATCATAAGAAAAGCCGATTTTCTTTAACTGCTTACGCATGTGCGCGATATTTTCATATGTCCATTTCGCAGGATGCACATTATTTTCAATAGCGGCATTTTCAGCCGGAAGACCAAAACTATCCCAGCCCATCGGGTGCAGCACATTATAACCTTGCGCACGTTTATATCTGGCAACCACATCGCCAAGCGTATAGTTACGCAAATGCCCCATATGGATTTTGCCGGAAGGATATGGAAACATTTCCAGCACATAATATTTCTTTTTGCTGCTATTTTCTACAGCCGCAAAAGTTTTCTGCGCATCCCATAAAGCTTGCCAACGGGATTCGGTTTCTTTGAAATTGTAATTTGGAATTATTTGCTGGGACATGGCTAAGTGGAGGGAATAGGGATTAGGGAATAGGGAATAGGAAAGATTTAAGATTTTAGATTTAAGATTTNNATCCCTAATCCCTAATCCCTAATTTCCCTAATTTTTCTCCTTTTCAATCCTAATCTCCCTTGCGCGGGTAAGGACTTTATTTTCAAGGTCGCGGGCAACTTTCTGGTTTACTTCAGCATCGCGCCAGCTACCGGATTTATTAGTTTGTTTGAATACGGTAATTTTTATAGCATCTGAACGCAGGCTTTTGCTCAAGATAAGCAAATTAACCTTGAACCTTTCGCCTTTAACTTCAGGGTCTTCATACCAATCAGTTAGAATAACTCCGCCGAAAGGATCAGCAGACGCAAGCGGCATGAAAGCAAGTGTATCTAATGACGCGCGCCACAAATAGCTATTGATGCCAATGCCGGTTGTGCCGCCTTTTTCAGATTCTTCACCTTTATTACCATTGAATAAGGTAAAGCCACCTTCACCTAACATACTGCCGGCACGGTTGCGGCGGATATCCTCAGGTGCTTGTGGATATTCTGATTTTTTTTCAAGTGAAGAAAAATATGAGCATCCGGTAATTGCCAGAAGCGACATTGCACTTAATATTAATTTTGTTTTTTTCATTATGTATCTGGAATAGGCTGTTTAACAATTCTAATAACACTACTTAGTATAGTGTTTCTGCTTTTTATTTACGCTAGGAGTTC
>DITJ01000002.1 GCA_002422795.1 Alphaproteobacteria bacterium UBA6187 | reverse complement strand
AAGCCTCCCTAGCTTCTGGAATGACGTTACTAAAAGTTATCACTCTCTTAAACATCATCAATACTCCACCGAAATAATCGTATTAATAACCTTACTCGAATTTTTAGGGCCTGAGCCTGTCGATGTTATCTGGTAATAATCCTTCACAACCTGGTTGCCGCCCATACTATACGAACCGCCACTATTGCCGATTTCCCCGCCAGATGTATGGCCTGATACAGATTGTTTGCTAACCAGATATTCTACGTTGCAGTTATAGCTATAACCGCTTAATTTATTTGCAATATCATTATTACTGCTTTGCGCGGAAGTTAAAAGGCTGGCAGATGTTCCTGTAAAATCAGCTATAGTTACAGGCTTGCTTGTTTGTGTACCAAACCAGGTTTTTACATCATGCGCGCATGATTCTGTCATATGGAAAACTTCTGCATCAATGGTTTTATAGGTTGCCATCGTCCATTCCTTGGTAGAAAGATTTACAATGCCTATGCCCAGTAAGTTCATCACCAGAAGGATAAGGAGCGAGGTGACCAAAATGTTCCCTTTTTCATAAGGAAGAGATGAAGGGATTAAGGGATGAAGGGAAAAAGCTTCCTTAATCCTTTCTTTCTTTATTCCCTTACACCTTATTCCCTTATTCCCTGCCATATCTTACCTCAGGTTCTTAATGTTTATTGTAGCACTAAATTCATCCCGATGATACCTATCTGTTACGGTATAGTTATAATTTCCCTTGGTTTGTGCAGGTTTTGTGTAAGTTACATTCGCAGGAAGCAGGCTTTTACTACGGAATAACATGAACACATCCACAATGCGCGGGTTGCCGTTACTATCATTATCAGACCCCACGAATTGTAAATCCTCAATATAATCAGCAACTAATGCCCCGGTTGTTGTTACTGTCCAGCTTGCGCCACTCCAGTTTTCTATATCAAGGTAAAGGGCGTTGCGGCTTGGGTTGGTGCGGGCGGCAACATAATAACTATAACGGTTGCGGGTGGTGGTATTGCGGTCATAGATTATTTTTATACTATCACAGCAGGCATTGCCGCTATCTGTAATTGCTATTGGCGTTGTAATTGCACCAAATGGTGATGAAATGCTGGCATCCAGTGCCTTGTAACTCGCCATATGCAAATCCCTGGAAATTTGCCGCAAACTCGGCACGCCCATTTCCTGCACCTCTGAAAACCCGGAAATACGCTCATATTGCTTGGCGACTATTACACTCGCGGTATAAGTTCCGGCAAGTATTACCGAACCCACCGCCATAGCAAGGACAAGTTCGAGGAGGGAGTAGCCAAAGGAAGGGATTAAGGGATTAAGGGAAAAAGGGAAAAAAAAGGTTCTAGTCTCTAGCACCTTTTCTCCCTTATCCCTTAATCCCTTAATCCCTTCTTCCCTATATTCCATAACTTCTTTCCATAATTACCTGCGCCTTTGCCCCATAAGCCTCAAGCCTTATCAGCACATTTCTTTTATTGGTACTGGGCGTGGTGATTGTTATTGAACGTGTATCTGTTCCGGCTGCACCCATCTGGGCGTTCATGCGGGTGCACCACTCATATCCCCTAAGAAGGTAAACGGTGGTTACCGCTCCCGGGTCAGTGCATGTTGTGAAGCTAAGGTTATAGCTATCAATATTTGCAATATCGCTTTCGATAACCTCGAGCATCTGGTTTGCATATAATTGCAGCTTCTGCCGCGCAATCGCCCATTTGGTGAATTGCTCCGAAAGTACAATCATTGAATAAACACCTGTAAAACCAATGCCCACTATTGCAGTGGCGATAAGGGATTCCAGGAGGGAAAAACCCCTTGTTGGTTTGTGGTATATAGTTCGTGGTTCGTAGTGATAACTACGAACTAAAAACCACAAACTACAAACTATTCTATTGAACCACCACATCCAGATACCCTGTTGCTATTGTTACTGTTATAGTCGCGGTTTTAAGGCCTGTAGTTACTGTTATTGGCGCAAGCGTTAATGTTCCGCCCGATGAGCTGCCATCACGGTAGAAACAGATATTACCCATTGCCGCCCCTGTTAACTGATATTTAGAATGTACTTTTAAATTCACATTTGAATCCAGTGCATTACCAACAGCTCCCGAGCTACATGTTGATGTGGCAGCGGCAGAATAATAAGTATTTATAGTATACACCCCGCCCGATGATGTAATAACCATTCGCGTAGTGGTATTCCTCATCATCGCTTCATTACGCGCCTTTGATAACTCCCCTTGCAGGCTATTAAACGTATTTGTAAAAGTTTTCTGCGCATTTGATGAATCCAGTGCCGGGGAAGACGCAACCACAGTTACAATTGCAATAACGGCAAGGGTGATGATTAGTTCGAGAAGGGTAAAACCCCTTGCTGGTTTGTGGTTTGTAGTTCGTAGTTCGTAGTTATTACAACGAACTATAAACAACAAACTACGAACTATTCTAATGCACATCCGCAACATCCTCTCTCTTTATCGTACCTGCGGCAATTAATTGTTCTATTGAATCCTTCATCAGCAACATGCCCTGTCCTTTTCCGGTTTGCATAGCTTGCTCAATCTGGAAGATTTTGCCTTCACGTATCAGGTTGGCAACCGCAATATTACCAAGCATTACCTCAAACGCCGCTACACGCCCTGAACCATCAGCCTTCCTTATCAGCCTTTGTGTTACCACCAGCCTTATGGATTGCGATAATTGCGAACGTGCCTGCGCTTGCTGCGCTGGCGGGAATACGTCTAAAATACGGTTAATGGAATTAGGCGCGCCATTTGTATGCAAAGTTCCAAACACCAAGTGGCCTGTTTCCGCAGCGGTTAGCGCAAGCGATACTGTTTCTAAATCGCGCATTTCACCAAGCAGTATCACATCGGGGTCTTCGCGAAGTACAGCTTTTAAGGCACTGGCGAAACTGAAGGCATCTCTGCCCACTTCACGCTGTGAAATTAGCGCGGTTTTAGTGCTATGGATAAACTCTATCGGGTCTTCAATGGTTATGATATTTTCGTGGCGGGTTTCATTAATGCGGTTTACAATTGCCGCCAGCGTGGTTGATTTACCGCTACCTGTAGGCCCTGTAACCAGTACCAGCCCGTTTTTCTGGGTGGTTATATCCATAACTGCTTTGGGCAGGTTCATTTTTTCGATATCAGGCACTGTAGTTTCTATTTTACGCAAAACCATGGCGGGCCCGCGCAAGGTGTTATAAGCATTCACCCTGAAACGAAGGCCCCCGCCTTCTATGGCAAGGTCAATATCGCGTTGTTTTTCGAAATGCGCTTTCTGCTGGTCATCAAGGATTGAAGCTATAAATTCTTCCACCATTTTACGGGTGATAAAATCTTCCTTCTGTATGTGGATTTCCCCATGCAGCCTTACTGCTAGTGGCTCATCTGAATGTATATGTATATCTGATAATTTTACTTTTGTGGCATAATTGACAATTTTTTCCAACATATAACCATACCTGTTTTTTTGGTGGGTAATGGGTAGCAGAAAACGCTATGCCTGCCACCCATTTATTAATGTTACCACGGAAACATTAAGAAACGGTTAATGGAGCGGTATTGCCATTCCCAAGTAACATGAGAATTAAGGGAGGGGAGGTAAATAAAGTATTAGGCAGCCTTGCTTCTAAAGGTCTTATTGAACAAAAAGGAGACGACTATATTATTACCAACCTTGGCGGTGAAGCTATCGATGCGGATATTATAGGTAATGAATTTACAGATAGAAAATGCCCCCTAACTTGCCCCCAGAAACCTTGGATTCTGCTAGACTAATTAAGACGACAATAGACAAGCTTTACTATGAAAGCCTTGTATTGTCTAGTGTTTTTGGACTTGTATGGATTAGTGTGGAATGAGAAATGGAGCGGGTGAAGGGAGTCGANNACCTTGGCAAGGTTGCACTCTACCACTGAGCTACACCCGCTTAAACAACCAAAGGGAAGGGAATAATACGCAAAACAGTTGTTAATGCAAGTATGTTTTTATGTTTTTTATATAATTTTTTATACTTGTAGTTTTTAGACACCGCTGCAACACACAACAAGCTGATATATATAACTATTATAAAACACCATGTGTTGTAATATATTTTCATGGGTTTGGAAAAATTTAATCTTCTTATTTGAAATCTCCATCTATGTAACTTCTACGACGACAAGTGTATGAAATTTATCTGGCATGACCTTAATGTTGATATAATCTCTTGCGCCACCTATAAAATATTGTATTGTTTTTTCATTGGGCTGCTCCTATCAGGCAGGGATTTATATAAAAAAGGAAATAAGTGTGGATCAAACTGAATTAGTATATTGGGATAGTAATTATAATGGGGTTTTACTCCTTAATTTACTACTTGTTATTGCGATTTTTACATCTCTCAGGTTCTTTTCCGGAATCACTTCGCATATCAATTCCTCAAAGGAATTAACTGAAAAAGACAATCCTGCTTTCGGCATTTCAATGGCAGGCGTTGTATTTGCAGTTACCATAATACTCACCGGGGCAATTTATGGCGACCCTATATATACAATGAAGGAATCTGTTATATCCGTAGGTCTTTATGGCGCTATCGGCATATTGCTTATGGCCGTTGCAAGAATAATATTTAACAAAATTGCAATCCCTTCTGTTTCCATCAAAGATGAAATAGCAAAAGGTAATATTGCCGCCGGTATTATTGATGCCGGAAATGTTATTGCAACCGCAATTATCATCCGCGCAATGATGATGTGGGTAGATACAAACACCTTTGAAGGAATATTGGCAATATTAATAGGTTTTTTAATTTCGCAGGTACTTCTCACTACCGCAACTTTCCTACGCATAAGGATACTAAACAGAAAAACTGCTACGAATTCTTTGCAAGAAGAGTTTAAATCCAGGAATGTGGCTATTGCACTAAGGTTTGCCGGAAGAAAAATAGGTACCGCATTTGCCGTTGCTGCTGCGTCACATCTGCTTGTATTCGAACTATATTCACTCCCTACATTACTGTTGATATGGGCTGGTGTTTCGGTAATCATGATGGTTATGCTAAGCGCGCTTTCATTTGTGGCTACAA
>DITJ01000044.1 GCA_002422795.1 Alphaproteobacteria bacterium UBA6187 | reverse complement strand
AAACTTATTGCTAATTCAAATATAATAGATAGATTATCAAAAAATGCCCCCTTAACTTTACCCATCTTTCTAGTTTTACTTTTTGTAATCATAGCTCCACCACTTCATCTTTAATAAGTTCTTCAAAAGCTGTATATTCCCTACCTTTTACATGCATTAATATATCTATTTTCTGCTCTCCCAACCTATCTTGCATTTCCACCCAGGATTTTCCTTTTGCTTTCCAAGCCCTGTCAAAATCCTCAAAATCCGTCTCAATATATAAATCAATATCTCCTCCGCGCTTTGTATCATCCACGCGCGAGCCAAACAAATAAAACTTACTGCCTTCACCAAAATGCTTGCGAAGTACTTCTTTTATTGTAGTGCGGTATTCTTCACTAAGGCGCATAATATTATTAATTTTTGTTATTATCTTCCGGGATAGGAATGGTGAATGGGTCAGTTTTTATTATTTTGCCATTATCCCAGGATATTATTGGAGTGTTATGAAAGCGGGCTTGTTTTATTACAGTTATATCACTTGCAGCAAGACCAGCACTGATTTTATTTATAATTTCTATAGGATTATCTATATTAATAGGGGTTGTCATTACAATGACTCCTGTATGAATTGCCATTTCTGATCATTTCTTATTTCAATATCTTGATTATCCATTTTTATTGCCACTATTTCCCTTTGCCCAGAAAGCAATGGCATTTTAGCATTATCATAAATAGTTACATTATCACAATTGGGAATATATAAATGCACTAAATTATAAAGACCAGTTTTATAACGCCTTCTTATTATATTTTCAGGAATATTATGACCACCCTGCTGAACCCGGTTTTTCACCCTATCTACAGCAATTTCCTCATCAGGAAGCCATAAAAAAATAAGGTTAGTTTGATAACCGGCTTCTTTGCATTTTATTAATGTATTCACATGATTTCTACCGGCACATGTAGTCTCGAATGCAAAATTTTTTCCTTCCTTTATTAAGCTATCTATCCGCTTAATCATTAACTTCCCGGCTGTAACCGCCATACTATCCGGGTTAAGCGGTGAAAGGCCGCTGGCTATATTATCCGCATTTACAAATTCATTTATAGATAAAAAACCTGGCAGGAGCGTCATAGCAGCACTTGTTTTTCCCGCACCATTCGGCCCGCCTATCATATAAACATTTTTATTAGCCATCACCAAACCTTCGCATAACAAAGCGCATCAATATATTCACCATCTTTGAAGTAAAAGCTTTTTAATACTCCCTCCATCTGGAAGCCGTTCTTCTCTAGCGCCCTTGCTGATGCCTTATTATGCGGGAGAACCGGGGCAAATAATCTTTTAAGTTTGAGTTTTTTAAATGCGTAATCTGATACCACTTCTATAACTTCAGTCATTATACCCTTTCCGGCATATTCTTCCACAACCCAGTAACCTATTTCACATTTATGGCCATCAATATTTATAATGCCTATTGAGCCTGCAAACCTGCCTTCAATTTCTATTACAAAATGGATTTCAGGCAATGGGGTTTGGGTTGCGGCATCAGTAATAAAGCCTATCCACCAGGAAATATTCTCCAGCCCCCACGGAATAGGGATAGTTGTATAGTCGGCTATCCTCTGGCTATTAATTCCGAGATGGAAAACTTCTGCATCACTTTTACGAAATGGCCGTAATTTAAATTTTTCTTTATTTATTTCTACCACTGGTCTTTATTCCTATCTGTTTTACCTTCATTTTCTTGAGGAAACATTAACTCAGGCTTTCTAACTACATCATTTTTTTTGGTCGCAGGCAATATTTCTTCCTTTATTATTTCCTTCTGCTCCTGATTAGCTTTGCCTACTATGCCATGCTTCATATTATATTCTTCCACATCTTTTGCCCAGCGGAACGGAATCTTTTTTAGATTCTCAGGAGAAATATCATCTTCTATTGCTTCGGCTATTTTCCTGCCTTTTCTGCTTATAGCAGCAACCATAACCCTCTGGCCACATTGCGGACAGGCATAATGCTTAAACATCATACGCCAGATACTATAAAAAGGGCCAGGAATAACAAGAACAGTCCAAAGTAATATCTCAACAGTCCTGCTGCCCGGCTTTACCTTTTTGCGCTGGCCAACATAATTACAACTGGTGCAGATATAATTCATTACCGTCTCATTATAAAATGATCCCTCTCAAAACGCTCGTAAATATGAAGTCCTTTTTGGGAGCGCAACCCCTTCATACTATTAGCATGTGCACATTCCGGGCAAGAAGAAAGATTATGTGGAAAATGCGGGAAGAATGACTCAAAACCAATGTTCCATATTACCGAACATGGCCTGGAAAACGCAATCATCCTAATTAGCCCTTCCAACATGCTTAATGTAATTATCATAACAGTTGCCGGAATAACTACCGTAACTTTTATAAAAAACATAAACCAACTACCTTTCTTTATCTTCTTTGGCTTACCAATAAAGCCACAATAATGGCATATAGATTTATTGCTTTTAAGAAGCCTTTCCCTTTCTTTTAATTTCTTTTTCTTACGGGCACGCTTGTGCTTTTCTGTTGGCATATTACAACATCAATTACATTAACATAATAACGGGCTTTTCAATACATTCCTTAAATGCCGCCAGGAATTCAGCACCCACCGCTCCATCAACAACCCTATGGTCACATGATATTGTGAATGTTACCATATTTGCGGTTGTTATTACACCATTTTTTACTACCGCACGTTCTTCGCCAGCACCAACCGCCATAATAACAGATTGTGGTGGGTTTATAATTGCACTGAAACTTTTTATGCCAAACATCCCCAGATTGGAAATACTAAAACCACCGCCTTGGAATTCTTCCGGGGCAAGCTTACCTATGCGCGCGCGGGCTGCAAGGTCTTTCATTTCTGCGGATATTGCAGGAATGGTTTTCTGGTCAGCATTACGGATTATTGGGGTGATAAGGCCGCCATCAATAGCAACGGCAACTGATACATCCACGTTATTATAAAGCATAATCGCCTCATCGGTCCATGAAGCATTAGCATTTGGAACTTTCTTGAGCGCCTTCGCCACCGCCTTTATCACCATATCATTTACAGATAATTTATAGGCTGGCTTGCCTTCAATAAGTGGTGCAACATCGTTCAGGTCTTTGCGCACATCCAGTAATTTACCAATATTACAATCGATTGTAAGATAAAAATGCGGTACATATTGTTTTGATTCAAGCAGGCGTTTTGCTATAACTTTACGCATATTATTATTTGGAACTGCCGTGATCTCAACTGGATTCCTGATTATTCTGCCGCCCGTACCGCCGCTGCGTTTTGCAAGTTCTACATCTTCGCGTACTATACGCCCATGTGGGCCAGTGCCTTGAACGAGGGATAAATCAATTCCTGCTTCTTTTGCGATGCGTTTGGCCAGGGGAGAGGCTTTAACTTTGCCGCCTGTTGATGAGTAATTAGTAGTAGGTGATGGTGCTTTAGAAACAGAAGAAGGAAGGACAAATGAAGGTGCGGCGGATAATGTTTTAATTTGTTGTGCTGGTGCGCTTGCTGAAACTGTGGCTGCCGCTGCTGGCTGTTCTTCTTTTTTAACTTCCGCTTGCTTCGGCTTATAATCTGCAAGAATTTTCTTATCTTCACCATCAAGTAGTAGCACCGCAATCGGGGAATTTACAGCCACACCTTGCGCACCTTCCGCGACCAGGATTTTACCAATAATCCCTTCATCCACGGCTTCCACTTCCATAGTGGCTTTATCGGTTTCAATCTCGGCAATCACCTGGCCTGCTTTGACCACATCACCTTCTTTTGCTATCCATTTGGCAAGGTTGCCTTCTGTCATGGTTGGGGAAAGAGCTGGCATTAAAATTTCTATTGGCATTTTATTTCCTTAATTTTATTCAATATATGTTCAGCACTTTGCAGAGCTGATAACTTTGTTGTATCCAGGTTAATTAAATTTTGATGGTTTGGTTTTAAAACCTCAAATCCATCTATCCTATCTAAATGCGCCTCATCAGTAACTTTCAATTTTTCTTTTCTATCGGGCGAAGTCAGTCTTTTTCTGTGCTGTTCCTTATCTACTAATAAACGCACCGGAAAAAATTGGCTCTCACGACTTTTTACAATTTCTTCAACTTGTTTATATAACGGCAATTCTCCTTTTTGACCTTCAAAAAGTTCATTAGTAAAAATAAAATTCATATCATCAGGAGAATAATGCTTTATTGTTTCAAAAACAACCTCGCGTATTTTCCTGATCTGCCTCCACACATAAAGAGGAAACGCCCCCTCTTCCGCCTCAACCACATTAAAAACAGGATTATTTATTAGCTGGTTATCAACAATCCTGAACTCATCTAATTTAGCCAGCTCCTTAGCTATAGTGAATTTTCCAACACCGGCAAAGCCAATCAGATAAATTATTGTGTTATTTAGTTGCATAAATTTAATGTTACTTTTCTAAAATTAATTCCACATTAGCACCTTCCTCAATACCACCAAGATAATTTTCCGCTGAAACAACTTTCTTCCCGGTTCTCCCCTCCAATTCAAGGCGCGCCTTTTTAGCAATATTACCGCCGATTTTTCCAGCCTTCTTATTTTCTACCATTCCTGTAGCATTGACATTTTCTGCTATCTGGCGTGTTGATAATTCAGCAAGCGCAGTAAAAATCAATTCAGCTTCACTCATATGGTCGCGCAAATTATGCGTTTCCAGATTTTTAAGTTCTTTATGGCTTTTAATACTTAAACCAGACCATTCCTGATGAATAATATTGGTAAGTATAGCAAATTCTTCACCTTCTTTTATCTGGTGATTTTTCCAATAGTCTGTAAGCTTGTTACGAGTTTCCTGCCCCATCATGCGCTGCTGCACCCATTTATCACTACGTCCGCCACGCTTCCAGTTTTCCCTCGCCCTGGCAAGGGATCTTTCAGGGTCCGCTATTTCCTGCATCCTTTCATAACCAACCTTAGCGAGCCATAATTTTATAGGCTCAGCCTTAGGGCTTGGTACTGATTGGATAAGCCGGAGTATAGTTTCAGGACTTGCAACATCAGTTAAATATTTCTTTCCATCATATGCCACAATTTTGAGTCGGTGACAATTTGTCACCGACTCATTTCCTTCTTTAGCCAGTCTTTCTTTGAGTTTATTCCAATATTTTCTGGCAGTCTGGTAATCAGGCTGCTGCGTTAAAGCACGGATAATATCCACCACAGAAAAAAACCACGTTCCGGCTTCTTCATCATATATCCTGCGGATATTGTAATCTTCAAAAATAGCTGGTGTGTTTTTCATATAAATCCTGATTTATTTATACTAACTTTTGAATCTCAAACGGTGACAATTTGACACCAGTTACCACTCAAACTTCCTTCCGCAGATAATACATACTAGCACCACCCTCAAAACCATTCCTTATAAATTCCAATTTAAAACCATGTTTTTCATAAAATGGCCTGGCTTCAAAGCTCATTGTATTAACTGTAAGGAATTTACATTTCCTTACTAAAGCTATTTCTTCCGCTTTTTTTATTAAAATGCCGCCAAAACCTTTATTCTGCTCGGAATCTTTTACGAATAATATATCAATATTAAAGCATCCGTAGAAATTATAACCCTGCATACCAGCAAGAAAGTTACCTTCCTCGTCCAGTATTACAAAAGATGCTGAGCCATTATCTTTACCGAGACCAACCTTCTGAAAAGCATTACCATTAAGTCCATTAACAACTTCAGCTTTGTATAAATTACTTAATTCATCAGCATAAATAATTTTGTAATTTTCCATAGCAATATCTTAAATAATAGACTTCACCGCCTCTACAACATCCGCCACCTGCGGCAATGCCAGTTTTTCTAAATTGGCTGCATAAGGAAGGGGCACATCTTTTCCTGTAACACGAACTACCGGGGCATCCAGATAATCAAATGCCTCCTCCATAACCAATGCCGCAATTTCCGAGCAGATTCCAGCAAACGGCCAGCCTTCTTCAAGCGTTACCAGTCGGCTGGTTTTCTTTACTGATTCTATAATTGTTTCAGTGTCCAGTGGGCGTAGTGTACGAAGGTCGATTACTTCAACATCAATACCTTCTTTTGCAAGTTCTTCTGCTGCATCTAGCGCCAATTTCACCTGCAATGAAAATGCAGTGATAGTTACATCCTTGCCCTTACGCGCGATTCTGGCTTTGCCGATTGGCACGATATAATCATCATTAATATTATCAGGAACTTCGTGTTTGTGACCGTATAATATTTCATTTTCCAGGAATATTACCGGGTTAGGGTCGCGTATTGCGGCTTTCAGTAAACCTTTGGAATCTGCCGCCGTATATGGCGCGATAACTTTTAAGCCCGGAACATGCGCATACCAGCTTGCATAACACTGTGAATGCTGCGCACCAACGCGCGATGCCGCGCCATTTGGCCCACGGAACACTATCGGGCATTTCACCTGCCCGCCTGACATATAAGCGGTTTTCGCCGCAGAGTTTATTATATGGTCAATTGCCTGCATACCGAAATTCCAGGTCATGAATTCCACAACTGGCTTCAGGCCGGTATATGCAGCACCAACCGCCAGGCCTGCAAAACCATGCTCGGTGATAGGGGTATCAATCACGCGCTTATCACCGAATTCAGCGAGCAGCCCTTCGGTAATTTTATAAGCACCCTGATATTCCGCCACTTCCTCACCCATGACAAATACATCTTTATCCGTGCGCATTTCTTCGGCCATTGCGTCACGGAGGGCGATTCTTACTGTTATTTCTGGCATTTTTTTACCTTTATTATTGTATAATTTTATTCTTTTTATGTCTTAAAATTAAGAAACTTAAATTTTACTTTAAATTAACTTGTACATGAAAGCCTGTACGTGTATAATCAGATTATAAACTGGCACTAGCCATCTCAACCCCCGCAAGGGGGTTGACTAATCTTCAAAGATTAGATTTTTAGTTTTCTCCTTTATTTCCTTAAAGTCCGCATTACTTACAGCACCAAGCTTGTGAGAGAGTCTTTTTGAATCAAATAGGCGTATTTGTGATATAATCACAGATTGTGGCTTGCCTTGAAATTCAAATTTATAATAAAAATAGTTATCTTCCTTTATTATTGAACTAAAAGGCAAGCCTATAAAAACTCTTTTGTTAAACTTCCTTATAACCAATACAGGACGCAAGAATAACCTGCCTTTACCATCTTCCTCATCGCCTATATTAGCACCAAGCTTACACCACCAAACATCCCTAACTTTAAAGAGAAGCCTATCTTCTTTCAAATGGGATTCTTCCTTAACTTCTACCCAACTATGAAAATCCTTTTTCATTTTTGACTACTTATTGTTTGCTACTATTACTATCAATTATTATATTAAACACAAACTAGTGCTAACCATCTCAGCCTCATTCGAGAGACTGACTAAACCGTAATATCCGTCCACAACTCCCCAGCATCAGGTTCAGGGCTGTTTTTAGCGAACTCAACTGCCGCTTCCATTTCCTCACGTATTGCTTTTTCAACGGCTTTTACCTGCTCTTCAGATGCGTGTTTTTCTTCGATTATTAATTTGCGCAAATTATCAATCGGGTCACGGTTTTCCTTCATTGCCTCCACCTCTTCTTTCGAGCGGTATTTAGCCGGGTCAGACATTGAATGGCCTCGGTAACGGTAAGTTTTCATCTCTAAAATTAGCGGGCCTTTGCCGGAACGTATATATTCAAGTGCCTCACGGCCTGCGTTTATTACCTCGAATATATCCATACCATCAACACGCTTGCCGGGGATTCCCATAGATTCGCCGCGGTGGTAAAGCTCGGTAGTGAATGATGAACGCTTAACAGAAGTACCCATCGCATATTCGTTGTTTTCGATTATATAAAGCACTGGCAGCTTCCACAGTGCCGCCATGTTGAATGCTTCATATACCTGCCCCTGGTTTGCCGCACCATCGCCGAAATAGGTCATGCAGACATTATCATTACCCCGGTATTTATTAGCAAATGCAATCCCAGTACCAAGCGGCACAGGCGCGCCCACGATACCATGCCCACCATAAAAATGCTTTTCAGTATCAAACATATGCATAGAGCCGCCTTTACCTTTGGAGCAGCCATCGCTGCGCCCCATAAGCTCTGCGTAAATCACTTTCGGGTCAGAGCCGGATGAAAGCATAAGCCCGTGGTCGCGGTAAGTGGTGATAATACCATCACCCTCCTTCATCACAGCTTGCATTCCAACGGCAATTGCTTCTTGCCCAATATATAAATGGCAGAAACCACCAATAAGCCCCATGCCGTATAACTGCCCGGCTTTTTCTTCAAAGCGGCGAATGCGTAACATTTCACTATAGAATTTTATTAATTCCTTGGAGCTGTATTTATGGATATCTTTTTTAGATTTAAGTGTAGCCTTGGAAAGGCTACCGGTTTTCACAATGGCAGTTTTTTTAAGCATATCGAACGTGCCTTCGGCATCCGCAATATTTACAATATAAAGCCAGCCTGTGGTGGGGATTGAATCCCTTTCTTTCCATTTTTCAATGGCTTTGCGGCTTATATCAATACCGTTTTGTACAAATTTTTCATGAAGGGGGGTAATTCCGCCAAAATGCTCGATTACCGCGTTTACGTCGAGTTTTATTTCCATATGTAGAGTATAAGAGTATGAGAGTATAAGAGTATAAGCGGAGTATGCAGAGTGTGTGAAGACTTACCTTCCTTCACTTATACTCTTATACTCTCATACTC
>DITJ01000097.1 GCA_002422795.1 Alphaproteobacteria bacterium UBA6187 | reverse complement strand
ATGGCAGGTATTACTTGGTTTTTTAATGTTTTAGGATCAAGTTTTATCTTGGTAAGTTTATGAATATCTCTTTGTATTTCAGTGATTCCTATAGCCCCTGATAATGTATAATCATCTCCATAATAATATTCCAGAAAGCTTCCAATTATTAAATATATACATCTATCTCTAGCTTCTTTAAGGGCAACTTCGGGGTAAGTGCCAAATGCCAGGGTCTTATCATTATCTAAAAAGCGGTATCTCATACGCCAGTATTTACTGCCGTTACTATGTATCAAAAGGTATAAACCTTTTTCATCCCCAACTTTATATGATTTTTCCTTATGTTTTATGGCTTTAATGGCCTTATCTGTAAGCGGCATAGATTTACCTCCAATTTTGGGGTAATAAATTCTTTGGGGTATATTTTGTTACCCCAAATATTACCGTGTTACCCCAGGTTTCAGGAAAACCTCTTCGGAGTTCCTTGGAGTTACTTTAGCGAATTTTCTTTGATTTTCAAGTGTTTTATGGATTTCGCCGGAGCTTCTCGGAGGTGGAGCTGGCTGGGAGACTAGGACTCGAACCTAGATTGACGGAGTCAGANNTCAGAGTCCGTTGTCCTACCATTAGACGATCTCCCAATAATATCTAAGCTGCGCAGTATGTAAAAAAACTACCTACAAGTCAATAAAAATTACACGTAAAATTGGGTTCCGTTTAGATTTAATTCACATACCACCGGTAAAGCCGGTGGTATGGTAGTGGGTCGCTTAAAGCGGTTCGGGCTACCGCCATATGGATTAAACAACTTCATCTGATCAATTCGTTTATCCTCGGCTTCTTGGTTCTGGATATACACCCTGATCACTTTTTCATTTCTACCAACAGTAGAAACAAAATGCCCCATTGCCTAAAGTTTATGCCCAGTAGAATATTTACTGCGCTCAAACTACTTGGCAACATGGATAGCACTCTTGCCCTTTATATATATCCTATAACTTCCGATACAGAATATTTAGGAGGTATTGATATAAGCATATGTGTACATGGCCTATATCTCAGCTTAAAACTCCAACCTTACCTTACCTTACCTTACCTTACCTTACCTTAGCTTTGCCAGTATGAGCATAGAATGATTCACGGGTTTCGAAATCATAATCCAGGGATATGGTATAGCTCTGTGCAGTTAATAAATCCAGTCCTGCACCAAGGTTATAGGAATGCCTTTCCGGGGTGGCTCCACGTGAGGTGAAAACGGTATTGGCTGCTGATGTAAAGCTAGAAGTGGCTTCAACAGTATCATTGATAAAATCATAGTACCACGCTGCAGAAACATATGGCCTGTATGTTAAACCACAATCTTCCGCTGCAATGTCATATTGGATTTTTGTGCCCAGACCGCTCTTTAATACCTGCAAATCTTCGTTTGCAACATCAAGTGGTGCACTGCTGCCGGTTTCGGTATAATCAGGCAATAAAATATAGCTATATTGCAATGATGCAAACGGTGTAACTTTTAAATCTCCAAAATCAGCATGATAGCCGCTTCCCATCTTGGCAGAAAACTGGTAGCTGTCATAATCACTATGCGCAATTGAATCATCAAATAAAGTGCGTGCTGCTGAGAAATGATTTACAGATGCCGCCCCTAACGATTCATAATAGATTTTTCCAAAGTCGTAAGTATTATAAATTGTAGCCTGGACAGAATTAATATCGGTACGGCTGGAAGAGTTTTCTGCGCTGGTATTCGCATAAGATAAAGCCGCGCCTGTTCTTGAATTGTTGCTGGTAATCCCATCAGCCCCGATGGTGAAGCCTGCAACATCAGCATCATAACCTTCAATGTTATTTCGGAAATCTTGTGTTATATTTTTACCAAAAGCCTGTGCCCACAAGCCTTTTGTGCGCATTTCACTACCCGTAGCAATACCTGTGCCGTTTATTTCCGCGCGGGCTGTCTGCATGTGGTTTTCAATAGTGCCAATTGCAGCATCTGAAACCGCAACCGTACCTGATATATTTGTTCCTGAAACATTTGGCAAAAGTGTTTTTATAGCTGCTGCCTGTTCACTAGGAGTATAACTGTTAATTGTGGAAATTACTTCCTGCAACGCCGCATCACCACCACCTGCATTGCTTATTGTATCCAAAGTGCTGGCTATGTTGGAAGCATTAGGGGTTGAAGATGTTAAGCTACTATTATTTTCAATTAGTATATCAATGCTATCGCTCTCATCGTCATTAATTATTGAAGTAAATTTATAAGTAAGGCTGTTATCGGAAAGTAACCCGGCATCAATTCCTGTAACTGCGCCACCTGAAAATACATTGCTTATTGTTGTGCCACTTGCAACAGAACCAATAGATAAAGCATCAATTGTAATATTGCCGCCATTGCTGAATGTTATTCCAGATTCACTAACCAGTTTTCCAAAGCTGGAGGCGCTTGCTACCGCAACTTTCAATGAGCCGCCATCAACTTCAATAGCGCTGGTTGAGCCAATAGTTATAGTTTTTCCAGATTGTAATTTCATCTCCCCAGTAACATTAACAGCTTCAAAGCCGCTGAATGTTGAAGCTTCACCCATTGTGATTTTTGAGGTGCCAATATTAAGCGTATCTGTGCCATCCCCGCCTGTAACATCACCATTGATATTAACATCGCCGTTAATTTCCAATGTGTCATTAGAATCTTGGAAATCAATAGCAGTGCCGTCACCGCCTTCTATAGTTACAGAAGAATCCAGGCCATTAAGTGTTACATCAAGCGCAGTTGTAGCATCGCTTGTTATTGCGGAAGTACCGGTACTTTTAACTGTAGTGCCGCCAGTGCCGCCATTAATTATAATATTTGTGTCGTTAGATAGATTATGAGAAACTATAGCACTTGAAAATACTCCGGTAACATCGCCATTTATTGTAATGTTGGTATCAGCTCCATCAATTGTGCTTTGATTATTGGCATAGATAGCACCATAATAACTTGGAGAAATTTCAGATGATGTTTCAATGTTGGTAATATAGCTATCCGTTCCGGTAGTTATATTTATTCCAGTAGTATTAGCATAACTGTTGGTTAGTACATCCCCGGTAACATATCCATTTATATTGATAAAAGTTGCGCCTAAACCATGGTTATACGCTGAAATAACACCATCAATATTGCTAGAAGCGCTTGTGGTTATGGTTACATCCTGACCTGCAGAGCCAATATTAGCTTGTATTGCACGTTTATAGCCAGTATCGGCGGTAGAGCCAACATCACCATTTACAATAACATCAGTGCTTCCTGTTCCATTGTTAACGGCATATATTCCTATATCGTGGCCTGTAATATTACTTGTAGAACCTGTGTTTATAGTAATCCCGGTAGAACCTTCATAACCCCTGGCATTGATACCGGAGCCTGTTGTTCCTGTAACTTCACCATTAGCTGTTATAGAAATAGCACAGCTACCTAAGTTATTTGCAAAAACACCATCTTCATCGCCTGTAATAGAACTTGCCGTGCCTGTATTAATTGTTAAACTTGTGGCAGTATCGGCATTATACGCATGTAATCCATCGCCTGCCGAGCTTACAACAATTCCATTTAGCGCAATTGAACTTGCCCCGGTTCCATAATTAGAAGTTCTAACCGCATCATCAACTGAGGTAATATCGCTATTAGCATTAATAGTTATACTGCCTGTATTGGCTTTTACAAACAGGCCAAAACTGCTTTCATCTGTTGTTGTTATTGTGGAGGAATTAGCATCTGTAAAACTAAGCGATCCATCACCAGTGATTTTCACGCCATGACCAACTTCAGTTTCCACACTAAAACCAGAAGCGGTAGAAATTGAGCTATTATCTTTGCCACCAAAATCCTGTGTTGCTGAACTTTCGCTATCACATAAATAATTTGTGCCTGTAGTGTTATGGCAGCCATCAAAAGTATGCTCTTCATCTTCAATTAATATATTAATAGCATCGCCATCAATTACGGAAGTGAATGTATAATAATCGCTGTTATCGGATAGCACACCTTCAGTAAGGCCTGTTATTGTACCACTTGAAAATACATTACTTATTGTTGTGCCATCGGTAATAGCGCGAAGGGAGGATGCATTAATAGTAATCACCCCGCCATCGCTGAATGTAATGCCGGATTTATTAATCATCTGACCATAAACAACATCGCTTTCAATTCCAATTTGCAAAGCGCCGTCAGTAATTGTAAAAGCGGAATCAGAAACTATATTTGCAGTTCCCGTAAGATTTATAGTTTCAAAACCAATGAGGCTGGAACTATCACCCATTGTAAGTGTTGTCGTGCCAAGGTTTAGTGTGCCTTCGCCATCCCCTGCTACAGAAACATTGCCATTTATATTTACAGTATCATTTATGGTTAATGTGTTATTTCCGCCTGCAAATATAATTGCATCGCCACTTTCACCTGTGACTGTAACTGAAGAATCACCGCCATTAAGTGTTATGTCAAGGTCAGCATAATGATTATTTGTGTTAGCCCAGTTAGAGTAATTTGTAATTGCAGCATTGCTGTTACTGGTAATTAAAGTACCATCTGTACCACCATTTATTATAATATTCGTTTTGCCGGCAGGCTTATACATACTACCTATATAGGGATAACCAATAGGAGCATTATAAGATTTTATAGCACTAGTGCCTACCCCGGCACTGTTAGCAAATTCGCTATAANNACGTGAGCACCGTATCGCAGAAAAATCCCATTTGCAGCAAGATTTAGTAGAATTTGCTAACAGTGTCTAAAACCCGCCACCTTATTTCGGCACCCCTTGCGTAGTAGAATATTCAAAATGGAATTCTTGCCCAGGATAAACCACTTTTTGCGCAGAGTGGCAGGCAGTGGCAGCTTCTGCAAAGCCGCTCAGGATTAGTTTAAGTTTGTTGGTATAAGTTATAATATCACCTACCGCAAAAATACCAGGCTCGCTGGTTTGCATAGTGAGCGGATCTACAGTTATATGGTTGTTATCAAGTCCTAAGCCAAATTCAGCAATAGGGCCAAGCTCCATTGAAAGGCCGAAGAATGGCAGTAATATATCAGCCTCAAGTTCGCGCGCTTCGCCATCCAAGGTTTTAACGATAACTTTCTCTAACTTTCCGTTTGTGCCAGAAAGCCCATCAAGCTGGTATGGTATAACCAATTCAATTTTGCCTTCTGATGCCAGTTTATTTAATTTATCATGGCTATCTGGTGCGCAGCGGAATTTTGGCCGCCTGTGTACTACATAAGTTTTTGCGGCAATATCGGCAAGGATTAAAGCCCAATCTACGGCAGAATCGCCACCACCTGCAATCACCACATTTTTACCACGGAAGTCTTCTTTACGGTTTATCATGTAAAAAACGCTTTTGCCTTCATATTCTTCAATACCATTAATAGGCGGGCGGTTAGGGCCGAATGCACCGCAACCTGCCGCGATAATAATCGCCTTGCAGGAAATCTCCACGCCTTTAGAGGTGGTTACAACCCATCCTTCAGTTGTTTTACTAAGTTTGGAAGCACTTTGCCCTAAATGGTATACAGGGTTAAATGGTGCTGCCTGTATTTCCAAATTCTTAATTAAATCTTCTGCTGAAATTTGCGGATGTGCAGGAATATCATATATAGGTTTTTCAGGATATAAGGCTGTGCATTGGCCGCCTAAAAAATCAAGCGTATCAATCACATGGCAATGCATTTTCAGCATTCCAGCTTCAAAAATTGTGAATAGCCCAACAGGGCCTGCGCCAATTACAACGATATCTGTAGAATGAGTATTTTGCATTTTAGTTTTCAGGTTTCAGGTTGAAGGGCTAGGATAATAGAGAATCGAAGTTATACTTACAAATAATTATTTATAAACCTGTAATTATGTTTGTAATAATAATATTTTTGATTAATCTAAAATCTAGAATCTGAAACCTAAAATCTGAAACCTGTCTATGGCTCAAAGAAAGAAAACTTACCCATGGGAAAAAACTTATCCGGCTGATATAACGTGGGATATAGATATATCACCACGCCCAGTTTTTAGTCTACTTGAAAAAAGCGCCGCAAAATTCCCGGATAATCTTTGTATGGAATTCATGGGTAAGGAATATACCTACCTGGAAACATTCAACCTTGCCAATAAAGTAGCGGAAGGCTTGCAGCATTCAGGCGTTACAAAAGGTACAAGGGTTGGGCTTATGATGCCTAACTGTCCATATTTTACAATATGTTATTATGCAATTTTAAAAATTGGCGGTATTGTTGTAAATTTTAACCCGCTTTATTCCATAAGCGAACTGGCAGAGCAGGTTAAGGATTCCGGCGCTAGTTTCCTGGTTACTATTGATAATGTAATGCTTTATGAAAAAACTGCTAAATTATTGCAAACAACACCACTGGAAAAGGCGGTAATTGGCAGTTTGGCAAAGATGCTCCCATTTCCAAAAAATATGCTTTTCAAATTGCTTAAGAGGAATGAAATTGCATCGGTGCATTATGGGAAAATAAATATAGAACTTGAATCATTTTTTAATTTAGAAGGAAAAAGCAAGCCTGTTGATATAAACCCCGATGATGTAGCCGTGCTGCAATATACAGGTGGAACCACCGGAACACCAAAAGGTGCAATCCTCACCCATGCTAATATTTATATAAATGCAAAACAATGTAGCGCCTGGTTTGCAAAACTAGAGGAAGGCAAGGAAAGAGTGATGGCGGTATTGCCGTTTTTCCATGTGTTTGCCATGACTGGCGTTATGAATTTTTCTATCCTTAACGGCTTTGCAATGCTGCTTGTGCCAAAATTCTCAATCAGCCATCTTATTGAAGATATACAAAATAAAAAACCAACTATATTGCCAGGCGTGCCAAGAATATTTGCAGAGATAAATAAATTCGCGGATTTAGCAAAATACGATCTAAGCTCGCTTAAAGCTTGTGTTGCAGGCGGCGCGCAATTGCCATTAGAGATAAAGCATAAATTTGAAGAAGTTAGCGGCTGTAAATTGATAGAAGGTTATGGGTTAACTGAATGCGCGCCAGTTGCCGCTGCCAACCCTTTATTTGGTGAAAATAAAGAAGGCAGTATTGGCCTGCCGCTTCCTGGCACTATTATTGAGATACGCGAAATTGATGGTAAGAATAAATTGGTGAAAGAAGGCGAAGCTGGTGAGATTTGCATAATAGGCCCACAAGTTATGCAAGGCTATTGGAATAAAGATGATGAAACAAAGAAAGTATTAAAATCAGGCCGCCTGCATACTGGTGATCTTGGTTACATGGATTCTGATGGCTATATATTTATAATAGACCGCATTAAGGAAATAATAATCACCTCCGGCTTTAATGTTTACCCGCGTGAAATTGAGGAGCTGCTTTATAAACATGTTGCAATTGAAGAAGCCGCAGTAATTGGCATACCAGATGATTGCAAAGGGGAAAAAATAAAGGCGTTTATAAAACTAACCCCGCAAAGTTCTTTAAGTAAAAAGCAAATCCATGAATATTTAGAAGGCAAGCTTGCAAAATATAAACTGCCTGAAGAGATTGAATTTGTTTCTGAATTACCAAGAACACTGATAGGCAAGATAGCGAAAAAGGAATTGAAGAAATAAGATATATATTCATTCAGTTTCAAGCTCCCATATTATATAACATGGCAAACACATTTAAAATTATGCCACAATACGTCATTGCGAGTAGTTCTGCTCGCGTGCACTACTGTCCGGTAAAAATTATA
>DITJ01000026.1 GCA_002422795.1 Alphaproteobacteria bacterium UBA6187 | reverse complement strand
TGGGATCATTCCTTATAATGGGAGTGTTTGGTCTTATTATAGCTTCCATTGTTAATATATTCCTGAAAAGCACTGGCTTAGAGTTTGCCATATCTGCAATTGGCGTAATCATCTTTACCGGCCTTACCGCTTATGATACCCAAAAGCTGAAAGAAGTATATTATGTTGCCGCTGGCAATTCTGAAAGCCTTGGTAAAGCGGCTGTAATGGGCGCACTTACCTTGTACCTGGATTTCATCAACCTTATGATAATGTTACTAAGGTTTATAGGGGATAGAAAATAATATATTTCCGATTCAAATTTTAAAACCGGGGCAGAAATGCCCCGGTTTTTTTATGGCTATAAACCGGTTACGCTTAGAACTTATAACCAGCTTTCAAAATACCTGTATGGGAGCTATAATCTTTCATATAGTCAAAACCATAATCAACAGAAACATCCCAAACATTATTGTTTAATAGTTTTAATCCTGCACCAACAGATAATGTATCATTTGCAGGGTTAAGGCCATTAGTTGCAAATGTTCCGCCACCTGCATTTACTCCGCTAAAATCAATGGCTTCATTTACAGTGGTGATATTGCCGTTATTTATATATATTTCAGAATCTTCCAATGTTACCATGCTGCTTAGGGTATCATTATTCGTTCTGGAATGCGCTGGGGATGTAGAAAACAGAAGCACAGCTCCAACCAAAGCAGTAGTGCTGCTTAATAGTGATATATTTTTTCTGTGCACTCTAATTCCTTTAATTTAAAGAAGATTAAGAATGCACAATAACAATTATTAGTTGGTATGGCAAGTGGATGGTTGAATTGATCTTTTATAGTATTTCCACATCCCATCAATTAATATTTCTGCTATAAATTTAGCTTTCCAATATAATTGTTCAATTGTGGAAGCGATATAATCGCCCGCGTTGTCACGACCTCTGCATAATGGTGTTTTTTGNNTACACTGCGGTTCTGCGGGCGGGCGCTCCTAGAACTCACTCGAAAAATCCTCATTATGCAGAGGTCTTGTGTCGCATTTTGGCAAGGAGTGCTCACGCACGTTTAAGTGCGCTCCACCCTCCTTGCCTAGGCTCTGTTAATAAAGTTTTTATAGAAGTGTTTTTTATATTCTTGAGCGAAAATTTAACAGAGACTAACACTCTTAGCTAATCGATTTATAAGGAAACAGCGTAGCTATTCAACATACGCATTATCCCTGTGTTTGCCGCCAAGAGCCGCAGAGTAACTTGCTACAAACGCCCCAACCAGCATAGATATACACACTACAAATGCGAAGTATGAGCTTACTTTCATCGCTGCATCAATAGTCTGGCGTGCGTCAGTGGTGGATTTAGTTATCTGAGCTGTGGTATCATCAACACGGCTTATTGCCTCACCTTGCGATATACCTGTTTGCGCCATTACTATCTGTGCAAGCAAGGTTCTATCAGTATCAGACATACCGCCGCTTCTTATGCCGTTAATTACTATATTGGAAGCCTCTTCACGCGCATCAACCGAAGACTCCCCGCCAATCGCTCCAAGGGAGTCAGACCTGAACAATCCCGCAATTAAATATGAATTAGGCCCAAGTAATCCTTCTATAGATACAGGAATAGAAGTATTCGCCATATTTCCACCCTCTTCAAACATCGGAACAATAGCTGCAGACATTGTACGGATGCTGCTATTTATTACCAAAGATGCAGCGGAAGCAAATAAAACTGCCGCAATAATTGTTGCTACAGCCCATGATAAAAATCCGTTAGCAGTATCACGGAAAAATATTTCGCTTTTGTTTAAATTTATCCATTTAGTGCGTAACCTTCCTGTTAAATAGCCGCCGAATCCCGATGCAATGATTTGCATGGCAACTAACCAAACTATTGTTTTAACCGGGGTTCCCATTATGCTGGTATCTGCTGCGGCTCCAGGTGTTAGTAGTGGTGATGCGGTCGATAATCCCACTCCAGCACCAAGAAATAATAATAGCAAGGATATTGCTGTGGCGGCAATCGCCCCTCCGATGACAGCCGGCCAAGCCACACCTGTTGAAGCTTCTTCAATTACAGGGAGCTGTTCTAGCCCGGGGGAAATTTCTTTTCTTTGAATATTATTATTATCATAATCATAGGGTTTTGCTGAATCACGCATATTGCCTCTCCTGTTAAAATTAATTCTATAAAATTTCCTTTGCGTATATTTCCATATTCAAACTATATATTTATGGTTATGGACAGAAATAAAGAATTCGACTGCTGTATTACCAATTAATTGAAGTATAAGGATCTATCACTAATGAAGTATAAGTAGGCGCAGCTAATAAAACGATACACTTTAAAGATTGCCATCTAAATTATTAATAAATACAATTAACAGGTAACGCTTTTATTATTTCTTTAAATAGGCTAAGTAATATTATGATTGTTTGCCTCTTATTTAGTGGGTGCGCAGAATAAATATAGTTGCAAAATAAGGCAGCTTTAGGAAATGAGTTTGATGCAAATTAAGAAATTTCAGCACAAAGGGTATTTCGCAGTAACATTTGCAATATTATTGCTGGTTACTTTGGTGCAGGTTCTGCACTTGCAATTAGCCGGAATGAATTTGTTTTTTGATGAAGCTCAATATTGGTCATGGGCGAAATCACCTGCGTTTGGGTATTATTCCAAACCGCCTATGGTGGCCTGGATGATTGCTTTAACTACATCTGTTTGCGGGGATGGCGAGGCTTGTGTGCGGCTTAGTTCGCCGCTCCTTCATCTTGGCACTGCGCTTATAATATATAAAATCGCAGAAATTCTTTACACCCGCGAAAAGGCCTTCTATAGCGCTATTACCTATATAACCATGCCAGCGGTTGTGCTTTCTTCGTCACTTGTTTCAACCGACCCTTCATTATTATTCTTCTGGGCGCTCTCTATCTTATTCTTTATAAAATCCCTGAAAGAAAATCTGTGGCGCTGGTGGCTGCTTACAGGTGTTGCGGCAGGGCTTGGTATGCTCAGCAAATATAATATGCTTTTATTCCTGCCATCTGTAATAATTTACCTTAGCTTCAGCCAGAATGGGAGGAAATATTTATTCACTACGAAATTCTGGGCTGCCGGAGTTGTAGCTTTATTGATATTCCTGCCGAATGTTTTTTGGAATTTCCAGCATGGCATGGTAAGCTTTGCCCACACTGGCGATAATGCAAGGGGGGCTGGTGTTGCCCTCCATCCTGCGAAAATGCTGGAATTTGTTGGGTCGCAGTTTGGTGTGTTCGGGCCAATATTATTCGGTACGCTTATAGTAATTATCAGCAAAATGCGTAGTAATTTAACTTATAGCGAAGAGCGGCTGCTTATATGGCAGATATTACCGTTATTTATCCTTATTACATCTATAAGCTTACTTGCGCGGGCGCATGCCAATTGGGCAGCGCCTATATATGTTCCGGCCACAATATTAGTTGTTTCATGGCTTTTGGAGAACAGAAAAAAGAAATTATTACTAGTTTCAATAGGCCTGCATGTTTTTGTAGCAGTTCTATTCCTTAATATTACTTTTATTGAAAAAATTCCCGGTATAAAACTAAACAGTGTTACAACTGATTTAAAATCAGGTAAAATAAAAGACCCGATGCTGCGCATTAAAGGGTGGAAGGAATTAGGGGAGGGTGTTACAACTTTACTTAAAGCTTACCCGGACAGCATTTTACTAACGGATGCCAGGAAAATTCATGCAGAGCTTTTATATTATGTTCAGCCGCATCCTGTAAAAGCTGTAAAATGGAATCCAGGCGGTAAAGTTGGGGATCATTACGACCTAAACAGCGATATGGGAGATAAAATCGGCAAAAATTTTCTATTTGTAACCATGCGTAATTCAATAGATTCTGATGTTGCCACATATTTTAATGATGCTGAACGTGTAGGCAATATAGAAATAAACCCACACGGTGACCTAGGGGTAAATTATTATATATATAAACTTAGCGGGTTTAAGGGATATGGAAAATAACAGGAAGAAGCTTAGTAGTGAAGTGCTTACGGCAGGTGGTAATAATTATCCGCTATCAACCATCTACTATTCACTTTTTTTTATTATTTCTATCCTTCTTGCCGCTATTTTTATTAAATTCCCGCAGATAGATATTTATGTTTCAGGCCTGTTTTACATAGAAGGGCAGAAATTTTACCTGAAAGAAAATAGCATATTAATGTTCCTGCATAATTCTGTAACGTATGTTACAACTTTTATGGCGGTGCTCTGGATAAGCCTGATAATTGCTACAAGTATCAAGAAACGCCCGGTATTTGGATTAAGCAGGATAAGGGCTATATATCTTCTGCTTGCTTTAATTATTGGCCCAGGCATTGTTGTAAATGCCATTTTTAAAGACCAATGGGGCCGGGCTCGCCCCAGCCAGATAGAAATGTTCGGCGGAAAATCAGAATTTACACCTGCTTTTATTATATCTGACCAGTGCGAGTCTAATTGCTCGTTTGTGTCCGGTGACCCTTCGGTTGGTTTCTACTTGCTTGCCCTTGCCCTTGCTATACCAAGATACAGGAAATTATTTATCTGCGCTTCACTTAGCGCTGGGGTTGTTCTATCTGCCACAAGAATTATCCAGGGCGGACATTTTTTAAGTGATACTATTTTTTCAGGGATATTTACTTTTACAGTAATATATCTACTATATATTGCATTACTTAAAGTAGAAGCAAAACAGCAATAGCCCCTTGCACTGATAGACGCTTTCAGGTATCAGGTGCTATAGGTTTTATAAGATTATAATTCGGAGAGAATAATGGGTGTAATGCCAGATAGCTGGATAAGGCAACAAGCAATAGAACATGGTATGATAGAGCCATTTGAAGAGAAACTTACCCGTGATGGTGTAATATCTTACGGCCTTTCTTCTTATGGTTATGATGCCAGGGTATCCAATGAATTCAAAATATTTACCAATGTTGATTCTGTAACGGTAGACCCAAAAGCATTTTCAAATAAAGGCTTTGTGGATAGGACAACTGATGTATGTATAATTCCGCCAAATAGTTTTGTGCTGGCCCGTACTGTTGAATATTTCAGGATACCACGTGATGTGCTGGTTGTATGTGTTGGTAAATCCACTTATGCAAGATGTGGGATAATTGTAAATGTTACCCCTCTTGAACCGGAATGGGAAGGGCATGTTACACTGGAATTTTCTAATACCACGCCACTTCCGGCAAAGCTTTATGCAAATGAAGGCGCGTGCCAGTTCCTGTTTTTCAAAGGGGATAAAGTGTGTGATGTATCATACGCTGACCGCTCAGGAAAATATATGAACCAGAAAGGTGTTACATTGCCGAAAGTAGAATAGGTGGGTAATAGGTAATAGGTGATAGGTGACGGGGAAGAGTTATTTATAGTTATCATTTTCCCTGGCACCCATTACCCATCACCCATCACCTAAACCCCATCACCCAGGATAAAAAAATATGGATAAAATTCTTATAGAAGGCGGCGCTCCCCTTAAAGGGGAAATCAGGATAAGCGGGGCAAAAAATTCTGCTTTGCCGCTTATGGCCTCTTCATTACTCACATCTGAAACATTGCGCCTGTCTAATTTGCCACATCTGATGGATATTTCCACTATGGCAAATTTACTTACCAGCCATGGGGTGGATTTTAAGCTGGATGGAATTTTCAGTGAAGGCGGGCATATTGGCGAAGTTATACTGCTAAATGGAGGTAATATAACCAATTTTGAAGCGTC
>DITJ01000025.1 GCA_002422795.1 Alphaproteobacteria bacterium UBA6187 | reverse complement strand
CCAAAAAATACCGTTATGCAGAGGTTTTTTTTGCAAGTAAATCGTTGGAATATAAATCACATAACAACTTAAAGCTTGCTATTGCTTATTCACCTTATTTCCAATAACCTAGAGGAATTTAATTATCTAAGTATCTAAGTTCCAAGATTTACTGCTTGGTGTTTTTTTATGTAACTTTAAATTATAGCACCATGTATGGACAACGAAATTGCCGAAAATAACCCAGAAAATAATACCAGGTTAAAAGTAAAATCCCGGCAGGAAACCAAGGCAAGAGATAGTATTGGAAAACCAAATAAAGGTTACGAAGATAGTGATTTTCCAATAGTTGGTATCGGCGCTTCTGCAGGTGGCCTTGAAGCTTTCACCCAATTAATTACTGCATTGCCTGATAATACCGGTATGGCATTTGTATTAATCCAGCATCTTTCACCTACCCATGCCAGCAGCCTTGCGGATATACTCTCAAGCAAGACAAAAATGCCGGTTAATGAAGTGGAGAATAACCCCAAGGTACAACCAAACAATGTTTATGTAATTCCACCTGGGATGGATATGGATATTTCTGGTGGTATATTAAAACTAACACCTCGTATAGAGGAGCAAAAAAACTTGCCCATAGACCGGTTTTTCAAATCACTGGCAGAATATAAAGGGCATAAAGCCATTGGCATAGTATTATCTGGCGCAGTAAATGATGGTACATTGGGGGTTGAGGCAATAAAATCGGCAGGTGGTATCACTTTTGCCCAGGATGCTACCGCCCAAACAGGAAGCATGCCGCTTAGTGCTATTAATTCCGGCCATGTAGATTTTGTTATGCCACCGGAAAAAATTGCTCATGAGCTTGTACGTATCAGCCGCAACCCTTTTTTAATGGAGGAGATAAAATCCCAGGAACACATCAAAAAAGATATTAACCCTATTATACAATTACTAAATGATATTACCGGGGTGGATTTTACTTATTATAAAGTAAACACTTTATACCGACGCATTACCAGGCGGATGCTGCTCCATAAAATAGAAATGCTGGATGAATATATAAAATTCCTTAAGGAAAATCCTGCAGAAATAGATGCGTTATATCAGGATATACTGATAAATGTTACGAATTTCTTTCGTAATCCTAAGATTTTTGAAGCTCTTAAAACTAAAGTTTTCCCAAGATTATTGAAAGACCATAAGCCAGGCGGCCCACTCAGGGTTTGGACGCTGGCTTGCTCAACCGGGGAAGAGGCATATTCTATTGCAATAGCATTTACAGAATATGCGGAATCTGTAAACAGTCATGTGCAGTTACAGATTTTTGCAACCGATTTAAATAACATATGCATTGAAAAAGCCAGAGCAGGTATATATCCGAAAAATATTAGCGATGATGTATCGAAAGAACGCCTGAAGCGTTTCTTTGTAGAGGCTGATGGCGGCTATAGGATTAAGAAATCCATACGTGACTTATGCGTATTTTCAAAGCATAACATCCTTGCAGACCCATCTTTTTCAAGGATGGATCTTATAAGTTGCCGTAATTTACTGATCTACCTGGAATCCTCACTACAACAGCAGATTATGTCGGCACTGCATTATGCACTTAATCCTGGTGGAACACTCTGGCTGGGTAATTCTGAAACAATCGGTTGCTATCATAATTTATTTGAGGTGCAGGATATCAGAAATAAATTTTATGGCAAAAAAGCTGGAACAGCAGCTTTAGTGCAAACATTTGCAAGGCATAGTGAGTTGAAGAAATCAGATTTCGTATTTACCTCCTTGCGCCCACAAGATAGCAATACCGATTTATACAAGCAGGCAGACCGCATATTACTGAAAAGATACGCACCGGCCAGTGTGCTTATCTCCCCAGATATGGAAATTATACAATTCCGTGGTGATACCAGCCCTTATTTAACACCGGCTCCCGGCAAAGCAAGCCTGAATCTTTTGAAGATGCTGCGTGAAGGCTTGCTGGTTGCGTTACGTTCTGCCGTGACGCGTGCAGGTAAAGAGAGAATTCCAGTTAGGGAGCGTGGTCTTAAAATTAAATCTGATGGCGGATACAGGGAAATTGCTATTGAGGTAATACCCATTAAAAATACCAACCTTAATTCGGATGGTTTTTTAATTATATTTGAGGAAGTATCACAGCACCCTTCTTTGCCGAATGAACAGAAGCCGAAAGGCAAAAGAGATAATACCATACCACTTTCCTTTGAAGCAAATGTAGCCACACAGCAGATTGTTCGCCTTACACAGGAATTACAGGATACGCGGGAATATCTGCAATCAGTTATAGATCAGCAGGAACTCGCCAATGAAGAACTGCAAACTGCCCATGAGGAAGTACAGTCTACTAATGAGGAACTGCAAAGCATCAACGAAGAACTAGAAACTTCCAAGGAAGAAATCCAGGCCAGTAATGAAGAGCTTGCCACCACCAATGATGAAATGAATAACCGCAACCAGGAAATGAACCGGGTTAATAATGACATCGTAAATTTACTAGGCAGCATCCAACTTTCCATAATAATGCTTGATGCAAATTTATGTATCCGGCGTTTTACCCCGTGGGCAGAAAAAATGCTAAATCTTCTTCCTAGTGATGTTGGCAGGCCTTTTGGCAATATTAAACTCAACTTCACACTTTTTGACATAGAACCACTACTGATGGAAGTGCTAAACGGCGATATTATCCGGGAAGTTGATATACAGAGCAAGCAAGGCCATTGGTATTCATTGCGTATCCGTCCATATAAAACCGCTGAAAATAAAATTGACGGTGTAGTTATAATGCTCATAGATGTAGATACACTTAAACGTGCTTTTGAATATACCGAAAGTATCGTTGCAACAGTGCGCGAGCCGCTTGTTGTGCTGGATGCTAATATGCGTATAAGGACGACAAGCAGTTCATTCCTGGAAACATTTAAATTATTACCGGAAGAAGCAATCAACCATGTTTTATTTGACATTGATGAAGGGCAATGGAATATTCCCGAACTGCGCAGGGCTTTAAAAGAAATTTTACCAAGGGATGATTTCTTTGATGACTTTGAAATAGAATGTCAATTTAAGAAAATCGGAAAAAGGACTCTTGTATTCAGCGCCCGCAGGCTTTTGCAGCATGAGAATTCCATCCCGGCAATATTGGTTGCAATAGAAGATGTAACTGATAAAAGGCAGTTGGAAAGAATCCTTCAACAACGCTCAGATGACCTGATTGCAGCCGATATCCGCAAAAATGAATTCCTTGCCATACTGGCGCATGAGCTACGCGCCCCTTTAGCTCCACTTGGCAATGCACTGCAATTATTCAGTATGCCTGATGTTTCTGAGGAAGTCATGGTAGGATCGCGTGAAATCATGAACCGGCAATTAAAGCAGATGGTAAGGTTGGTTGATGACCTTATGGATATTTCCCGGATAACATCCGGCAAGGTGGAGCTGAGACTGGAATATATTACACTAACAGATGTAATTAAAGCTGCCGTTGAAACAATAGACCCAGTTATAAAAGAGCGTAAACATGCACTTTCAATTGACCTTGGTAATGAACCTATCATGCTGCACGCTGATACCATAAGGCTAGCCCAGGTTTTTGGAAATTTACTCAACAATGCGGCTAAATATACTAATGTTGGCGGCAATATAGAAGTTAAAGCCTGGCAGGAAGATGATCAGGCGGTAATTGCAATACGGGATAATGGCATTGGTATTGAAGCTGATATGATCCCGAAGATATTCGACATATTCGTGCAAATTAATGAGTCATCTGCACAAACAAAGGGCAGTATCGGTATCGGCCTTAGTTTAGTAAAAAATCTGGTGGCGCTTCATAATGGAACTATTGAAGCATATAGTGAAGGCCTTGGCAAAGGCAGTATATTTACCGTGCATTTACCTTTGGTTAAGGCGCTTAAAAAGCCAAGATTCTCAAAAGAAATCACCTCAACAAAATCCGATAGCACTAACTTACTGCACCGTATATTAGTTATTGATGATAATATAGCATCGGCTAAAACAATGAGCTGGCTACTCGAATTTAGCGGACATGAAGTTCGTTACGCCTATGATGGAAAAGATGCTATAAATATAGCCAAATCATTTTCCCCTGATGTTGTATTGCTTGATATTGGGCTTCCCGTAATGAACGGTTATGAGATATGCAAAACCATGAAGGCGGAACCACTGCTCAAAAATACAATATTCATCGCCCAGACAGGATGGGGGCAAGAAGAGCATAAGCGCCTTTCAAAAGAAGCCGGATTTGATTACCATCTGGTCAAGCCGTTGGATATCCAGGAGCTTAATACAATCTTGCAATCAATCTAATCCAAAGAGTATATAAACATTCTTATTGCTATATAAAAAATACCGTTATGCAGAGGTCTTAAGGTGATTTTCTGTCTATCCAGCGTATTTTCATTATACGGTTGTGTACAATAATCTCCTGCACTAATAACCACATAAATTTATCTTCATTAAATACCAGATGCAAATAATCTTCTTGATTCTTGCGTCTGGTGTTCTAATATCCGGTCGCTTAAGTATTGCCTATACTCATTCTGTCTTAAACTGCCGATTTAGATACGAGTATTTTTTATTATAGGAAGAAGGCCCTATTTCAAGGATTTAACTTCTTCCTATAATAAATAAAGACGAATGTATATAATCGGCAGTTTGAGACGGAATGAGTATATGCATGAGAATACATAAAAATAAATAACTGGAGCATTATAAATGTCACACGTATTTCACCGCAGTAATTCTGCAAAATATCCAATCGCTGTAAAAGGGGATGGCGTTTATGTTATTGATAAAGAAGGCAATCGCTATTTTGACGGCTCATCCGGTGCGGCAGTTTCATGCTTAGGGCATAGCAATGAAGCGGTGCGGAGCGCAATAAAAGAGCAGGTTGATAAGATTGCCTATGCACATAGCGGCTTTTTTACGACCGATCCTGCGGAAGAATTAGCAGATTTCCTGGTATCCCGTGCACCAAAGGGAATAGACAGGGTTTATTTCGTATCAGGTGGTTCTGAGGCTGTTGAGGCTTCCATAAAACTTTGCCGCCAGTATTTCCTTGAAATAGGCAAGCCTGAAAAACGCTATGTTATAGCACGTATGCAAAGTTATCATGGCAATACACTTGGTGCACTTTCTGCCGGAGGCAACCAGTGGCGCAGAAAACAATATGAGCCGTTACTGGTGGATATGCACCATATTTCCGCATGTTATAAATACCGCGGCAAAAATGAAGGTGAAAGCGATTTCGATTATGGGCAGCGCGTTGCAAACGAGCTTGAAACCAAAATACTAGAACTTGGCGCTGACAAAGTTATGGCGTTCTGCGCTGAACCTGTGGTTGGCGCTACTATGGGCTGCGTTACTGCCGAAGAAGGCTATTTCAAACGCATTCGTGAAATATGCGATAAATATGAAGTATTGCTTATATTAGATGAAGTTATGTGCGGCATGGGCCGTACCGGTACTTTATTTGCAGCAGAGCAAGAAGGCATAACCGGTGATATTATAACTATCGCAAAGGGCCTTGGTGCTGGCTATCAGCCAATTGGCGCGATGCTGGTTTCAAAGAAAATCTATGATGCTATAACTAATGGTAGCGGCTTCTTCCAGCATGGCCATACATATATGGGGCATGCAACTGCGTGCGCGGCATCACTTGCGGTGCAGAAATTTATTGAATCTGAAGGCCTGCTTGCCAATGTAGTTGATAAAGGCAATAAGCTTCAGGCTTCATTAATAGAGCGGTTTGCAAACCATCCGTTTGTTGGTGATATAAGGGGCAGGGGGCTTTTTCAGGCAATTGAATTTGTACAGGATAAAGCTACAAAAGCCGCATTTGCTTCCGAAGATAAAATTAATGCAAAAATTAAAACAGCAGCAATGAAAAATGGATTGATGTGCTACCCTATGGGCGGGACAATTGATGGCAAGAATGGTGATCATGTGATGTTTTCGCCACCTTTCATTGTGGAAGATAAGCATATTAATGAAATAACTGATAAATTTGCTGCGGCAATTGATGATGTTTTTGCAACAGTTCAGGTAAAAAAAGCTGTAAATGCTTAAGTGCCTTAACTGAAATAGCATTTAACTGCTTGAGAAATAAATATATAAATATTAATAAATTTTCTTTATATATTTGTTATGGTTAATTTGCTTGTAGTAAAAAAATAATTATGTTAGCAAATATGGATAGGAATTTTGGTTTAATTTCCTATTAAATAATATTACTTAATAACAAGGGAACATCTGGAATGAAGAAACTTACAAAAGCTGGTTTATTTTCATCGGTTGTAGCATTTTGCGCATTGATGCTAGGTACAGCACCGATTGAAGCTAAGGCTTCGGATAAATTTGTCACTATCGGAACAGGCGGTGTTACCGGCGTTTATTACCCTACAGGTGGCGCTATCTGCCGTTTGGTAAACAGGGGCAGGAAAGATCATGGAATCCGTTGTTCGGTAGAATCTACAGGCGGCTCGGTTTATAACTTAAATGCCTTGCGCCAGGGCGGTATGGATCTTGCTGTTGCGCAATCAGACTGGCAGTACCACGCATATAAAGGTACTGATATTCAGCCTTTCGTTGATCAGGGGCCGTTTACTGACCTTCGTTCGGTTTTCTCACTTCATACCGAAGCTTTCACTGTTATAGTGCGTTCTGATTCCGGCATCAAAAAACTTGATGATTTGGTAGGAAAAAGGGTGAATATAGGTAATCCTGGTTCAGGTAACCGCGCTACCATGGAAGTGGTTATGAAAGCCAAGGGATGGACAAGGGAAAGCTTTAAAGTTGTAGCTGAACTTAAAGGTTCAGAGCAGCCACAGGCGCTTTGCGATAACAAGATTGATGCAATGATATATAATGCCGGCCATCCAAATGGTGCCGTGCAGGAAGTTGCTACATCTTGCGATGTTAAAATTATATCTGTTGATGGTGCTGAAATAGATAAATTGCTAAAAGAAAACCCTTATTATGCTTATACAATAATACCAAAAGGCATGTATGCTGGTAACCCGAATGATGTAAAAACCTTTGGTGTTAAAGCAACTTTTGTTTCAACTGCAAAAGTTAGCGATGAAATAATTTATCAGGTTGTTAAATCAGTATTTGATAACTTCGATAATTTCAAAACACTACATCCTGTTTTTGCAAATCTTGAAGCTAAAAAGATGATAAGTGAGGGAAATACTGCACCACTACATAAAGGTGCTGAGAAATATTTCAGAGAGAAAGGCTTGCTTAATTAAGCTTTGATATAGAAAAAAGGCGTTCCTTATTGAGTAAGGAACGCCTTTTTTATGGAAAATACTAAACATCTTTATAATTATAGCATGTTAGATATCTATGTAGACGCAGATGCCTGCCCGGTGAAAGAAGAAGTGCTTCGTGTGGCCATGCGCCATAAATTAAGGGTATTCTTGGTTAGCAATAGCTGGATTAATATGGCAGTTGGTGCAAACGTGCAGAAGATACTGGTTGAAGCTGGTGCTGATATTGCAGATAATTGGATTGCAGAGCGGATAGGTGAGGGGGATATTGCAATTACAGCCGATATATTACTTGCCGACCGTTGCCTTAAAAAAAAGGCGAGTGTTCTTGGAACAACAGGCCGGGCTTTTAATGATGATAATATAGGCGTGGCAAAAGCGATGCGTGATTTAAGCGCCCACTTGCGTGAAACAGGGGAGTCGTCGGGATACAATGCTGTTTTTTCAAAGCAAGACCGCTCCAGGTTCTTGCAAACATTAGAAGAAATAGTGCAACTTATTAAGAGAAGATAAATAGCAGNNTGTAGAGATGTTGAAAAGTTAAAAACACTGATATTTAAGTTCTAGTTAAATTTCCATTACGCAGGATGTTTTGGGAATCTTTCCAGGTAAAGCTATCAAATGCACCGCAATTGCTGCATGTTACATTCCATTTAGGCGACTTAATATTGCAGCTCTTACATTCCCATATAGCAACATTATTGGCAACAAGTGCATGTTCACGCCAGTGATGGACAACTTTAGGGTCTGCCTTTTCCAGGCTTTCCAATTCAGCCAGTAAATAGCATATTACTGAAGTTTCACCGAATTGCAGGGCTATTTTTAAGTGGCGTCTGGCATCACTAAATTTTCCAGATGTAATCAATTCACGTGCTATAACAATATTACCTTCAGGATGGCCTGAACTGAGATTAAACAGTTTTTCTGCTTTTTCTAGGCGCTTTTCGTTTGTAGAATTTGCATAGTTTTCCATATATGTAGTGGCTATATCAGGATGAGGGGATTTGCTCCAGCCACTTTCTAATATTTTCAGTGCCTTCCGTGTTTTTTCTTTTCTAAACAGCATGTTAGCATAAGCAATAATTGCCGGTACAAAGTCAGGGATTAATTTATAGGCATTTTCTATAAGTTTTTCATTTTTTACATGCTTTAAATTCTTTGATTGCTCCAGATATTGCATGAGATAAATAAGCCCGAGGTTCCGCGCTGAATCTTCTTTCGTAATTAAATTATATTTAAGTGCTGTGTGGGTAATTTCGGCAGCTTTCTGCCAGTGGTGCATCTTTCTGTAAAGGTCGAATAATATTAGTATAGCCCAATCAGCATCTGGGCGTAAGGCAAGTGCTTTTTCGGCGAGGAATAATGATTTTCCAAGGTCGTTTTCTTGCTTTGCTTCGATTAATAAGCCTTTTATTGCGATTATTTCAGTTTCCTTATCACCTAACATGGAATTATAATGCACTTTTGCAAGCTCGCGGTTGCCTTCAAGCTGCGCAGTTTGTGCTGCCAGAAGTTTTGTAAGCGGCATATTATCTAGGTTGTTGCTGGCTTTTTGCGTTAGAACGCGCGCCTGTTTTATGTCCCCGGCCGCAATTGCAGCAAAACCTTGGGAAAGGGCTGTAAGGCCACGGCTTTGCCGTTTATCTTTCATTGCCTTTTTATAGCGTTTTGGCGCTGTTCTCACCCATATAATAAGCTGCAATAATAATGTGAATGTTATTATTGTTATAATTACAAATAAAATTGCAAACATAACTGAAGTTTGGGCGCGGTAACCCATCCATTCAACTACAACGCTACCGTCATTCTCGACAAACCATAATGATGCGAGGGAAAAAACAGCCAGGAATAACAAGAAGAACAGGGTCCTTGTCATGAAATTTATTTACCTGAATTAGAAATTATATTTTTGTGATTCTAAAGGTAAAATCCCTGCTTGTGAAATTAAAAGTTAAGAATAAATGCTATTAATTACGCTATGCTTGAGTTACGTCATTGCGAGGAACAAAGTGCCGTGGCAATCCAGTCTTGTGGTATAGTAAATTTCATTTTTATTTAAGAGTTGTCAATCATCGCCTGAATAAAAAGAAAATTCACTATATTTATGAGTAGTACAAACTAAAAACATTAAGCTATTTAACTGGATCGCCACGCCTTCGGCTCGCGATGACGGAGCTTGAGCCGCATATTAATTGTATGCAATTACATGCTGGAATATATTTTCCGCAGCTTCCTGTGAAGCTAGGTTACTCCTGGCTTTTTCTACCCAGTCATTTAATAGTATCTTATCTGCATCAGTAAGATAGCTCAGTTCTTTAATAGCAAGGTCTAGCTTTCCAGTTTCAATGTATGAATTGCTGCGGGCGATAATATCTTCAGGTTTTTTTGAGCCATCATCGCCGGATATTTTCTGTATATGCACAACACTGGAAAGGTTTATGGCTGTTTTATCAAGAAGGGATTTGTTTTGCTTATTTTCGCGTTCTTTCTTAAATATTATTTCGGAAATAGAGGCGAGTTCCTGCTTAAGCTGGTGTATATCGGAAATGCCGTGTTTGGAGGGCTTCTCAAGAATAGATATTTGGCTGTTTATGTAGCTGTCGTTTTTAGAAAGGATACGTAAGGTTTGGAGTTCCTGCTCAAACTTGCGTGAGCTTTTTACGGCGTCACGCAAGTTTACAGCAGATATTACTAAATCGACGCTTCGTCCGAATTGGTCGTTTCGGTCTTCAGGCTGCTTTTTTTTTCAAGTAACGCGCGGTCAGCACTTCCAGTATTGTTATTAGATTGTGGCTTGCTTGGAGCTGCGTCATTCTTATCTTCCAGCGGAGTAGGCTTTTCCAGTGGAGCATTAAGAGTTGGCTCGGTTGGTGATACAGGTGCCGGAACAGGCTCAGCAGTACCATTTTCAGGTTTAATAGGCTCTGCCGGGCTCATAGCATCAGGGCTGGTTGCATCTGGTGCCGGCGCAGAAGGGCTTTCTTCCACCTGTTCATCAGAAGATGATTTTTCAATTGCGATAAGTTTTTCATCCAGCGACTGAACTTTAGCTTCAAGCGCAGATAACCTGTCAGATACAGCGGAATCTTCTGTATCAGGCTGAATTATCCCAACATTTACAGCATAAAAACCTAGAGCCATAGCAAGCCAGGTAAGGATAAGCAGGAACTTAACTGACCCTTTGTTGATATTTTTATTTAGAGTTTGTGGACTTTTTATAGTGGACATATTCTTCTTCTCCTAAAATGGATTCTTATTTTATCCTATAATTTTGTTTATTAAAACCGAAAATTTACTATCATTTTGATAATTGCATTCATATATGGATTTTTTGCATACATAGTTGCCTTGAAGCCATAACTTGAAATGCTTTTTGAAATCTCAGGGCTTAAGCAAAACGCATATAAATTTCCTAAATAGGGCTGTAATCCTTCTTTTTCCAGTAATTCACAAAAGATTCTTGCACTTTCCTTGGAAAAGAATATCACTCCGTTGAAATTATTTTTCAGTATGTTCTCTTTAAAATTTATAGATAAACTATCTACACGAGTCGTTTTATAAACGATAATCCTATTTATATATGCATTACAATTTTTATAATTCAACTCTTCTGTAACAATTTCGCCAGATAGATAAACCAGGTTCCTATCTTTATAATGTGATTTTATATACGCGCATAATTCTTTAAGATTCTTTCCGGCATATTTGCAAGAATTAAAGCCTTCTTGTTGTGCAAGCAGGCAAGTAGATTTGCCAAGCACAATAAGTTCATAGTTTTTATAATTATCAAGCTGCGAAAGTGCGCGCAAGGCATTCCGGCTGGTAATTATTATAATATCGTCATTTGATAATTCGGCGGCCGGTAATATGTTTTCTATAGACATAACCGGCTCGATGAAAGAATCAAAGCCGTTTTGGTTTAATATATTCGCGGTATTTATGGCATCTTCCAGCGGGCGGGTAATGATTATACAGGGTTTCTTATGCAAAGAAATTCTCTCCGGCAATTGCTTTTAGCTCTATTGCGGCATCTTCCCCAATAGCAACTGCATCGGCAATATTTCCTATGCGTGAAGTGCGGTGAATAACTGATCCATCTGGTTTTGAAATTAGGCATTTAAGATGGATGGTGTTGTCAATTATTTCTGCAAATGCTGCAATTGGCGTGGTGCAGGAGCCTTCAAAAACACGCATAAAACTTCGCTCTGTATTAATAGAGTTGAATGTTTCAGTGTGGTTAAGCGGCGCAAGCATTTCCTGCAATAAGGCACTGTGTTTGAGAGTTTCTATACCGATAGCACCTTGCGATACCGCAGGAAGCATTTCAATTTTGGGGATGATATGCATTATAGAAACATCCATAAGGTGAATGCGGTTTATACCCGCCGCAGCCAGGAATGTTGCATCAGCTTCCATTTCATCAAGTTTCCTGAGTCGGGTATTTATATTGCCGCGAAAAGGGATGATTTTAAGACCTGGGCGTAAATGAAGCGCTTGCGCTGCGCGCCGCGCTGAGGAAGTGCCGATTACTGCGCCATCTGGTATCTCTGCAATTGATTGGTATTTATGAGATATAAGCACGTCACTTGCATCTTCACGCTCCAAAACTGCTGCTATAGTAAAATTCTCCGGCATTATAGCAGGCATATCCTTCATTGAATGGACTGCTAGATCTATCTTGCCATTTTGCAGTTCCTCTTCAATCTCCTTTATAAACAATCCTTTACCACCAATCGTTGCAAGATTCTTATTCAGGATTTTATCCCCTGTAGTTACTATAGTAACTACTTCAAGCTTTAATGCAGGGTAAATTTTTTGGATTCTATCTTTTACTATATCGGCCTGTTTGAGCGCAAGGGCGCTGCCGCGCGTGCCGATACGTAATGTTTTAATAGCCATATTCATTTTCAAGTTATTAAATTTTGAAGTTATATAAATCTAAAATAAGCAATCTACAATCTTAAATCTTCCATTTTATTACAATATACAAAAACATGTTTATAGATAAATTTGAGATAAATATGTTTTTCCTGCCTAAATCTTCCCTGAATTTTAATCCACTCGGAACGTAACCTACCAGTGTAATTATTGAATTGCGCAAATGATGGAATCTAGTTTTTA
>DITJ01000004.1 GCA_002422795.1 Alphaproteobacteria bacterium UBA6187 | reverse complement strand
GTAGTGCGCGCAGGCGGGGATCCAGGAAATTATACCTAATATACAATTTGTTATATGCAAAAAGAACTGGATCCCCGCCTGCGCGGGGACATGTGCCACATAACATAATAATGGGGAATTCTAGAGTAAAATGACTATAATTATAACGCATTATTAAGGACAACATTATCGTCCTCAATTATACCATCAATTACATCCTCAGAACCGGATTCTTTCAGAATATAACCACGCCCCCAAACGGTTTCTATGTAATTAATACCGCCGGAAACTTTCTCAAGTTTTTTGCGCAGCTTACAAACGAATACGTCAATTATTTTTAAATCAGGCTCATCAATTCCACCATAAAGATGGTTAAGGAACATTTCCTTGGTAAGAAGCGAACCTTTACGCAATACCAGAAGTTCAAGTATACCATATTCCTTGCTGGTTAAGTGCAGCGGCTTGCCGTCCACTTCCACAGTGCGGCTTTCAAGGTTCATTGCAACTTTAGTGCCAACATAAATTGTAGATTCGGCATGGCCTTTAGAGCGACGTACAATTGCCTGGATGCGCGCTATAAGCTCGCCGCGGTTGAAAGGCTTGGTAAGATAATCATCAGCACCAAAGCCAAGGCCTTTTATTTTCTGGTCGCTGCCAGAAAGGCCGGAAAGGATTAGGATAGGAACCTGCACTTTTGCAGAACGAAGGCGAAGTAACACTTCATAACCATCAATATCAGGGAGCATTAAATCAAGAATTATAATATCATAATCATATATCTTGCCTATTTCCAACCCTTCTTCACCGAGGCTGGCAACATCGCAAACTATCCCCTCCGATGCCAGTGCAAGCTCTATAGATCTTGCCGTTGCCGTATCGTCCTCGACTAAGAGTACACGCATATTAAGCTCCCTTCATCTTTAAAAAAGTTCCTTATTATTAATTTATAATTATTAATAAATTCTTAACAACAAGAAAATTAACTATAACATACAAAAAATGCTTTGACAAACCAAAGGACTCCAAAATCCTAAATAGTTAATAAAAAACATTTATAAAATGTAGAATTGAGAAGTTCTCAGCCTATACAAGCGAATTAATTCTTTCCTTGCAAACTTTCCCCACCACATCGCGTAAATTTTCTATACGAATTATAAGATATTCAAGCTGTTCTTTTGTGATTTTATAGTCTTTATCGTATCTTGCACCGATATAAGCATCTCTAAGTAATTTAAAACATTTTCTTTCTTCAGGTGTCGCAGTTGTGAAAATGCCAAGGAATTTACTGGACTGGCTGGCGCATAACTTAAGGAGTTTTTTAATGTCATGTAATTTCGGCTTATAGTCAGTAAGTACTAATAATGCGCAGTTTAGAATGTTTTCGGTTGCCTGATGAAGATAAAAGGCAGAAATATTAAAACTATTTCGCTCTAATGCATTTCTAGCATCAATTAAAAACTCCCTTCCAGCAGTAAACCACTGCTCAAAATAATCTTCAGCTTTTTCTTTCATTTGTGCTTTACTAAGTGGCTTGGCATCACTTAACTCAAACTCGCCGGAGTCGTATAACAGTATCCCGTCCTTCTTAATAATATCGGTGAAGAAATAATGACCTTTTGCCAAATCCCTATTGACACGGCGTAATGACTCAACAATTACTGTTGGGGTATGTTTTTCAGAAATATCATAGAATTTTTCCAGACTCTGGTTAATTTCGTCTGCAATCCGCATTGCAGTTGCTCCAGAGCCATGTTTCCGCTGCTTAGTAACAACTAAAAAATCATAATCGCTGGCATATTCATATCTTATATGATCTTTCCAGTAATTATCATAAACCCAATCCCCACGTGCAAACGAGCCGAACAGAATTACAAAGGCAATTTTATTTTTATGATGCTCCAATATAGCATCCCTTATCGGGTAGATATATGCACCATGAGGCCTAGATCTTTCTGGTAGCTCAGTTTTCATAATCAGGTTTTAAAAAATTTATTTATTGTAAAACTGACAAATAAGGAAAGAGTGTCATAACCTAAACATCCAACTGCTGCTTTATCGCCTCACCAATAAGCTCACTTTGCTCAGTGATGAACTTAAAGCGGAGTTCCGGCTTTTTACCCATTAATTCTTCCACCCTTTCCGCTGCGCGCGCTTCGCCTTCACCGACTATCATAACTTTAAGCAGGGTTCTTTTGTTGATATCCATAGTGGTTTCACGCAGCTGGATTGGGGTCATTTCACCCAAACCTTTAAAGCGGCCCACATCAATATGGGTTTTGCTTTTGCTGCTGAGCTTTTCCACAAGGGCATTTTTTTCTTTATCGCCTGCCGCATAAAACGAGGCAGTTCCCTGGGTTATGCGGAATAAAGGCGGCTGTGCCAGGTATAAATGGCCAGTTTCAATCAGCCCGCGCATGAATTTATAGAAATATGTCATTAGCAGTGAGGCAATATGTGCGCCATCCACATCCGCATCGGTCATTATAATAACTTTATCGTAACGCAGCTTGCTTTCATCATAAGCATTTCCCACACCACAACCAAGCGCAAGGCCAAGGTCGGATATTTCCTGGTTAGCCAATATCTTATCATTAGTTGCAGATGCCACATTGAGGATTTTACCACGCAAGGGCAGTATCGCCTGGGTTTCACGAACCCTGGCCATTTTTGCAGAACCACCTGCAGAATCACCCTCTACCAGGAATATTTCGGTGCCATTCGGGGTTTGCCTGGTGCAGTCGGTAAGTTTGCCAGGAAGTCGGAGTTTCTGCGTTACGCTTTTGCGGGTGATATCCTTTTGCTGCCTGCGGCTGATGCGGTCTTCCGCCCTGTCTATAATAAAGCCAAGCAATTCTTCGGCTTGCTGCTTATTGCCTGTAAGCCAGTGGTCGAAATGGTCTTTCACGGCATTTTCTACCATACGCACGGCTTCGCGGTTAGAAAGCTTATCTTTGGTTTGCCCCTGGAATTGCGGCTCGGATATAAATAATGAAAGTATCCCGGTTACATTGCCAAGCACATCCTCACCGGTAATCAGGGAGGCTTTTTTATTATCCGATAACTCACCATAATCGCGCAAGCTGCGCAGCAAGGCAGCTTTCAGCCCCTGCTCATGCGTTCCACCCTGCGGTGTTGGCACTGTATTACAAAATGATTGTATCGATGAATCTGTTAAATATACCCAGTGTATGGCCCACTCCACCTTGCCGGGATTATCACCGAATTTAACTTCACCTGCAAATGGCGCGTTCGTTACGGTTTTATCTTCAGTAACCGAAGACCTTAAATAATCCACCAATCCATCAGGGAAACAGATTACCTCTTCTTCTGGCACTTCCTGCTTGCTAGAGATTAATGATGGATGGCACTTCCACTTAATGTTAACGCCTTTAAATAAATATGACTTTGATTTTGCCTGTTTATAAAGCCTTGCCGGTTTTAAATGCGGGTTATCTACGAAAATTTCCGGGTCTGGGTGGAATGTAACTGTGGTGCCGGTATTCTTTTTTGCAACATCGCCCACTTGGGTCAGCTTGCTGGTAGGTGCGCCTTTTGAATAAGTTTGCCGCCATAATTTCCCTTCACGCCGAACATCAACAGTAAGCCTGTCCGATAGCGCATTTACAACGGAAATACCCACACCATGCAAACCACCGGATGTATAGTAAACTTTATTGCTGAACTTACCGCCGGAGTGCAAAGTGGTAAGAATTACCTCAAGTGCAGATTGGGTAGGGAATTTCGGGTGCGGGTCAACAGGTATGCCGCGACCATTATCACTTATGGTAACCGAGCCATCCGCCTGCATTTCCAGCGTAATTTCAGTGGCATATCCTGCAACCACTTCATCCATCGAGTTATCGAAAACTTCGGATACCAGGTGATGTAGTGCATTTTCATCTATACCGCCAATATACATACCAGGGCGGCGCCTTACCGGCTCAAGACCTTCTAATACCTCAATATCTTGCGCTGTATATTCATTGGCAGTTTTAGGTTTTTTATTTGGCTCGCTGAAAAGATCAGACATTATTTACAATCCGGAGAATAAAGACAATTATTATATAAGGCTCTACAATCTACAGCTTTGGTCGCATATTTACAAATAAAATATCTAAGTGGCAATCATACCACTCAAATAGTAATTATTTTAACACTATTCAAATAATATTTGAACTTACCTGTAGTTGCAGGTACAAGATAAATTATTAGCATTAATTCCTTACAAAACCAACATTATAAGAAACGCCTTTCAACCGCTTTACTATTATTATTTAATTTTATAGGAGACTACCCCATGAATAAACATATTAAAACTCTGGCTTTACTTTCAAGCATCACGTTAGTTTCAGCTTGTTCACACTTCCAGTCTAAAGATGCTGCTAAAGCTGAAGAAGCAAAATGCCCGGTAATTGCGCATCTTACAAAAGCTGCGGCAACTTCTGCAAGCACAACAGCTGAGCTAAAAGAAGCCGTTACTAATGCAAAAGATACTGCTGTAAAAAAACGCTTGAACAAGTTAGTTGCTGAATCTGATAAATTAGCAAAAAACATTGATAGCAATAAAAAACTTTGTGAAGTAAAGCACGATGACACTGCAAAGCCTGCTGTAAAGAAGCACGTTGCCAAAGCTAAAAAAGCTACTGCTGCCGTTGCACCTGCCGCTGATGCAGCTGCTGTACAGCCTCAAGCTAAGTAGTAAGCTCACATAAATTTTAGTGCAAGTGCAGGTTTTTAGTGCAAATAATATATAAAAATACTTGCACTTAATACTGGCAACTTGCACTTTAAGGGTTTTAAAGCATATAGTTGTGTTATATACTATACAAGTGACACTCTTTAAATTTATGTAATTTTACAGATGAAATTGTTTAAATACGCAAAAAGAAGGGAGGATAAAATCTTCCCTTCTTTTTTTAAAAAAATATGCTTTATACTTATAGTCGCTTTAATTGCGCTTAGATCACCCGCATCTGCCGCCACTTATACAATCACCAATGACATAATCGGCGAAGTTACGCATTATACCGTAACTGATGAAGACACGCTTTATGCAATTGCGCGCCGCTTTGACCTTGGCATTGTTGAGTTAATGGCCGCAAACCCGAATATTGATCCCTGGATACCCCCGGCTGGTACATTACTTTCAATCCCCTCATCTTATATACTGCCGAAAGAAAACCGCACGGGCATAGTAATTAACCTTTCTGAACTTAGGCTCTATTATTTTAAAGATGCCAAAACGGTAATGACTTTTCCAGTCGGGATAGGCAAAGATGGATGGCAAACCCCGGTTGGTGAAACAAAAATAGTGCTAAAGCGCAAAAATCCATTCTGGACACCACCTGCATCAATTCGTGCAAATAAACCTGATTTACCGCAAGTAATCCCGGCAGGGCCGGATAACCCGCTTGGGCAATATGCAATGAACCTTGGCTGGCCCGGATTTTTAATTCATGGCACCAACAAACCATATGGTATTGGCCTGCGCTCCAGCCATGGCTGTATACGCATGTATCCTGAAGATATTGAAGAATTATTCAAGGTAGTTAAGAAAGATACAAAAGTAACAGTAATTGATACATCTTATAAAATAGGCTGGCTGAACGATATATTATATCTTGAAGTTAACCCATCACAGGAAAAACAGGCTGGTTTAATTTTTGAGGATAGGGAGCCTGCAGCCAATAAAGATATAGATATATCGAAACTAAATAGCGATATTGAGAAAATAGCTGGAGCCTCAATTATAGATTGGGCCGCCGTTACAGCGGCGATTGAAAAACATACAGGGCTTCCATATGCAATTGGCGTAGGGGCGGAGTAAGGTTATTTCAGTTGCTCCGTGTGCAGCAACTGTCTTCGCATAAGTAGGTTGTGTTGCTAAATCTCGTTTTCATAACTATCACGGTAGGCAATGCGCTGCAATATACAACGGTTCGCAAATGAAGCTGCTATAAACCAGCCCTGAAATCTTTTATAGCTATCCAGAACTGAAGTTAATAAGAATTCTCACCGGACACCAGGCCCTGTTAACAAAGTATTTTATGACTGCATTTTGAATCTTTTTGGCTGCAAATTTAAGAAATTTTGTTTCAAATAGTACCGCTATTAGAAAAAAATTTATGAGGTGGCCCTATTTAATACCTTATATAGCTTTGCTTTTTATATAAAAATGTTATATAGAGCACCCAGTTCGTAAATATATTAACCATCATGACCGCGTTGGTTACACTTTATAAACGAGTATAATGCGCCATAATCAATGATTTGGTGTATTTTATATAATTGTTAATTAATAAATAAATAGGAAAAAAATGGCTACAGAACATACAACACCTAAACAAGATCGTAAAGAAAAGAACGCTCACATGATTGCTTCGTTGAAGGAAGCTGTGAGCACATTAAGTGTGATACCTATAAATGATTTTAATCCCCTTGCATTACTCGGAACAGGAAGCGGAAAGGCTTTTGCAGGCGCAGGCTTTTCTAGGCAAGCTCCTGTAAATGAAGATATGCAAAGAGAATTGGCTGCAACAAAGGCTCAAAATGAGAAATATGCAAGGGCATTAGGAGCTTTAGATAAAAAACTTAAGAAAGAAAGCAGCACTATATCAAGCCTTACGGAAGAAAAAAATGGCATTATAGAAACACTGTCTTTAAAAGACAATTTTATTGAAAAGATATCTTCTGAAAAAGAACTTGCTTTACAAGAAAGGGCAAGAGAAATTGAACTATTAAAAGAAGAAGTTAGGAAAGCTGCAGAACAAGCCAGGTTAGAAGCTGAACAACGCGCTACCGTAGAAAGAGAAAAACAAAGATTACAGGAAGATGTTGCAAGCTTACAATCTACTATCGCTTCAAAAGATTCTGGTTATACAAATGAACTAAATCTCCTTAAAAAGCAAGCAGAAAGCCAGCTTGCGGCAACATCTCTTCAGAACAGTCAGGCTGCTATATTTACCCCTCATATAGAAGTTGAGGGCGTTGGCGCAGAAAAAGGTAATGCCTTAGTTGAACAATTGCAGCAAGAAATACAGCAGTTAAAAGAAGCTGCATTAAAAAAGCAGGCTGAAGAAGTTCTGGCGCCAATTACACATGCACAGGAAAAGCAGCAATTATCTACCGAGATTGAAGAGCTTAAAAAAGCCATTAAAATAAGCGAGGAAGCAAGGCTAACAGCAGAAAGCAGAAACACATCTTTACTCTCTGAATTAGAGAATGAACGTAAAGCTTCTGGCGATGCAAAGAATACAGTTGCTTCTCAAGCGGCTGAAATTAAAGGGTTAACAAGCGAGCTATCAGAAGCTTCCCGCCTTAACCTATCTAATGACGAAACTATTAAAACACTTAGAAGTGAAAATGGTGAGCTAATTAATCAAAATAATGAATTAGTAGTGCATGCTAAGGAAGTGGTTAATAAAGCAAGCGATGTAGCTCGTGCTATTAACGAAAGAGATGCGCTAATTAGTGCTTTAGTAGGATATTTTGCAGAGCAAGGGGTTGGTGCAGAAGGCTTGCGCGAACTCCTTTCCCCTCAGCTACAATCACAAAGTTACGGCACCCCTGTAAAAGGCGCCTACTCATCAAATTCAAGTACGCCAGGATCTGAAATTGATGTTGATGCCCTTCTTAATGAGCATGGTATAACTTCACCAGGATCAGATCTTGGAGATTCTGCAATACTGAATTGGGCTAGCAGAACTTCCTTATCTCCAGTTAAAGATGGCAATAGACTAAGGTCAGCTTCATGGACTGATACAATAGGTGAACCAGGCAATGACACCAAAGCCTTCGCTAGGAAGTAATATCCACGCCTTAAAAGCCAGGAAGGGATCATTTCTTTCCTGGCTTATATTCCCACAAGAACAACAACACTTAATATATATTAATTATGAGCACACTTCTCTCTGAAAAACTAAGTAATGCATTAACGGAAGGTAATTCTCCCAAAAAACGTAGAGGGGACGATGTAGGCGTGGAAGGCAATTCTCCAAAGAAACCAAGGGGGGGCGATGTAGCCGTGCAGCTCAAGCAAACGAAAGAAACGAGAAAAAGAAGAGAATCTGGTGAGATGATTACCGCATCACAAGGTTCACCTTTAGGGTCAATACTCATCAGTGATGGACACAAGAATAAAAAAGAAAGAATAGGTGATATTGCTGATAATTCCACCTTTGAACATGAAAAGCCACAACCTTCCCTGGCAGATATTTTAAAAAGAAGCCGGAAAGTTCCAGATCAGGGGCCGGTTTCCAATAAAAAAGCTAATCCTTTAGAAGCCATGCTGCTAAAAAAGCAACAAAGTGGAGCAACTTCGGTTATAGCAGTAGAGGAAATAGTAGAAGAACCCCAAGATAATGGCAAATTAACAAAAGAACAAGAAGAGGTCCTACAAGGTATTATTAACAAGCTTGCAAACGGCGATAGCACATTATCAGTACAAAAAGTAATAAACGATGAAATTATAAAGAAGCTTGCAGATTCCAAAGAATTTGTATTCCAAGGGCTATCTGCATCACTTTTGGAAGAAACCAGGAGAAAATGGGAAGTAGAAAAAAAGCCGCAATATCTTATACAAAAAGCATTTGCTATATTATTTCCTTATATGGAGGGAGAATATATTCCCGCGCAGGATTTCTATAAATTGAGGACGGGGGCAAAAGATGCCTCAATTATTATGCAAGTGGCCGATAAAAAAACTATGGCTACAGAATTAGAATCGGCTGCACGATCTATACATAGTGGTACTCCGGCATCTTCTGCAAATATTACCGCCTATATGGAAATATTAAGGGGCGCACAGGCACATATTGAACGTGAATCAACTCCGTCAACTGAAATTGCACTCGAGAAAGAAAGACATAGTCATCTTCTTGCAAAGCTCAGGTTAAAAAATATTTTATATCTGGATTCTACCGATCCTATGCAATCGATGAGAGAATTGCCTGCGTTGCCAATTAAAACCAGGGAGCGTTTTTCATATGAATTACCTCAAGCAGTCGAAAAGTTGAATAAGTATCTTGAGTGGTCACTTGAGAGTAAAATTACAGTCAAAACTAAAGATACAAAAAGTAAAATTGAGACAACAACTTATTTACAAACATTACCATTATTACAGGGTATTATTATTCCCGTAATAAGAGAGCTAATTTGTGATAACCCTTTATTAATCAGAACACCAAAAAGTAGTACTGAGTTACCTATTATTATGTTAAGGCCAGAGGATACAAAGGATACTGCATATATAGATAGTGCTTCATTTATTAGCAAAAATATCCGTGGAATGGATGACTCTGCATCTTATAAGCAGATAAATACTACTATTATAAAAACTCTAAATAAATTATGGCCACAAATAAATTCTAAAAAAGTTACGCTAGGTATTCTTTTTGAAAATATTGAAGAAGGGTTTTCCAGAATTTTCAATGATCCAGAGAATGCACAAAAATCAGGGCAATTAAAAGATATAGTCTTAGAGAAAGTTTATAACAAATTTATAGATGCATTTAAAATACAGAATGAAGCGAAGATATCAAATATAAGAAAGAATAATGAAGATACTGTAAAAGAACTGGAAAAGCTGGAAAAGCTATGTAAGCCACTTATTGAAGTAAGGCCAAAGAGAAATGAAACGAAAGAACAGGCTCAAGAGCAGTATATTAAGAGCCTGGATGCAAAAAAAGCTCTTTCGTTAAAACTCATATGGCAGTTTTATCCCGATACAAAAAGCAAACTTGAAGAAACTATACAAAACAATAATAGCGATATTACGACATTAAGTGCTATTAAATACTCAGATTATGAAGATATTTATGCGGTTAACCCATTAACAGGCACTAGAAGTATAACAACTTTAGAGAAAAATAGTGATGAGAAAGTAAAGGCTACTTTAGGGCTTGATATAGAAAGCATTATTCCAGCATCTATAACAAATTCAGACCAAAGGCGCGCGAAACTTACCAGTGCAATTGTTTTTGCCGTTGTTGATTCTATAGATGAAGTTCGTTTACAAGCAATTGAAACTAAAAAAGCAACCCTTCCATGCGTTGCAAATGAGAGAGAGACCACTCAATTAAGGGAGCGTATAAGCAAGATAAATGAAGAAATTGCGAATGTAGATAAGAAAGTAACTACAACCAGGGAAGAGGTTGAAAATCTACGCAAACAGTTAGATACGGAAGTACTGCATGAAGGAATAACCACGGAATCCAGGGAAAAAGCCAATCAATTAAGAAGCAGGCTGGAACTTTCTAATTCCGGGGCAATTACTGAACGCACATCACCGCAGGACGCTGAAAATATAACGGAATTACAGACATTTTTTACTAATATAAAAACATTATCAGAACAGTTAAGTAGGAGTAGCGGCAAAACAATATCGTTATATGGAAAGTCGTTATATGAAAGTGAGCAAGGCGGAATATCATCCGCCACCAGGGATGATATTGAGCTATTAAAAAGATCATATACAGATATGTTACAACATGCTATACTTGAATGCGAAAAAGTTGCAACTCCTGCAAACTTAGCAAGTTCTGAAGCTGTGGAGCAGGCGCAGGCTGTAGAATTATTCTGGCACTCTCCTAAATACCAGGTTGAAAGGGATGAGTTATTATCTATATTACAGCGCTCTTTAAGCAGCTCGGACCTTGATATACATATAAAAACCAGTGTTGAAGGCAGGGATGCTTTAATAAGAAGCGAGCAGGAATTAAAGAAAACCAAAGAAGAACTGGAAGAAAGTTACCAGCAATCAGATGAAATGATGGACGTACTTTCGCTGGTTCTGCCTTTTATAGTGAAATATCCCGCGTTAGTTGGGCAAAACCAGGCTATGTTACAAGTTCTGGCTGCGTATCACCAGGCATCTCCTATTATTATGCCTGGGGTAAATAAAAGTGCGGCTAAGTGTTTAAATATTAATGACGAACAACTAGATGGTATTTTAGTTGGGTTAGGTGTAAAAGAACCCAAAAAACAAGCATTAGCAAGGTAACTTTGCGTAAGTCAGGGAATATTTGTGTTAGAACGCAACTATAGAGGAAGTGGATCTAAGGGGAGGAGTAAACCTTCCCACGATGAACGTGTTGCGCGCTTTAAAGAAGTAATAGCTGATTTGCGCTCCGTAGGTATAGAACTACAGCAAATTATAGAAGGTGATAAACAAAATATTTTACTGGATTTGTATTCTTCTCCAAAGAAGAAAAACAAAAAAACTCAAGATGATATAGATGTAGAGAGAGCAACACGCCATTTATTACGGCACATAAAATATCATCAATCTGTTATTAATTATTATAATCCAGAATCCAGCCCAACAAGCGTTTCTATAAAGGAGCCTTCCAAACGACTTGAAACAGAAGAACAACTCAAAGCAATATTAAAAAAATTACCAAAAGCTACAGTTGAAGATATAGATAAAAGAAAAAATTTTAAGAAACTTGCTAAACTCGAAAAAGTATTAAGGGAAGAAGCAGAATCCCTGCAAAGAGGGAATGAAAAAGGAACTCCGTATGAAGGCGTTACCTCCAATAGCACTTCCGCTTCTAGCCTCGATAGTTTGAAAACAGAGCGCAGCGAAGAAAATCCCCGGACGCCTTTACATGTTTCAAAAGATCATTCCACTTTTTCTCCTAGTAGTCGCCCAAAACATTCTTCACAACGGCCTGCTAGAAATAATGACCATTCTAGTGATGATGATTTTTTAGATATTTATGGTGCAGCAACAATTCGTGTTCTGAAAAAAAGTCCCATGAAGTGGATACATGATTCTAATAGCTTAAGTACCCCTCAGCAAGTTACTTCTGGCAATGAAGAAGATATGTCTGCTGAACGAGTGGCGCCAAATTCTAGCTCTTCCTATAAATCCCAGGATAGTCGTGCCAGCTATTCATCTGTGGATAGTAATCTATTACCCTCAGATATTGTCACACCAAGAAATCATGGATACATAACAACATCCGATAACTTACCGCTTCACACCTCTGCTTTCCATGTTGAAGGACTAAGCCCACCTTCTTTATCCCCGTATCATGAATCAAGTCTTGAAAGTAATAGTACCCCCCCAATTCACGGTGTGAGATTTTCTAGACGTTCCCAAGCACATACAGATAATAGCCCCACTAGCTCAGTAAGAATGTTTAGTGAGCATGGAGATTCATCTGATGAAAGCCAGTCTAATTCGCATTCATCAGTTGAGAATTATGGAGATAATGAGAGTATTACAAGTAGTGGAAATCGGAGTTATGGCGCGGGCTTCCCATCCCCTTTACCGTGTTACAGAGGAACTAGCGATTTCAGAAGGAATAGCGACGATTTAAATTCAGAATCAGAATTAGAATCAGATTCGGCAGGGGAAAATGCGCGATCTCTTCCCCCTCCACCTCCCCATAATAGAACGCACCATAATTATCGTGTCCAACATTACGAAGGGCGTGCAAGCCTACCAAACAATACTGAGATGGAAAGGCAAAGGCTGGTAGTAGAAGATGAGCAGCGGCAAAGACAATTATTACAGGAGCGGCTTAACGGCGAAATATTGCAACATAATCTGCAATTAAGACTGGCACAAGAACAAATAAACCGGCAAATAGAAGCACAAACAGAGGCGCTAGAAAGACAGCAAAGGCTTCATGATCAGGCTATAGAAAGGCAACGCGTAGAGCGTAATGAAGCTATAGAAAGGCTGCGTAGGGAGCAGGAACGGCTTCATAATGAAGCTCTTAGGAACGCAGCATTCCAACGGGAACAATTAAGAATTCAGCTTGCAAAAGAACTGGCTCGGGAACAGGCGCGTAGTTTAGCGGCGCAACGGCTGCAAGACCAGCAAATACAAAGACAAAACCAGGCATTGGTTGATGCACAAAACCGCCAGGCGCAAACTGAGCAGAGCCTTCGTACATCACAATTACAAATACAAAATGTTCATGATAGTGCAATAAATTCAGTTTACCGGGAGCAGGTTAAATCGAGGAAGCTACCGAGTGATTTTGATAGCTTGCAAGAAAAGACCGTCCAGTTACAAAAATCACAAATAGAAACTGAGCAGAAACTTAAAGAAACAACAAAAGCAGCGCAAATAATCCAGGAACGCGCAGAAAAGCAAGCCGCAGAGCAAGCTAATAAATTAAAAGAGCAAGATAGAAAAATTGTAGAATTATCAAAACCAGCTCCTTCACCCGCCCAAAATAGTGAGGATGCGGGTCATAATAAAAATACTCAGGAAACAAAACAGCTTCCTAATACAGATAAATATTTAGCTGCAAGCGTAATTACAACTAGCGGAAGTATTGGTCTGGTGGCTTTTCTTGCACCTGCAATTGCTGTATCATTACCCTTCCTGCTGATTGCTAGTGTTATTATTGTTCCAGCAATGGCCTGCCTGCTGTATAATTTTGCAAGCAAAGAATTAGATTTCCAAAAAGAAAAGGTTATAGATACAAAACCAAGTAGCAATAATTGGGTTTCCCGCGCCCAAGAACCAAAAAATCGAGCTAAATAGGTTTATTCGGTACAAAGATACAAAACGCGGCATAGGATTAACAATCCAATTATTATTAATATAAGTTTCATTCTGTGCCTGCGGAGATTTCGCGCTCGCCCTGCACCCTTATGGGGACGGCAGGAAGTATATTCATGGCTAAACTACTTGTTTATACCCATTGCCATCGCCGTTAGTTGCTGTGCCTTTTGTTTGCCGCTATAGCAAACTAATCACTTAATAATGGGCATCATGGGCTTGTTTATTACTTCTCGATTCTCTCCTGCAACAAGAAGGCCAAATTCCAATTGTCATCGTAAGCAAAATAATATTTTGGTTTATTAGGATGTGTTATCGCAAAATTATTAGAAAGTAGTTAATTAACATTAAGTTTGATATTTAACTTCTTGCCTTTATAAGCATTTTAGGCGTATTTGCACTGCTAAATTTCCTGCTTTATAATAGCTAAGATACTTAATAATAAAGCAGCACTCAATAAAAAACACCCCTCGCCACAAAAATAATACGAATTTTCTTGAAGAAACTATTTACATTTGGTATAAACTTCTATATTAACACACTCCTGCTAAATCAAGCGATGCAAGATTTAGCGACTTTGTTTTAAAAAGGCCAGGCCCTGATTCAATTTATCAGGTAGTGGGTTTTCTAAAGTTTTGTTAACAAATCTTGCGAGGCTTTATGAGATGCGAAAATACCAATCCTCCCAATCAGTAGTTACTGATCTGCTTCCTGATAGTCCAGTGCATGTTTATAGGCCAGCTGCCGTTGCAACTGCTGTCAGTTTCTTCAAGGAAAATTTTCAAGGTAAGGTTGTTTACGCTGTAAAGACCAACCCTGAGCCGTTCGTGCTGAAACAAGTGAACGAGCTTGGTGTGAATTCTTTCGACGTGGCATCTTTGCACGAAATTAAAACCGTTAGCGAACTTCTTCCGCAGGCGGAACTTTACTTCATGCATACGGTTAAATCACGCAACGCCATTCGTGAAGCGTATTTTTCCTATGGAGTGCGTAATTTCTCCCTGGATACTGAAGATGAGTTGCAAAAAATCCTGGAAGAAACCAACAATGCAACAGATTTAAACCTGTTCGTTCGCATTGCCATGTCTAATTCCTATGCGGAATTAAGCCTTGCTGATAAATTCGGTGTAAATGTTAATGATGCGCATTTGCTAATCCAGAAAACACGTAAGCACGCCAAAAAGCTTGGCGTATGCTTCCATGTGGGTTCGCAGTGTATGCACCCGGATGCTTATCGTATTGCTATCCGCATGGCTGGAAAAATTGTATCCAAGGCGCGCGTAAAAATTGAAGTTCTTGATGTAGGCGGCGGTTTCCCTTCTATATATCCTGGGATGATGCCTCCTGCCTTGAAATTATATTTCAACGCAATCCATGAGGAATTCGCCAAAATAACTAAGCATGGGACCTGTGAATTACTATGCGAACCTGGCCGCGCTATTGTTGCTGAAAGTGGCTCTGTGATTGTAAAGGTGGTGCTTCGTAAGAAAGATTATCTTTATATAAATGATGGAACCTATGGCAGCTTGTTCGACGCTGGTTTCCCGAAATTTATTTTTCCGGTGAAATTACTGCGCGAAGAGGCAGTTGGCCATTCCGGTAATTTCATGCCATTTAGCTTCTTTGGCCCTACATGCGATAGCCTGGACTTTATGAAAGGCCCATTCTATTTGCCTGAGGATATAAAAGAAGGTGATTATATCGAAATAGGCCAGCTTGGCGCTTATGGACGCACACTTGCAACCGGTTTCAACGGCTTTAAAGCCATTGATGAAATTTTAGCGGTTGAAGATGAGCCGATAATGAGCCTGTATGGCGATATGCAGAAAATTTCCGATGAATTGGAAACTATTGCAGCTTGAAAAAGAATGTAAGAGTATGAGAATGTAAGAGTGTAAGCAGGTTATGCTGTTTACACTCTTCATTTTTTCTTGCTATTTTTCCTTACATTCTTACATTCTTACATTCTAACACTCTTACATTCTACGAAGGAACAAAAATGAAAACAGATAAAAAAACCAACAACTTGAAAGCAGAGTTACTTTCAAAAGAAGTGCAGCATATTGATATAACATCATTCGATGCGCGCCCGATTATTGATTCAATGGGCCATATGTCTTTCACATCGCGTGACTTATCCCGCGCTACAGGCATTTTCAACCGCATGTTAGAAGATGATAAATGCTCTGTAATTCTTACAATTGCAGGCTCTACCTCTGCTGGCGGCTGTATGCAGCTTTACCATGACCTGGTAAAATATAACATGGTGGATGCAATTGTTGCAACCGGCGCTTCTATCGTTGACATGGATTTCTTTGAAGCTCTAGGCTTCAAACACTACCAAGGCAGCCAGTTTGAAGATGATACAAAACTGCGCGATCTATATATTGACCGTATTTATGATACTTATATCGACGAAGAAAATCTACAATCTTGCGACCACACATTGCTCGAAATCGCGAATTCACTAGAGCCAAGGCCTTATAGCTCACGCGAGTTTATCCATGAGATGGGTAAATATCTTGCTAAAGGCGGCGCAAAAAAGAAAGATTCACTCGTGCAGCTTTGTTATGAAAAGAATGTACCGATTTTCTGCCCGGCTTTCACAGATTCTTCTGCTGGTTTCGGCTTAGTATTGCACCAGGTAAAGAATCCAAAAAGTCACATGACTATCGATTCTATTGCCGATTTCCGCGAACTTACCGACATTAAAATCAAAGCTGGAACTACTGGCTTACTTATGATTGGCGGCGGCGTTCCTAAGAATTTCGTGCAAGATACTGTTGTATGCGCTGAAATCCTTGGCGTTGAAGCTGAAATGCATAAATATGCAATCCAGATAACTATTGCCGATACTCGCGATGGCGCATGTTCAAGCTCTACGCTAAAAGAAGCCTGCTCATGGGGCAAGGTGGATGTAGCTTATGAACAAATGGTATTTGCTGAAGCAACTTCTGTATTACCACTTCTTGCATCTGATGCTTATCATAGGGGTGCTTGGAAGAAGCGTAGCGAGAAGAAATATTCTAAGTTGTTTGCTTAATAATTTAGAGTGTAAGAATGTTAGAATGTAAGAATGTTAGTGCAAATACTAATATATATTCTAGCTTTGCTTACACTCTTACATTCTAACACTCTAAAACTCTTACACTTTAAAACCATGACAAAACTAGACCTACTTCCACCAGATGAAGCATTCCTTGGCCTTGAAGGTGAAGACGCTGTAACTTATGAAAATGCGAAAGCGGTAGTAATACCGTTTGGCTTGGAAGCATCCGTTAGCTATGGCGGCGGCACGAAAGATGGAGCGCAGGCGATGCTTAAAGCTTCTCACCAGGTAGAATTATTTGATGAGGATTTATGGTGCGAGCCATATCGTCAATATGGTGTGGTAACAGTGCGTGAACCGGAAATTGATAATACCGACATACCAAAAGCATTAGAAGTGCTTGAAGGCTTGACACAAACCGTGCTTGATGATGGCAAGTTTCCGATAATTTTCGGCGGTGAGCATTCTATTTCTGCTGGATCAATCCGCCCATTTGCAAAGAAATATCCAGATCTTGTTATGCTGCATTTTGATGCTCACGCAGATTTGCGCGATGGCTATAATGGTGAGCATTATTCACACGCAGCCGCTATCCGCCGCTGCCTTGACCATGAAAATATCAGTATAGTTTCTTGCGGAATCAGGAATATTTCCGCATCTGAAATTCCATTCCTTGAGGCTAACCGTCACCGCATCAATATCCATTGGGGTAAGGATAGAAAAAACTGGAATATCGATGAAATAGTAGCGCCGCTGAAAGGCCGTCCGGTTTATCTTACTTTTGACCTTGATGGTTTTGATGGCAGCTTAATGGCTGCAACCGGAACACCAGAGCCAGGTGGAATTTTCTGGGATGATGCAATGGCAATTATAAAAGCTGCCTCAAAAATATCCAATATAGTTGGCGCGGATGTAAATGAACTTGCCCCCCGCCCTGAATTACATGCCTGTGACTTTCTAGCTGCAAAACTAGCTTATAAAATACTTAATTATGCGTTGGTTAAGTAATTCTATCTATACCCTTAATAGGCTGATTATAAAACACCACCTGAACATAATTCAGGTGGTGTTTTTAATTGAGTTTTAAGCTTTTAAAACATATCTTGTCTTTGCTGTAACTTATTCCTATAATCCAAGGCAGTTACACCACTTAAAGGAAGTATAATGAAATTCTTAATTTTTATAATATGCTTAATGTTGTCCATTCCTGCATGTGCAAAAGATACGCCACAACCAACCCCGGAAGTTACTAATGTTAAAGATTCTAAAAGTGCGGATATTGCCAGAATCGAGAAATATTTAAATGATATAACCACACTCACTGCGCCATTTACACAGGAAGATTCCGATGGTGGCAAGGCTAGCGGAACTTTTTACCTGGAAAGGCCGGGTAAGCTGCGCTGGGATTATACCCCGCCAACGCCAATACTTATAGTAGCGCGTGGTTCAAGGGTTGCATATTATGATAAGGAACTGGATGAGGTTAGTAATGTAAGCCTGGATGATACGCTTGCAGGCTTTCTAACTCGTGAAAGAATCAGCTTTGGTGATAAAGGAGTGAAAGTCACCAGTTTTGCTAAAGATAATGGTGAAATAAGGGTGGCTATAGCCCAGAATAAGAAAGAAGACCAAGGAACTTTAACAATGGTTTTCAGCGATGCAAATATGGATTTGTTACGCATGGAAGTGCTTGATTCCATAGGTAAAAATACGGTGGTGCATTTTTCAAATTTAGTTTACAATGCGCCAATTCAGAAAGAATTATTTGTGTTGCCGAGAACGAAGAAGAAATTAAGGTAATGGGTTGCAGGTGACAGGTGATGGGGAAGTAAGAACGTTAGTTATGGATAAGATAAATTTATTTCAGTTAGGTTATATCGTATAACTGTCTGGATAAACAAAGTATGTATATGGCATGTGTCCCCGCGCAGGCGGGGATCCAGTTCTTTNNGGATCCCCGCCTGCGCGGGGACACGTGCCACAAAAGCTCTGTTTTTTTCTGAAAGACACTGAATTGTAATATTTTTTTCAACAATTGATGTTAAGAACAAATTCATCGCCCCTGACACCTATCACCCATTACCTATCACCAAAAGGAGTAAAAAAATGCCAAGTTTTGACGTAGTTTCCAAAGTTGATTTACAGGAAGCTGATAATGCCATTAATTCCGTAATTAAGGAAATAACCCAAAGATACGACTTTAAAGACAGTAAATGTTCGGTGGAGCGTGAAAAAGAAGAAATAACCGTGCTTGCTGACGATGCTTATAAACTGGAGCAAATCCACGGAATGCTAAAAGTGCATTTCACGCGTCGTAAAATTGACCCAAAATCGTTGGATTTTGGCAAAACCGAGCAGGCGGCAGGCAATAGCCTCAGGCAAAAAATTAAGGTGAAGCAAGGTGTTGATTCGGATACTGCCAAGCTTGTGGTCAGGGAAATAAAAGCACAGAAGTTGAAAGTTCAGGTATCTATCCGCAGTGACGAAGTGCGTGTTGATGGCAAGAAACTTGATGATCTTCAGGAAGTTATCGCATTCTTGCGCGGCCTTGATATTGAATTGCCACTGCAATTTATAAATTTCCGGGATTAATTCTCAATCAGTAGATTTTAGTAGGTTAATTTATTAATTGATTAAAGTGTAGCGATATTGTATAATTGCACTATAGTAATACAATTATAGAGGTATTTATGCCATCAAAAACAGTTGAGTCGACTGGAGCCGTAGAGGAAGTTATGCCAAAAATCGTGGCTAGCTTAAAAGATAAATTCCGGGAAGCGCAGAGGCATAATAGCTTTTATGGAGAGAAATCGGCTGATAGTTATGTGCTGCAGGATGGACCAATAAGGCCTAAGGTTACCCAAATTAGTATAGATGATACCTTTAAAAACAGTATAGAAACCGCCCTTTTAAATATTAAAGGTGATAATAAGCTAAAAAAACTAAGCCAAAATGAAAAAGACAAGTTTGCGGAAACCTTCAGTGACAGTCTTGCGGAAAGCTTTGCAAGGCATCATGACAAAGTAAGTGGTATAGGTAACCAATGTTCATTTAGACGTGATATGTCTGGAACTGAGTATATAGTTAATGGAGGCTTTATTGGGGAAAGGGCGTTATCAGTATTGGCTAATCAAGCAGCAGAAGAATCAAGGTTAAAAGGAATAGGGCGGTGAGTAAATGCCGTGGGGAATGCTGTATCATATGTTGGTAGGTAAAAGATCTTAGTGAGTGTCTTTTTGATAAAATTATAGTCGTTTTACTTAATAATTCTCCACTACGTCATCGCGAGCCGAAGGCGTGGCGATCCAGAGATTTCTTTGCAACTCACTAATTATATAGTTAAATTTTCCTGGATTGCAACAAAGGCTCCGCCTCCTCGCAATGACGTAGTGGGAAATTATTAAGTAAAATTACTATATAAACCACTTATAATTCCAGTGTTTTCAAGTGGTTCGAGCAATGTCTGTGGAAGTGGTTTGCATCGTCCGAAAAAAAATCGAACAAATCAGTTGAGATTTTATAGGGCTGCACTTTGATTTCCAAGGTGCGAGAGCAACGGTTTGTGGCCTGCATTTCAGGGATTCCACCATGGCCTTTGGCATCACAATACAAGCAGTCGTGTGCAAGTTGAACCTAGGCACTGTTAGCAAATTCTACTATATCTTGCTGTAAATGTGGTTTTTCTGCGATACGGTGCTCACGTATGTCTATATACGCTGCGCTCCGTTTCTCAAAAAACACCATTTTCGCTACGTTATAGCGAATTTGCTAACAGTGCCTAGTAAACTCAAATTAAATAGTATTGATTTTATAAAAAGAATGTTTATTTTTAACAACTGCGGGACCGGGCCCCTCTGGCGATGTACCATGCATCGCGATGTCGGACCGCACTGGGAGATCCTGGTGCAGGTTCATGAATTAAAAACGTACACGCATTTTCTCCCACAGGTTAATAACCTTTAACATAAAGGAGAAAAATTATGCCCTTATTAACATCCCCAATTGATGGATCACCAATGCGCCAGATTCAGCGCTTTGGCATTGAGCTTGACGTATGCCCGACCAGCGGCGGTGTGTGGTTGGATAAAGGAGAGCTGGAAAAGCTGATGGCGCTCATGAAGGAAGCCGCAGAGGAAGAGGCGAAAATGTTTTCCGCCCGCCGCCCTCAGCGTGAGGAGCGTTATGAAGAGCCACGTTATCGGGAGGACGAATATCGCAAGCCACATTATAAAGAGCGCGATGGTTATCATTACGAAGGTAGGCAGAAGAAAAAAGGTGCTTTGCATCAGATGATGGAAATATTCGATTTTTAGTCTCAGGAGTATACAATGGATTACCTTTTAATTATTGGCGGTATAGTGTTGCTTTTTGCCGGTGGCGAGGCGCTTGTCAGAGGCAGCGTTGCTATCTCGGAGCGGCTTGGCATTTCTGCCATGCTGATTGGTGTGGTGGTGGTCGGGTTTGGCACTTCCACCCCCGAACTGCTGGTGTCCATTAAAGCATCCCTTGCTGGTCAGCCAGATATTGCGCTGGGCAATGTGGTGGGCAGTAACATCGCCAACGTGTTGCTTATTTTTGGCTTATCAGCGGTGATCTGCCCCATTATCTGTAAGGCCGGGGCTATCCGGCGTGATGCGCTGGCGGTTGTGGCTGCGAGCTCTTTACTATTTGCACTAACCTTAACAGGCAGCATTTCTACCGCAGAGGGAGTTATCATGGTGGGGTTGCTGGTTACTTATCTCATCTATTCCTACAAATCAGAGATGAAAGACAAAAAGACTTTGCCGGCTACCGCTCCGGATACGGTGCATGAGCATGAAGCGCAGGAGTTCAGTAATAAATTAGGTTTGGGTATTTCTTTGCTGATGAGCATTGGTGGGATTGCCGTGCTGGTATTCGGTGCGGATTTTCTAGTTGAGGGGGCGAGCAACATCGCCCGTCAGGCGGGAATTTCCGAGGCGGTAATTGGCCTGACATTGGTTGCGGTTGGCACGTCTTTGCCTGAACTTGCTACGGCTATTTCTGCTTCCATAAAGAAAAATTCGGACGTTATTATCGGTAATGTGCTGGGCAGCAATCTGTTTAATATACTCAGCATCCTTGGGATTACGGCAGTCATCAAGCCTGTACCCCTTAGTGGCCAGATTGCCGGTTTTGATGTACCGCTTAATCTTGGAATTGCGCTGCTGACATTGTTGATTATCTATTTTGTGCAGAGAATTTCAAGAATGACAGGAGCCATATTCATTGTATCCTATGTTATGTATATCGGGTGGCTTTACACAAATTAGTACTGTAAATGGGCATAATAGCTTTACATACCCATTCCAACATCCTGAGAGCGCCCTCCCATGCCTGGAGTAGGAGAAGGATGCATATTGCCAAGGCTGGACATTGGCACATTATGCCCGCCACTTGCCGCCCCTCCAAAGTCTCCTCCGGCAGACGCAAATGTCTGATAAGGTGAATTAGCACCCATAGTAGGGCCGCCTTCACCTTTTTGTGAGAATACTTCACCAAGTAACTTATTAAAGTTTACAAGGCCACTTCCGGCACCCGCACTTTTAATGGCAAGAGGATTGCCCATAGCGGCAAAAATCCCACCTTGAGGTCCACCGCCAGTTATGGCCTGCGCAAGGTTACCACCGGTCTGTATTGCACCAAAACCTACACTCGTTTTTGTTCCGCCGCCTCCGCCACCACCTTGTGATGCTTGTTGAGATGATTGAATCGCTGCAATACTTGGGCCTTCTGCTGCCATTCTTCTTTCCAGATTATGTGTTAATTATGCGCTAATTATAGCAATATTTCCGATAAAAATAAAGAGATTTTTAGCTGTCCTTAAAACCACTTTAATATTTTTTAACCCTCTCCACCGGTAGATGCACAAATATAGTAGTTCCCTTGCCTACGGTGCTTTCAAGCGTTATCGTGCCTTGATGGGATTCCAGGAGGATTTTAGTAAGCCATAGGCCAAGGCCGCTGCCCTCATTCCTTCGCCTTTGCATCGCCTGGTTGGCCTGTCCGAATTTATCCAATACTTTTCCCAGATATTCTTCGGATATTCCAATGCCATAGTCACGCACTGTAAGATTGAAACCACTATTGCTCACATCCACCTTCATTTCAACTTTGCCGCCTTTATGGGAAAATTTAATGGCATTGGACATAATATTTAGAATCACCTGCTTTATGCGTATTTCATCGGCAAGCAGCGTAGGCATTCTTTCCGGTAACATTAATTCTATATGTACATTTGCAGCAAGTGCCTGCTGCGAGAGGATTTCCATAGATTCATCAATAACTTTCCGGATGCTAAATTCGGTTTCATATATTGAAAAATGCCCGGCCTCGGCTTTGGAAATATCGAGTATATCATTAATAAGGGCCAATAACATCTGTCCGGAAGAATGGGCGTACCCTGCATATTCTATGTATGTTTTGTTTTCAATTTTTCCCATTACTTCATGGGTTATCATTTCAGAATAGCCAAGTATGGAATTAAGAGGGGTGCGCAGTTCGTGGCTCATGCTGGCAAGGAATTGGGATTTCGCGGCATTGGCTTCTTCGGCTGCATTTTTAGCTTTCATTAACTGTTGGTCAATCCGATGAATTTTCTTAATATAACGCTGAACATTAACAAGTTGCTTGGCAAGCGCGTATATTTCCGATGGCCCACCGCGTGGGATTTTTACTGAATAATTACCTTTTGATATCTGGTCTGCGGAGTGAGATAATTTTACCATGGGTTTTATAATTCTTTTGTACATAAAGAATAACGTACCAAGAAGTACGCTTATTATTAATATTATCTCGCCGAGGCCAAATAGGATGTTGTTTTTTAGGAAAGTGTCACTAATGTTCTTATTGTAACTAGTTACGATTATATAAGGATAATCTTTAATCTTATGATAGTAGGCATATCCGCGGAAAATATTATGTTTTGCTGTTATGAGTCCTTGTGTGGATTCAAAGTTATTATTTGCTATCTCGAAAAATGTTCCATTGTCTTTAGTGATTTGTTCATTATTAGAAGATTGTGCTACCATATTTAGGTTTTTATCTAATATAGAGAAGCTAAGCTCGTCAGTTTGTATGGTATTTTCGAGTTTGAAAATAAGTTTGTTTATAATAAGTCCTGTGGCTAACGTGCCTATATATTTTCCTTTTTTATTAGTTATGCCAACTCCTGCTGGAATAGCCCATTTACCACTTGTTGCCCCAAATACTGGTATGCCTGTATATATACTCCATGGATCGGTTATTGTTTTTGGTATGTAATCGCGGTCTGCAAGGCTTTTCTGACCGGAAATAACCCCCAAATTATTAGTAACAATAATTTTATGTGTTGTATCAGTCCACATAAAAGTACTCCACGAAACCACATCGTCAGGTTGTGATTTGAATGATTCCAATATTGAATTTATATGGGATGTATCCTCGTAATTTTTTTGTATCTGTCTGCCAATATGAACCATTTCATGAGCAGTAAAATCAATGATATCTGTAAATGTGCGGGAAAGCTTATCTCCTTTTGCATCCAGTTTCTGGATTATAATGTTGGATTGGTCTTCAGCATTCTGCAATATCAGCCAGAAGAATAAAAAAGAAAAAATTGATACTGTTATAATAGAAAGTAAAATAAAATCTAATAATAGAGATGGTCTCTTTTTTGAAAAGAAAACTGCCATGCGTGATTGTATTTTATTTTTATGGGATGCCTTTTACTTATATTGCTATAATAAGGAGAAATTTATTTTAATCAATTAATTACTTGTATCTTCTATCTTTCCATTACTTTCGCGGGCAACCCGACTTCAAATGTAGATAAATGGGTTTTTGGATTAAATAATTTATATTGATCAGGTGGGACTTTAGATGTTAACATTTCATCTAATAACATGTTTGTTGTTAAGCGGGAGCGATAATCCTGTGGCAGGTATTGATTTGTTACCAAGTCCATTTTTCCTGAAAAGATGGTCCCTTTTTCTTGATCGTAAGATATAGCTCCTTCTGTTCTTATGCGATCAAAAGTCGATTTAACAATTTCTCTACGCAAAAATGGAATTAAACCTTCATGGTAATAACCTGGAAAAGCTGTTTTACCAGCATCAATAATTTGTTCCACATTATGCCCATAGTAATTATCTTTTGAGCTTGGGTTTACAATGCGCACAGTTCTTTCTGTGTCTTTTAATTGCCTTATATTCTGCTGTTCGTATAAAGATTGCTGTAAGAGCTTCGCTATATCTTCTGGCGGCCTTGTTAAACAATCCCAAGCGCCACAAAACATATCAGAAGGTACGTGTGTAAGTGTTGTTTGTAAAGTTTTATCACCATTGCCCCAATTAGAGGTCCAGTTATATGGATTTGCTGCAAAGCTTAAAACATATATTTTTGAAAGATAGTTTTCTGGCGCGCCTCCTGCATCAGCTATTTTAGCATGCATAACTGCTATGAGCATGTCAGCTTTTCTATTTGAGAAGCTGGTGGTGATAATGTTTTGTGGCACAAAATCTTCTGGCGACACAAGCTTGCCATCTTTAAAGAGCTTTGGCTCAATAAATTCACTATATAAACATTTAATCTCTTCTGGGATAAGTTCTAATGAGGGACCTCGCAACCATTGCAAGGTCAGCCTGTTATCTGTATGAATTGAGCATGTTGGGTATACAGCAACAACTCCGTCTATTGTTTTGTCAAATTCTCCCAGGGATCTCGAGCTTGTAATTCTAGCATAATTCTTTAAAGCATTTACAGCGCTCTCTGGAGATCTGGTAACTATAGAGAAAAGTGCAAGGGTATTAGCTTCTTTAATACCACTTCCCGAGACGGAAAATAGTTTATCACCAGTATATTTAGTTGCCCTTAAAAATTCAATAGGTTTCTTTTTAGATTCAGTGGCTTGTTGGGCATCTTTTATTGCCCTTTCTTCTTCTTTTTTTGCTTGTTCTATCATCCGATCTAACTGAGTTGTTGAAAGCCCGGATGATGTTAAATCTGAAACGCGCTGAGCTCTTTTTAACAGTTCTTCTCGTGGCACAACGGAGCCTAACGCTCTCCCTTCTTCTGAATTAGAAAGTGCTCTAGTTAGTATACTCCCAATTCTTTTAGAATGAGACGATAAACTCTTGCCATGCATGATTGTAACTTATTTTATAATAAATAATCAAGTAGTATATACGAAATGCATTGCGATTAAAAGTAATTTTTGTTTTTAATTCTTAATTTATTCATTAAGCGACTGTACTGGGTTGCAACAACCTTAGTTATTGCAATTATTTGGAAAAAAGATTTCTTAAACTTTCGTTCAAAAATATAAAAAATGCCTCTATAAAAACTTTGTTAACAGAGCCTAATATTTCTTAATTCTCTCCACCGGTAGATGCACAAATATAGTAGTTCCCTTGCCTACGGTGCTTTCAAGCGTTATCGTGCCCTGATGGGATTCCAGGAGGATTTTAGTAAGCCATAGCCCAAGGCCGCTGCCCTCATTCCTTCGCCTTTGCATCGCCTGGTTGACCTGTCCGAATTTCTCCAATACTTTTCCCAGATATTCTTCCGATATTCCAATGCCGTAGTCACGCACCGTAAGGTTGAAACCGCTATTACTCACGTCCACCTTCATTTCAACTTTGCCGCCTTTATGGGAAAATTTAATGGCATTGGACATAATATTTAGAATCACCTGCTTTATGCGTATTTCATCGGCAAGCAGCGTAGGCATTCTTTCCGGTAACATTAATTCTATATGTACATTTGCAGCAAGTGCCTGCTGCGAGAGGATTTCCATAGATTCATCAATAACCTTCCGGATGCTAAATTCGGTTTCATATATTGAAAAATGCCCGGCTTCGGCTTTGGAAATATCGAGTATATCATTAATAAGCGCCAATAACATCTGCCCGGAAGAATGGGCGTACCCTGCATATTCTATGTATGTTTTGTTTTCAATTTTCCCCATTACCTCATGGGTTATCATTTCAGAATAGCCAAGTATGGAATTAAGAGGGGTGCGCAGTTCGTGGCTCATGCTGGCAAGGAATTGGGATTTTGCGGCATTGGCTTCTTCTGCCGCATCTTTTGCTTTCATAAGCTGCTTGTCTATGCGGTGGATTTTCTTAATATAGCGTTGAACATTAACAAGCTGTTTGGCAAGTGCGTATATTTCCGATGGCCCACCTCGCGGGATTTTTACTGAATAATTACCTTTTGATATTTGGTCTGCGGAGTGGGAAATATTTATAAGGGGCTTTATTATTAAGAAGCGCAGCAAAAATAATAAGCTTAGTGAAACTAAGCCAATAATGCTATATCCAATTACTCCCGGCAATAGTGTTTCTTTTAGTTCTTGATAGGCAATATTCTCATTGTTGCCTACCAATAAAGTATAAGGATACTTTTCAATATTAATGTAGTTTGAGTATATAATATTACCAATCTTGATCTTTTCTGGTAATAATTGATATGAATTGTTACCGCTCATCATATTTATTTTTAAATGATTTTTTAGAAAGTTTTCATCTTCTTTGCTTAAGTTGTTATCTGTAGATTTTATTGCAATGTTTTTATCTTTATCAAGTAGTATAAAACTAATACTATTGGCATTCATTAAGTTCTCTAGCCTGCTAACTAATTTTTCTGTGCCAAACCCTAGGGATACAATTCCCAGTGGCTCCTCGGATTTAGAAGTTATACCCATTCCCGCCGGTATAACTAATTTTCCACTTGAAATTCCTACATCAACCTTATCAAAATGTATCTTCCATGGCTCGTTAAAAGCTTGCTGTGCATAATTTCTATAAGAAATATCCTTTGGGCTTTCCATTACCCCCCAACTTGTACTCACAATCATTTTCTTATCTGGCGTTGACCAGTCAAACATAAGCCATGAAAATTGTTCGCGGATGTCGTTATTTTTAATTAATCTTCCTTGTAATAATGCAGAAATTTCATTTAAATCCTTTGAATCATTTTTGATTATCTGCTCTCCAACAAATTTTAATAAATTTTCTACATAATCAAATGTTTCAGTTAGATTGCTGGATATTTTAGTGGAATATCTGAATAATTCCTGTTCTTTAATAGCTTTTCTTGAATCATATACAGTCCAGCTGTACCAAATTGATAGAAATATAATTACAGATATAATGCATGAAAATATAAAGAAATATTCATTTGATATGGAGCGTTTTTTAAAAAAGTTACTTACTAAAGAAGTCATGAGCATTTGTTAATTAATTAATTTACTTGAAATTTGTAGGGTAACATTTTATAATACCTTCCCATAGTTTTGTTGCAATACAAAAAAAATACAACTATAGAAAATAATATTCACAACTAATTCAATTTCCTTGCTGGATATCCATTCTATTATGTGTATTATGGCTATGGTTCATTTTTTTAAATTTTAATTAAAAAATATTATGCTTTCACATACATTAAGAATTGGGCGAAGAGCTGGGCTTTCGCAGGGATTTGGAGTTTTTAGAGATGACCACGGAATACTGTCTTCTGTTGGCGCGACTGTTCGTAGAAATTTCCAGACTGACTATGATTCAGTACAGGATTTTACTGAAGTTCTAAGAGAGCAAGCCAAAAATGATCCTAGTTACTTTAATAAGCGTTATGTTACTCAGAATCAAGGATGGAATGTTTGGAATACGCAAAATCCAGAAATAAAGCAAATTTTACAAGAAAGCTTTAAAGATATAGTTGATGGTTTTGCAATTGATGCACCAGTTCATCCTTCTGCATCAGAAAACAAAATTAAGAAAACATATATTGTCAGTGATGATGAAATGAAGTTGCATGATCGTAACTACGCTAACATCTCTAAACAGATACCTAGGCATATCTCGGTTTGTAGTGGAGGTATATCTGCGCTATTTTCCACTTATTTAATGTCTACCTTATACAAGGAACTGATTAATGAAGGATTGATAGACAAAGATAAAGTATTGCCCCCTGTTTATGTTAGACCATCAGACATTAAACGCTCAGCATCAAAGGGTAGTTCTGGCCAATATCATGTTAGCCACGCTGAGCCAATGTATACAGATCCTGAATTCAGCACTGCCAACATATTATTGCAGACCGTAAAACGTGCAACGTGGGGTGTCGATCCTAAAACAGATAATTATATGATTGGTGAAATAAGTCTGCAAGCATTACTTACGGATCGTAAAGTTATGCAGGTTGGGCTTGGATATCTAATGAACGAGATGCAGTATAAATATAACAAAATGAGGGACTTGCCCACAATTTGCGATGAAACTATCCCGCTTGCTATTCATAGTGGCGTTATCATGGATCAGATTGATGCGGAGTTAAGTGAGCCAAGAAAAGAAAGGGCTATTAAAGAGAGGGATGCGTTACTGAAGCAAGGTGGGAGTGAAGAAAAGGGGAAGCAGTTGCTTGCGGAAAGTGAGATACCTCTATTAATACGTAATGATACCATAAGAGTTGCGTATAATGAGGCTGAAACCAAAGAAATGGAAGAAACACAACGCAAAATGAAAAAGTATGGCATTGAGTGCTTGCAAATTAGTCCGGAAGATGCGCGAGAAATGTCATCTACTGCGCCAATAACTGGTCCTGGAGGAACTATTTGGCAAGTAAAGGGTGATGGAAATCTGAATCCTGATGTATTTGATTTGATGTGTGAGGCTATAACGAGGAATGAAGGTTTAGTAGTGGATGGCATGGTATCGACTATTTTGCATGATAAGAAATCTAAAAAATTGACTGGCGTAGTTGTTGATTGCGGAATAAATGATAATGGAATACCGACGGAAGTAGTTTATAAGGCAAATAGTTGCTATACTTCTTTTGGAGTTAATGCTGAATATGTTGCGAATAATGGTGTAAAACTGGATAAATCAATAGAACCAATAATTCCAGCAACCGGTTATTCTGCGTATCTTTTGGTGGAAGGTGAAATTAAACGCCCTATTGATTCTAATAATAGTCATTTTACACCTTTTGCTAGTAGAGCAACAAAAGATGGGAAGATTTATACAATTGTAAAAACTACAACTGGTGGTGCTATAGGAACTGATAGATTTAATATAGACCATGCGGAAAACAATTTACATTATGCTAGAGAAATTATTTTCCCTGGTAGGGGAGTTGAAATAATTACGGCTAGATCTTGCTCTAGGCCAATAAATTATAAAAATTCCGGAAGGCTTGAAGAAGTGTTGGATGGAAATTTTGTTGCTACAGGATTTGGTGGAAAGGGTATAACTGATGGTGCGGCTTTTGCTTATGATTATGTAAAAAGAATAATAGAAAAGGGAAAGCACGGTAGTGATCTTGAAAAAAAGACACAATATGAAGCAGTAGAATCATCTTTTGCAGCTAAGTATTTGCCAAAAAATAGACAAGTATCTCATGCAACTTCTCATGTTGAAGCTGTTATTGAGTCAGTGGAAGATAGAGGACGCTGAGTGTCTTGGTAAATTTCCTCTATACTTCCTTAAAAGAAGCTTATATGATTATGCTGAATAATGAAGTTATAACGCTTTAAAGTATAAAGTTTGCCATGCCCAACATAAACACACTCCTGCGCGAAGCACGCGAAAGTAAAGGTATAAGCATAAAGGATGCCGCCAAGGCATTAAAGCTGCGTGAGCGGCATATTCAAATGCTTGAAGATGGCCGGATGGCGGAACTTTCTAATGAAATTTATCTGAAAGGGTTTCTTAAAACCTATACAAGCTGGCTGAATATTGATGGTGGTGAGGAATTAATTACCCACGTAAACCATGAAAAAAAGAAAGTTGTAATGCAGCGCAACACAGTGCCGATTGTAGCGTTGGGCTTTTCTTACATAACTGATTTGGCGCGCCGTCCCGGGATTAATGTATTTTTATTATCCACAATACTTACGGCAGTTATTTACGGCTTTTGGTATAATAACAATAAAAGCGTCTATAAGGAAGTTGATGTAGTTGCTGCATTTAGCCAATCTGGTGCATCGAAGGATCAAAAATACAGCAACGTGCTTGAGCAATATCAGGGGAAAGACCTGGTGTTTTTTCCACATGCGGATGTAGAGCTTAAAGTTACCGATACAGCTACAGGCGAAGAGAAAATAAATAACCTAATTGAAGGTGATATATTTTTCCTGAAAATTGATGAGGCAACAACTCTTCGAACACCAGCGCCAGAATCAATAGAGGTGTTTATTGATAATAATGGCCAGCAGGAACTGATAGGCACGCTTGATAAAATACTGATGGATTTATAAATCTGTTATAAAAGATTCTTTATATTCCCAGGAATCCGGCAAGGTTTAAAGTTCTGGTTTATACATACCACCAGCACATCAAGCTCGGCTATTTTATTGCCGTTGCAGCTTATTTCCTGAAGCATATTTATGCTTGCGCCGGAAATGTTTTTTATATGTGTATTTATTTCAAGTAAATCATCAAGGCGGGCAGGGGAAAATAACTCCAGGTTAGCGCGTCTTACTACAAATAATACCCCGGCATCACTTGCAATAGTGGATTGGTTAATGCCTTTAGCGCGGAGAAGCTCGGTTCTGGCGCGTTCCGCAAATTTAAGATAATTGGCGTAGTAAACCACCCCGCCGCTATCGGTATCTTCGTAATATATACGGAATGTTGTGGTGTGAGGCATATATCTACTTCTTCCCCTTCAATGTAAGCGCCAGGTTATATAAATCGCTTTTCTTCAGCCCGGTTTCTTCGGCAAGTTTGGTGGATGCTTCTTTTATAGTCAGGTCTTTTAAATATTCTTTGAGCTTACTTTCTAAAACATCTTCAGTTAACTCAACTTTGCCGTCATTCGGGTTTGGGGCGGTGACTATAACTATTTCACCCCTTGGATCTGGGGCGGTGCTATAATGTTTTACCAATTCACTTAAAGTTCCGGCGCGCCGTTCTTCGTAGCGTTTTGTAAGTTCGCGCATAACCACGGCTTCCCTATCCCCTAAAACTTCCAGCATGGCTTCCAAAGTTTTTAATAACCTTCTGGCTGATTCAAAAAATATACAGGTAGCATCAAGCAATGCCAGTTTCTTTAAAGCATCTTGTCGTGCCTTGAATTTTACAGGCAAAAACCCTTCGAATAGAAACCTGTTGGTAGGCAATCCCGATAATGCCAAGGCCACTATAACTGATGACGCACCCGGCAGGCTGATTACCTTATACCCGGCTTTATGCGCTTCATGCACAAGTTTATAGCCGGGGTCTGATATAAGCGGGGTTCCGGCATCAGAAACCAGGGCAACGGATTTTCCTTCATCAAGGGCGCGGAATATCTTATTACGGTCTTTTTCAGTGCTGAAATCGTTATATACCATCATGCTAGCGCGGAATCCGTATACTAATAGCAATTTACTGGTAACGCGTGTATCTTCACAGGCGATAACATCAACATTGCGTAAAATCTCAAGTGCCCTTAAAGTAATATCTTCCAGGTTGCCTATCGGGGTTGGTACTATATAAAGAGCAACCTCTTGTTTACTTAAAGGGGTAATTTGATTATTAATATTATCATTATCTGGTTTTTCTGTCATTTTTAAGGGTACCAATTGTGAAAAAATTACGTAATATCCTCGCTGCTTGTATATGTGCTTCCGTACTTCTTGGCTGCCAGTATAATATTCCCGGCATCAGCAAAAAAACTCCTACAGCGGAAAATAAGTATATACCGCAAGAGCCGCAGAAGCAAACTATCATAGAGGAAACACTACCTGCCCAGCCGCAAACCGCGCAAACCTCTATTAAAATAGCATTGCTTGTACCACTTAGCGGCACTTATAAAGAACTTGGCCAAGGCTTGCTGGATGCTGCGCAACTGGCTATTTTCAAAATAGGCGATGAAAATCTTGTGCTTATGCCGATAGATTCCAAAGATTCAACCACTGGCGCAATAGATGCAGCCAAGAAAGCTGCATCATCAGGCGCGAAAATAATATTAGGGCCGGTATTTAGCAGTTCTGCCAAGGCAATTGCAAAAATCGCGGCAGATAACAACATCCAGGTAGTTTCATTTTCAAACGATAAATCCCTTGCAAATAGCGGGGTTTTTGCCATTGGGTTCCTGCCTGAGCAGCAGATAAGAAGGATTGTGAATTTCAGTATTTCAAAAGGAATAAAAGATTATATTACAATGCTGCCAACCGATAGTTATGGCGCAACCGTTACAAAAGAACTGCAAAATGTTATGAATGGGCAGGAAGGTGTGGCTTTAATTAAGAATGAAGATTACCAGTTAGATGCAAAAGGCCGTATAACAAGGCTTGACGAACACGCGCGCAAAGTGATTACTGCTGCAAATACGCCAGGTGCAAAGGCTATATTGCTTCCTGCCGGAACTGCAAATGCAGTTGATACCGCTGCAATACTAGCTTCCAATAACTATGATAAATCGAAAATCCAGTTACTTGCAAGCGACCAGGTAAATGATCCGGCAATTCTTAAAAACCCGGCTTTGGAAGGCATGTGGTTTACTGCTTCATCTAATGAACGCAGAAGCGAATTTGAAGGTAATTTCCGCTCAGCCTATGGCCATGATGCACCAAAACTTGCTGGGCTTGCTTATGACGGAATTGCGTTAGTTGCTACGGTTGCTAGAATTTCCGGTGATAATTTCAGCAGGGATGCTCTAACCAATCCGCGTGGTTTTATAGGTGTGGATGGTATATTCCGCTTGCGCGATGATGGGCTTGCGGAGCGTGGTTTTGCAGTGATGATGGTGAATAATGGGAAAGGCGTGGTAATAGACCCAGCACCAGCTAGCTTTGGGGATAGGTAGTTTTAAGCCCGTAAAAATAAAAGATTAATAGTATATTTCTAAAGTTTTGCTAGAATATATTCTTTTATACACACTAATAACGCCAATGTTCGTCATTGCGAGGAGCCGAACTCTTGTGAGCGCAACGTGGCAATCCGCTCTTCCTTTCTTGTTAACACTGGATTGCTTCTTCGTACTCACTCCGTTCGACTCATCGCAATGACGAGTCAGCATTTTTTGTAGAAGCAGTAAAAAACGCAATTCATAAAAACGACTAAATAATGGCAACCAAAGAAAATATTTCTGTAAAAGCAAAGATAAAAATCCTGGGCAAGGCGTTCCTCAGCATGGGTTTTGCCTTGTTTTTGTTTAATGCTATAATAAGCTATAGCCAGAATGATTCTTCATTTAACCGTGCGTCAAGTGGGGATGTTTCCAATGCTCTGGGAAAAATAGGCGCGTATGCTGCTGATTCCGTGATGCAGTTTTTCGGCCTATGCCCAATATTATTTGCCATTGCCTTATTTGTGTGGGGTTGTCGCACATTAGGCAGGCAAAGCCGCTATATATTAATGGTAACAATTCCTTCTACCATAATAATGCTGGTTTCATTTGCCATGTTATGCTCACTGCTTCCTGTGCCTGAATGGTGGCCGTTTTATGTGAGTCTTGGCGGCGCTGCCGGGGATATTATTATCAAAGTGATTCCTGAAATTATTCCGCCATATGTAAGTTTCTTTGTTATATTTTGTATATTTATCCCAACTTTATTTTTCGCAATGGAAATGCGTTTATATGAAGTTATCTGGATTTATAGGAAAACTGTTTTCATAATAAAAACAATCAGCAGGGTTTGCTACTTAATCTCGATTGGGCTTTTAAACCTGCTGCGGAAAATATTAAGGAAAGAACCAATCCGCGTGCAGGTAAAGCCAGTAGTTAAAGAAGATATAGTTGAATATAAACCGGAAATAAAAAAGAAAAAACCAGCGCAGCAGGCTTCCTTAAAACTGGATATTGGCCAGTTCCAACTACCAGACCAGGATATGCTAACCGATCCTTTAAAAGCGCGCCGTACTAAAGTTGAAATAACGCCAAAATCGCTGGAACAAAATGCCAAGCTACTTAAAAAAGTGCTGGAAGATTTTGGTGTTGAAGGGGAAATTGTTAAAGTTCGCCCTGGCCCTGTAGTTACCTTATATGAACTTGAACCATCGCCTGGCACAAAATCATCACGCGTTATTGGCCTGTCTGATGATATTGCCAGATCTATGAGCGCAATTTCGGCACGTATCGCGGTTGTGCCTGGGCGTAATATCCTAGGTATAGAACTGCCGAATTTAGAGCGTGAAGTTGTATATTTAAGGGAGCTTCTGGAGACTGAAGATTATAAAGATAAGCGCGTTAAATTGCCAATTGCTCTGGGTAAGGATATTAGCGGTGAGCCTGTAACTACTGACCTTGCACGTATGCCGCATTTACTGATTGCGGGTACTACCGGTTCAGGTAAATCGGTTGCGGTGAACGCCATGATACTTTCATTCCTGTACCGCCTGACGCCTGATGAATGTAAATTCATAATGATTGACCCGAAAATGCTGGAGCTTTCGGTGTATGACGGCATACCGCACCTTATAGCGCCTGTTGTAACGGAACCTTCAAAAGCGGTAGTTGCGCTTAAATGGGCAGTGCGGGAGATGGAAAACCGTTACCGCCTGATGTCTAATATGAGCGTAAGAAATATAACCGGATATAATAAGGCGATTGAAGATGGTATAAAAGCCGGAATCCAGCTGGAGCGCAAAGTTCAAACCGGATTTAATCCGGAAACAGGCGAGCCTATTATTGAAAAGCAACCGCTTGAGATGGTGAAATTGCCGTTTATCGTGGTGATTGTGGATGAAATGGCGGATTTAATGCTGACTGCAGGTAAAGAAATTGAATCTTCCATCCAGCGCCTGGCGCAGATGGCGCGTGCTGCCGGAATCCATATGGTAATGGCAACGCAGCGTCCATCGGTGGACGTAATCACGGGTGTTATCAAAGCCAACTTCCCAACTCGTATCAGCTTCCAGGTTACCTCAAGAATCGATAGCCGAACCATTCTTGGTGAAATGGGCGCGGAGCAACTTCTCGGCATGGGTGATATGTTATATATGGCAGGCGGCGGGCGCATAACCCGCGTGCACGGCCCGTTTGTTGATGATAAGGAAGTGGAAAAAGTTGTAGCGCATTTGAAACTGCAAGGCCCACCGCAATATATAGAAGATATTACCAAAGATGAAGAAGATGCTGAATTCGGCAATGAACCCGAAGGCAGTGGGGAAGATGCGTTGTATGATAAAGCTGTGGCAATAGTGCTGCGTGATAAGAAGGCCTCCACCAGCTATGTGCAGCGGCAACTGCGTATCGGTTACAACAAAGCCGCCAACCTTATTGAGCGTATGGAAAAAGAAGGTGTTATCAGCCAGCCGGGTCATACAGGGAAAAGGGAGATTCTGGTTGGGAATTAGGTTCACATAGGTTCTATAAAATATAAATATGGTTATGATTGACGCATGATTGCCTAAAAATGGAAAATGCTATATTTTAGTAAGATTGCCCAGCTTCCCATATCTAATTCCTTTGACAAAGCTTGTTTTTATAAGTATCTAGGTTACCAACACAAGACACACCCATTGTGGGCCATTAGCTCAGCTGGTAGAGCAACCGACTCTTAATCGGTTTGTCGCAGGTTCGAACCCCGCATGGCCCACCATTTCGGATTGGTATATACCGATTCTTTTGCGATGATTTGTGCAATTTGCAAAAATCATCAAGACAGGCGTATAATGCTGTGATATCTATATTCATGGCTAAACTACTTGTTTATATTGTGCAATAAAAGCAGCAGCTTAGCCACCTAAGAACTTAAATGCAAAAGTTTTCCTTAAGCGTTACTCGGGTTAGTTAATATGCACTTATTAACCCTACACCCCATCCAATAAAAAAGGGAGGCTTTCGCCCCCCTTTCTTCTAATAATACTAATAGCAAATATTATGAGCTATATGAATTTATAAATTCAATCGGATGTGGAGTTGCTTCCCATTCGATTACTTCAGCCATTTTCAAGCGGATGTATGAATCAATCTGGTCGTCTTTGAATACGCCGCCAGCAGTAAGGAATGCACGGTCAGCATCCAGGCAATCAAGCGCTTCATGCAAGGAGCGGGCAACGCGCGGAATGTCACGCAGTTCAGCTTCAGGAAGTGCATAAAGGTTTTTATCCGCAGGTGCGCCTGGATCAATTTTATTCTTAATACCATCAAGACCAGCCATAAGCATAGCTGCAAATGCATAATAAGGGTTAGATACAGGATCTGGGAAGCGGCACTCGATACGCTTACCTTTTGCATTATGCACATGCGGGATACGGATAGATGCAGAACGGTTAAGTGAAGAATAAGCAAGGTGAACCGGGGCTTCATAACCTGGAACTAAGCGTTTATAGCTGTTGGTAGTGGAGTTAGTGAAAGCGTTAATAGCTTTAGCATGTTTTATTATACCGCCGATATACCATAGGCATTCCTGGGAAAGACCTGCATATTTATTACCAGCAAACAAATTCACGCCATCTTTCCAGATAGACTGGTGACAGTGCATTCCAGAACCATTATCGCCAGCAATCGGCTTAGGCATGAAAGTTGCGCTTTTTCCATAAATATCAGCAACGTTATGTACTACATATTTATAGCTTTGTACTTTATCAGCCATATCAGTAAGGGTACTGAACATTATACCAAGCTCAAGCTGGCTTGGTGCAACTTCATGGTGATGTAGAACTGGTGTAATACCAACAACTTCTAGCATTTCCAACATTTCAGCACGCATATCGTTGAATGAATCCACTGGCTGAACCGGGAAATATCCACCTTTTACTTTAGGGCGGTGTGCTAAATTGCCGCCTTCATATTGAGTACCTGAATTATAAGCGCCTTCACGTGAATCAACACTATAGAATGATGTATTCATAGAACTGCCATAACGAACATCATCAAATACGAAGAATTCAGGCTCAGGCCCTACATATACTGTATCGCCGATACCGGTTGATCTCAAATATTCTTCCGCAGCTTTAGCTGTTGAGCGTGGGTCACGAGTATAAGGAGCGCCAGTTTCAGGCTCGATTACATCACAAACAACGCAGATAGTCGGGCGGGCTGTGAATGGGTCAATGAAAGCAGTGTTTACATCCGGCCTGATAACCATGTCTGATTCATCAATTTCTTTCCAGCCGGAAATTGAAGAGCCGTCAATCATGATGCCGTTTTTTATTGCATCAGCATCTATCTGGCGCACATCATAGCTGGTATGCTGGCATTTACCTTTAGGATCTGTAAAACGAAAATCTACATATTTAATATCATTAGCCTTAATGAGGTCGAAAAAAACCTCATTTGGGGTCTTGTTGCTTTTATCAGATTTTCCAGCCATTTGATTTCCTCTAAAATTGTGGGATTAATTTGTATGATTATGGGTATATGCAGCAAATACCTAACACTGCCTGAATATTGAGTGCGTTATAACACCTCTTTTTCCGATTTTCAAGGGGTTATTATTGTAAAGTTTTGGTATTTTACAATAATAAAATACAGGATTTTGCCTTATAGTTGGAATGGTAAAAATAACCTTTACAACCTAACTTCAATAATTTAATGTTACGTTATGGGCACTTGCCCGGGAAGCTTCAAACACTTCCTGCAAAGATCGGTCTACACCCTCCGGCTTAAGGGTGTGTTTTTACGTCTTGCCCTAATTGGCCGGTTGGCCATGCCGTATGTCCAGGCTTTAAGCTAAAGGGCATGGCGGCTGAATCTTTGCAGCTGTTTGAACTTCCGGCCACCAGGAAACTGGTGGTTAATTTAATGTAAAACCATTAACCAAGGAGTTTGAAGTGAGCTTAATTACAACCAGCGAAGAAGGCATTTCCCTGCATAATTTCTACAGAAATATCGGTGAAAAAATCCATAAGGCAAGAATCAGCAAAAAAATAACTATAGACGGCCTTTCCATGCTTTCCGGCCTGAGTAGCAAGACAATTGAAAAATACGAAAGGGGCGATAATAAAGTTTCCTTTGAAGTATTAATAAAACTAGCTGCTATTTTAAATGTTCCGTTTGAAGAGTTTTTTAAAGTTTAGGCAGGATATTAATCCCGGGAACAAACCAGCTTCCGGGATATTTTTCTTATTTTTCATCTATCGCCCGCGCAAGCGCACAAAATTCCTCAACACTAAGCTGCTCCGGCCTTCTATTATCATCAATGCCGACTTTTTGTAGCAATGCAACAGGATTATCGCTTATCTGTTTTAAGCTTACACGCAGTGTTTTGCGCCTTTGCCCAAAAACCGCCTTGCATAATCTCTCTAAAGTTTCAACATTTGCCTCCGCCCTTTTTTCAGCAAGCGGGGTGATAGTGATAACCGAAGATGTAACCTTCGGGGGCGGAAAAAATGCAGTAGGCGGTATATCAAATTCATGCCCGGTATCGCAAACCCACTGTACTTTAACAGATAAACGCCCATAATCTTTACTATTTGGTGCAGACATTATCCTATCGGCAACTTCTTTCTGGAACATCAAAGTAAAGCCTGAAAATGATTCCAGTCTATCCAGCCACATTGTGAGAAGCGCGGTTGATATATTATAAGGCAAGTTGGCAACAACCATCATTTTTGGCGGAAGATTTGCATAAGTTCTTATATCCAGCGCATCACCACTAATTATCTTAAGACGCCCCTCCGCAGCAGGCATGAGTGATGATTCCAAAGCATTTACACATTTTTTATCCATCTCAATTGCGGTAACTATCGCACCGGCTTTTAAGAGTGAACGGGTGAGCGCCCCAGGCCCGGGGCCTATTTCAAGCACCTGCACATCTTTTAAGTTACCGGCGCTACGCGCAATTTTATCGGTAAGATTAAGATCGAAAAGAAAATTCTGCCCAAGTTTTTTATCTGCATTTATGCCATATTTTTGCACTATATCGCGTATGGGAAGGAGGGAGTCCAGGGTGTTTTTCATAAAAATACATTTAAGATTTATGATTTATGATTTATGATTTATGATTTATGATTCGTAAATCTTAAATCTTACTTCTTAAATCTAAAATTACTTCAAATCCTCACTTCAATAAATGCACCACGGCGCAATTCGCGTAAATATTTGTTAGCGCGAATTTCCATTTTTTTCATCATTAAGTTTTCACGTATTTTATTTTTTAGCTCCACGTTAGATGCCGCATCTTTATCAAGGGCTGCGGTTGTTCGTTTTTCCTTCAGTTTTACTACAGCATAGCCTTCTGTAGTTTTGATAGGGTCAGATACTTCACCAGCCTGCATATTTTTCACAAGGCCGGAAAGTTCATCAGGAAGTTGTGCTACCCTTATCCAACCAATATCACCACCATTTTCTGCCGTAGAAGCTTTTGAAAATTGCTTGGCGATTTTATTAAAATCCCCGCCCTTCCGAAGCTGCCCTATCAGTTTATTAGCCAGGTCTTTGATTTTTTTATCTTCGTTTTCAGAATCAACAAGTAATAATATTTCTGAAATATTAGCCTCCTCAGCCCCTGCCTGGTTTGAAATATACTCTATTTTCTCAGCTATTTCCTTATCTGTTACATTAACTTGCGGGCGGATTTTCTTTGCTATTATTTTATTCCAGGTAAGCTGCGCTCTTATTTGATCGATCATCGAGCTATAAGAAGCTCCATTCAAATTCATATATTGCTCGAATTTGCCGGGCTGAATACCGTTTCTTTTTTCTATATCGGCAACCACCCTGCCTATATCCTCCTTGCTGATTTCAATACCAAGATTTTCAGCTTCCTTCAGATAAATGCGTTCGTCGATAAGGTTACGGAGCACTTGTGGAAGCAGTTTCTCTTCAAACCCTTTTCCTTTTGGAAGGTTAGAGGCAAACATGGCGATTCCCATACGCTCCCTAAGATCTACGGTAGATATAGCGCTGTTATTTACTATAGCTGCAATACCAAGCTCTTTTTGTGCCATTGCGGGCAAAGCAGAAGCTAGCAAAATAATAAATCCAATTAAATGTAAATTTCGTATAATGCCTATCCTCGACATTGTTTTTTTAATTTTTATCATTTTAAATTCCAATCTTAATTACGTTGCCCCATATTCTTCAAATTAACCTGGAACGAAAAGGTGCTGTTTGGCTGTATATCACGATCCCTTGTATATTCCCTTAACCAATTCAGTGAGAAGTCTACACACGCGCCCTTATACACAAAACCACTTTTTGTAGAAACCCACTCACCACTTGCAAGGTTCCTGTTTCCATTGGCTTCGAATTCCCATTTCTCACTAAGGTCAATATTTGTTCCGGCTATTATAACTTCACGGTTCTCATCCGGCGCTGTGGTTGATAAGGTTGCGGCAGAATTTTCATTAATTGCCACATAATCCATTGTAAAGCGTACCGGGGCATAATTTACCGTTCCAGACACAGTATTATTTCTTATGGCAAAACTATCCTTATCAAACCTGAACTTATATGCAACATCAAAAATATCATTTTTATTATAACTTAATTTTCCTACATAGTCAGACAGGTTATCAGAAAGACCGCTCGGCACGCTAAAATCAGGATTTTCATTCGCCCTGTAGCTTTGTCCGAACAGGAAATTCACATCTCCCTTTTTATAATCACTTACACTTGTCCTGAGTCCATAATTCACCCTTGGCCCATGCTCTATCCTGTCATAGCCGGAAAAATGGTTATTTTCGAATAGGTTTTCGGCAGAAAATTCTATGTCCTGGCTATCTTCATTAGGGATTTTATCAGGATTGCCACCATTTGGGCTAACAATAAAATTTGTAATAGGCTCAATTAAATAATGGCGCTCCCCCCCTTTCTTTACCATAGGCAAAGACCACTTCAAATTAGCCTCAGGTATTACCCTTTCTTCATAACCATCTAGGGTATTTGCCGGGTTTGAAGGATCTTCCACATCATTTACAACATAACCATCCCCGCGTAGCGATGCGGCAGCTTCAAAAACACTCCCGGATTTTGTGATATATGGCTGCGAAACGGTGCCTTTTAAAGATATTCTGTTGCTGCTTGCTCCCTCATCCCTGGTTAAAGCCAGTATATTTGTATCAAGTGCTGCCCTTGCCCCACTCTCCCCGATACTTCGCTCTGTGTGGGATTCTGCATAAGGCAATATAAGCGGCGTTTCCCCAGGATCATCGGTGGTTTTCAGCCCCTGGAATGAAATAGTATTAATTAAAATATGGTCCCTGTTCTCAATCTTGTTAGCATGAAGGCTTGAGGTTAAAACATCCTCGTCACCGAAATTATACCTCTTAAGATATGTATCATCCGATGCCCTTTTGCCTTGAAAACCCCAGTTCCATGAGTCATTTATTGCAAATTCCCCCTTACCCTCTATATGGCTGCGCACATCATGACCGTCAATTTTATTACCCGATGCATCAACCTTTTCAGGGTTAGTTATACTGCCTTTCAAGAAATACTCCCCCTCAGGAACAAGGTGCCTGAACTCACCTGCAAGTATTCCTCCTTCATTAGCAGTAAAAGTTGGGGAAATAGTGGCATCCATATTTGGTGCAATATTGTAGTAATATGGCGTTTTTACCGAAGTTCCGAAAATTCCGTCATGCGTGTATTTAGGTATCAGGAAACCGCTTTTTCTATCTGCATCAGGTGTAGGATGAGAAAAATAAGGGGTATAAAGAGTTGGTACGCCATATATTTCAAAGAAAGCATTATTATAAATAACCCTCTGGTCTTTACTATCAATAGTCGCTTCTTTTGCAGATACTTGCCATAAAGGATCTTTATCCGGTGTTTCCTTGCATAACGGGCATGGCGAATATACAACCTGCTTGATTACAATCTTATCTTCATCAATACGCTCGCCGCTATTTGCAGCCACTAAGGAATTATCAGAAAAACGTGCGCTGAAATTTTCTACTATTCCGGTTTTTAAATCATCCCGTAACTCCACATGATCAGAAAATATCACAGTACCGCCTGGTTCAAGCAAGCTGATATTTCCATGTGCATTTACAATATTATTATCTTTGTCGTAAGTAAGGCTATCAGCAAGTAATATCCGCTTGCCTTGCGTAATTTCTACATTACCGATAGCGGTTACAATAGCATTTTCGGTATCATAGGTAATTGTTTCAGCTTTTATAAGTGCTGGGGTGTTTGTTATCCCATTTGAATTAAGGGAAGGAGCAGACTGCGCATATGCATCGCGCGACAAAGCAGGCACTGCTGCCGCAGATAAAATCAACAATATTGCATAGATAATACGCATCTTTACCAGATATTTAAACAGACAAAACTTATAATTCCCAACCCACTGGCCAGATTATATAAAGTCTTTAACAGCATTTCTTTGCCTTGTCATCAGGTAGTTTTATATTTGTGGCAAGTCAAGGAGTAGTAATCCAAGGAGCGATAAGTGTTAAGCGTTGTTTACACTGCTCTTTACTGACCACTAACCACCCCTAAATCAACACTCCTCAATCCGCCTTCCCTTTAAGGAAGCGGCAATATGTTTGTTCATTATGTTTGAGGCAAAATCTGTGGATATTTCTTCGAGTTTCTTATTATTTGCAAGAATCAATTCCCTATCCTCACCTTGCAGGCTTTCCTGTAACTTGTTCTTCAGTCTATTAATATCACTAAGTTCACTTGTTGAAAGTAAATCGGAATCATCTTTAATGCTGCTATCAAGAGCTATTATAAGCCTTTGCGCTTCAATTTTCGCCTCCGCTAAAAGACGCATCGCCATATCATCCCTGCCATGTTCCATAGAAGCATATAACATTTCTTTTATTTCTTCATGGCTTAGGCCATAAGAAGGCTTCACTTCAATTGTTTGGCGGGTTCCGGTTGTTTCTTCCAATGCGCTAACAGTAAGCAGTCCGTCAGCATCCACAGCAAAAACAACCTTAATACGCGCAATGCCGGCTTTCATTGCCGGAATGTTTTTTAACTCAAATTTTGCCAGCGAGCGGTTTTGCTGGGTCATTTCACGTTCACCCTGCACAACATGGATCACCATACCGGTTTGCCCATCCTGATAGGTGGTGAATTCTTGCGCTTTTGAAACCGGTATCGGGGTATTGCGGTGGATTACTTTTTCCACCAGTCCGCCCATAGTTTCTAAGCCTAGCGATAGCGGAATTACATCCAGCAATAAATTATCAGAACCACGCGTTAGCCCTTCGGCCTGGAGAGCCGCGCCTTCGGCAACTACTTTATCAGGGTCGATATCAATCAGCGGCTCTTTGCCCAATATATTTTTTACATAGGCGCGTACCAGCGGCGCGCGGGTGGAGCCGCCCACTAGCACCACACCTTTAATTTCATCACGGGTTACATCCGCGTCAACCAGCACTTGCTCGGAAATATCAAGTGTTGCACTTATATATGGCTGCATGGCTTTTTCTAGTTCTGTGCGGCTGATTTTTGCTGTAAATTTCTGCCCGGAAATAGTAACTGCAAACTCACCATCTTCATTTTCGCTCAAATATTCTTTGGCTTTTCGTGCGGTTTTTAGTAATTCTTTAAGTTCTAATTCGGAAGGGTTAAGGCTGCTTCCAGAAATATTACGGCATTGCCATAGGAAAATTTCGGCAACTTCGCGGTCGAAATCATCGCCGCCAATCTCGATAGTGCCGCCAGTTGCAAGTACCTGAAATACACCTTTTTCCATTTTTAATATGGATATATCAAACGTGCCACCGCCCAAATCATATATGGCATAAATACCTTCCGCCCCTTTATCCAGCCCATAAGCAAGCGCTGCTGCCGTTGGTTCATTTACCAGGCGCAAAACTTCCATACCGGCAAGCCTTGCGGCATCCCGCGTGGCAGTGCGGGCGGAGTCATCAAAATATGCCGGAACAGTAATCACCGCTTTTGATATTTCTTTGCTTAATGCTTTTTCAGCAATCTTCTTTAGGGATTTTAAAATTTCTGATGATATTTCCACGGGGGTAAGTTTCTTGCCCCCAATATCCAGCCTTACCATTCCTTCACTTGCAGCAATTTTATATGGTAACTGGCCGGAGATTTTTTTTACGTCGCCCGCACCCTTACCCATCAGCCGCTTTATGGAACTTATAACCTGTCCGTTCCCGATTTTTGCTGCATGACCAGTTACAACTGCACCATTTTCTAAATAGCTAACTATAGATGGGTGCAGGAAATTACCCTGCTCATCGGCCATAACTTCCGGTTTGCCATCTTTTGCAAATGCCACAAGCGAATTGGTTGTGCCAAGGTCTATGCCTATAGCAATTTCATCATCATTTTCGTGTGGCAGGGGTGTTTGGCCTGGTTCATGGATTTGTAATAACATAGCAGTGAAGGGACAAAGGGATAAGGGAATAAGGGATTAAGGGATTAAGGTAAATTGACAAGGTATTAGTAAGGATTCTCTTCTCCCTTTCCCTTTTCTTTCTCTCTTAATCCCTTATTCCCTTATCCCTTTGTCCCCTCCCTTTTTATCTCCTCATTTAATTTTTCTAAATAACGCAGCCTTATAGTATTTTGTGCTGCATCTTCAAATTTTCTATCAATAAAATTCTGCTTTATTGAATCTATTGCTTCAAGGCGGTGTTCCATATTTTCAATGGTAATCTGCCTTATATCTTCCGGTGTTTTTGCATTAGATAATGCCTCACGCGCCTCAAGGCTTTCCATCAATAATTCCTGCGATGGCTTTACTGTGCTATTATCTGCATTAACAATTATGCCTTCAAGTTTCAATAAATATTCGGCGCGGCTAAGCGGGCTTTTTAGTGCCTCATAAGCCTCGTTCACACTCATTGATTGCTGCATGGAAAATAGTTTTTCCTTTTCGCTTTTAGCAGTAAAGCGGTCGGGGTGGAGTTTTGTCTGCATGGAAAAATAAGCAACTTCAAGCTTTTTTATGCCAAGGTCGAAATCATGTGGCATGGAAAGGCGGGTGAAATGATCGGTTTGCGCTGGCGGCTGGATTTTTGCGCAAAGTTGGCAGAATAAATCTGTTGCACCTAATGGAGTATTGCAGTTCCAGCATTTTATAGTCATTAGTATTAAGGAGAGTGTAAGAATGTAAGAGTGTAAGTAAAAGAAATTTAGAATTCATCCTTAGTCTTTCACTTACATTCTTACACTCTTACACTCCCACACTCTCCTCAAACATTAAAACTCTCACCGCAACCGCAGCGACCTTTTTCATTTGGATTTACGAATTCAAAACCAGATTTCATTTTGCCTTCTATATAATCCATATTCGTGCCGATAATATACATTATCGCTTTAGGGTCAATTAACACCTTAAATTTTGTATCTGTGCTATCAGGATACGCCACCACTTCATCATAAGGGCCAATTTCATCGGCGTATTCAATTGTATAGGCCAGGCCAGAACAGCCGCCAGAACGCACGCCAACCTTTATTCCGGCAGAAGGCTTGCCCCGCTGCTCTAATAATGCCTGGATGCGTATTGCGGCTGTTTCTGTGATGTTTATTGGTGCTTTTGCCATATATTTAGAGTCCAGAATTCAGAATTCAGAGTTCAGAAAAGTCAGCCGTAACACTGAACTCTGAATTCTAAACTCTGACAACTAATTAATTATTCTTCTTATAATCCTCAATCGCGGCCTTAATCGCATCTTCTGCTAAAACTGAGCAGTGAATCTTTACAGGCGGCAGTGATAATTCTTGCGCTATCTCTAAATTCTTTATTTTGCCAGCATCTTCTAAGGACTTGCCCTTTACCATCTCGGTTATAAGTGATGATGATGCAATCGCAGAACCACAGCCGAAAGTTTTAAATTTAGCATCTTCAATTATGCCATCTTTTACTTTTATCTGTAATTTCATAACGTCACCACAAGCTGGCGCGCCAACAAGCCCTGTGCCTATGCCTGATTCTTCTTTACCAAAAGAACCCACATTGCGCGGGTTTTCGTAGTGATCGATTACTTTTTCGCTGTAAGCCAATGTTTTATCTCCAATATTTACGTTTACGGGCTTAGAAAATTTTAGATTTAAAATTTAAGATTTAAGATTAAAAGTATAAATCTTAAATCCTAATGAGCTGCCCACTCAATCTTCTCAATATCAATTCCTTCCTGAACCATTTCCCATAAAGGACTCATTTCCCTGAGCTTATCGATAGAGCCGGTAACAATTTCAATTGCATAATCAATTTCGGCTTCTGTTGTAAAGCGGCCTATGCCGAACCTTATGGAAGTATGCGCCAGTTCCTCACCCACACCGATTGAGCGCAGAACATAAGAAGGCTCAAGGCTTGATGATGTGCATGCCGAACCTGAACTTACTGCCAGGGTTTTAATAGCCATAATCATTGATTCACCTTCAATATAGGCAAAACTTAAATTCAAATTGCCAGCTATGCGATGTTCTTTATCGCCATTTAAGAAAACATCCTTAGCTTTAGCCATTATATTATCATAAAGCTTGCCGCTTAAATAGGTAAGGCGTTTATTTTCTTCCACCATTTCAATTTTAGCAAGGCGCGCTGCCTCGCCCAAACCCACCACTAATGGGGTTGGAAGTGTACCAGAACGGAAACCGCGTTCCTGCCCACCGCCATTTATAATCGGTATAAGGCGAACCCTTGGTTTACGCCTTACAAATAAAGCGCCAATACCTTTTGGCCCATAAATTTTATGGCCGGAAATGCTCATCAAATCGATGTTCATTTCCTCAACATCAAGAGGTATCTTGCCGAAGCCTTGCGCGGCATCTGTATGGAAAAACGCTCCGTATTTGCGGCAAAGCGCGCCAATTTCCTTGAGTGGCTGGATAACACCAATTTCGTTATTAACCGCCATTACCGATATTAAAACTGTTTTATCAGTGATAGCTTTTTCAAGCTCAGCAAGGTCAATCAGGCCGTTTTTCTGCACTGGCAGATATGTAACATTCATACCCTCACGCTCTAAGTGGCGGCAGGTATCAAGCACGCATTTATGCTCAGTTACCACGGTGATTATATGGTTTTTCTTATCACCATAAAATTTTGCAATACCTTTTATAGCAAGGTTGTTCGATTCAGTTGCGCCTGAAGTGAAAATGATTTCTTTTTCATTCGCGCCGATTAACGCTGCCACCTGCTCACGCGCAAGGTCAGTTGCAGCTTCCGCTTCCCAGCCAAATTTATGGCCGCTGGAATGCGGGTTGCCGAATTTTTCCATAAAATATGGTGTCATCGCTTCAAATACACGCGGGTCCATAGGCGTTGTGGCCTGGTAGTCCATGTATATTGGTAGTTTTATATTAGCGTTCATCACTTTCTCCGTTAAGAGAGTGGTAAGTGGTAAGTGGCTAGTGGCTAGCGAACTCAGATTAACAACAATACAAACCTAAGTTTAATAGACACTTAACACTTACTACTTATCACTCCTTTCATGCTGCCCTTTTTATTCCAGCTCTCTCATAAAGCTTTTTCCAGGCAATTACAAATTTTTCTGCATCATCAATTGTATTATTAATACCAAGGCTTACCCTTATTGCACATTTTGCCAAATTCTCAGGCACGCCCATTGCCAGCAAAACATGTGATACTTCAACCTTGCCAGAAGAACAGGCTGAACCCGCACTCACCGCAATGCTTTCCATATCAAAATGCATAACTTGCGTTCCAGATGGCACATAAGGCATCGCAATCATACTTGTATTGGGAAGCCTTATAGCACTTTGCCCGAATATTACCGCATCAGGCGCAATATTTTTTATCTCCGTTTCAATCTTATCACGAATCCTGGCGATATTATCAGAATTTTCCAGCGATTCCGTAGCCTCTAAAGCCGCTGCGCCAAACCCATGTATCGCAAGCACATTTTCGGTGCCTGCGCGGTATCCTTGCTCTTGGCCGCCGCCCATAATAATCGATTCCAGCTTCGCGCCTTTTTTAAAAATCAATGCCGCAGCACCTTGTGGGCCACCAAATTTATGCGCTGATATTGTAAGCATATCCGCGCCCAGCGCTGCCATATCCACATTTATTTTACCAAAAGCTTGCACCGCATCAGTGTGTATTAAGCCGCCATGCGCATGGACTATTTCAGCAATTTCCTTTATCGGCTGGATTACCCCGGTTTCATTATTAGCCAGCATTACAGATACTAGAAATTTACCATCCTTATAATTCCGAAGCTGTTGGCAAAGCGCGGCAATATCAACCACACCATCACCGTTTACTGCTATTTCACCCTCATGCACACCAATTTTGCGTATTGATGCATGTTCAACAGCCGATACCAGCACTTTATAACCAGCAAGCCCCCGAAGCGCCATGTTGTTGCTTTCTGTGCCCGATGCTGTAAATACAATTCTGGCATTGCCGCAATTTGTAAGTGCCGCTATCCTTTCCCTTACCGCTTCCAGTAAGCCACGCGCCCTTCTGCCGGATGCATGTATAGAAGAAGCATTAAGTGGCAAGCCGTGCAGTTCTTGCATTGCAGCAAGCACTTTTTGGCTTGTTACAACGGTTGCATTATTATCCATATAAATATGGCTATCTTTTAGCATGAACACCCCTTGGCTCTTCATGCGCAAAAACAACATTTTGCTTATCTTTGCATATATCCGCCAGGGAAACAGAGCTTAAATAATCAAAAATACGACGCCCAAGCCCTTCCCAAAGATTATGTGTGATGCATTTTGCACCTTTATCCATGCAACCTTTAGCGCCTTTATCCGTGCATCTGGTCATTTTTATTGATTCATCAACAGCCGTAACTATATCCGATATTTTTATTTCCATTGCATTAACCGGTAGAATATATCCACCGCCCGGGCCACGCACCGAGGCCACCAGGCCATTTTTACGTAGTTTCATAAAAATCTGCTCAAGGTAGCTAACAGCTATATCCTGACGGGTGGAAATTTCAGAAAGCGTTACAGGCCTATTACCACCTTGCATGGCAATATCCACCATCGCCATCACCGCATATCTGCCTTTTGTTGTAAGGTTCACGCCATTTCCCCGCTCTGCCTACCTAAAGTAAGTTTAACCTTGCTTTTTTATGTGTTTTGCTTTAATAAAAACACAGCTTTTTCAGTTATCTAGGTATTATAGCGCTTTTATATATAATATCCTAGCAAAATAGTCAAGTATTTTAAGGGAACAGAACAGCAATGCCTGAAATAATCATAAGCGGCCCCGAGGGCAGGATTGAAGCCCGTTATCACCATAGTGACAAAAAAAATGCCCCTGCTGCAATCATATTGCACCCGCATCCGCTTCATGGTGGCACCATGAATAATAAAGTTGCATACAACCTTTATCATGCCTTTGCACGTAACGGCTTTTCTGTTGTGCGCTTTAATTTTCGTGGCGTTGGCCGCTCCCAGGGTAAATATGACGATGGCATAGGCGAGCTTTCTGATGCCGCTTCAGTGCTAGATTGGCTGCAAATCCAGAACCCGAACGCTTCATCTTACTGGATGGGCGGGTTTTCTTTCGGCTCATGGATTGGTATGCAGTTATTAATGCGCCGCCCGGAAATAGATGGCTTCATAGCTGTTTCCCCTCCTGTTGGTAATTTTGACTTTAACTTCCTATCTCCTTGCCCTGCACATGGTTTAATCCTGCAAGGCGACCAGGATAGCGTGGTTTCTGTGGATAATGTGAGCCGCCTTTCTGAAAAACTTGGTAAACAAAGGAATGCCGGAATTGACTATCGCATCATTCTTGGTGCTGACCATTTCTACCGCTCTCACATGGATGACCTTAATTCACATATTGAAGATTACATCCGCTCCCGCGTTTCAGAAGATGCAAATAAACCAAGGCGCGTAAAACCAGATAGAAGAAGAAGGCAGGCTGTGCCTTTATAGGCCGCAAGTAACACCTTATTTTATAGAAATATTTGCATTGTCATTCCAGAATTTATAGTAATTTAACTTAAGAATGCCCCGTCATTCCCCGAGTTTTTTCTTCAAAAACTATAGGGGAATCCAGCTTTAAGATGGATGACCCTATAGTTTGCAAGCGCAAACTCGGGTCATGACGAAATGGGCAATTTTTAAGTTAAATTACTATAATTCCCAGAAATACAGCCCATGCTCAAAACAAAAATAAAACCTGCTGCGGTTAAGTTACTGGATTTAATATATCCACCGCGCTGCATATCCTGCGGCAGCAGCATCACCGAACATGGCAATATCTGCGGCAAATGCTGGGATGATATAAACTTCATCAGCGACCCGCAATGCCGCATATGCGGTTTTCCGTTTGAAATGGAAACTGAGGCCACATTATGCGCCGGGTGTATCCAGGAAGAGCCGCATTTTTCCAAAGCGCGGGCGGTTTTTTTATATGATGATGCAAGCAGTAAGTTAATAACATCCTTTAAATATAACGACAGAATCGAAAACCGCGCCCCTTATGCGCGCTGGATGGCAAGGGCAGGAGCGGAAATGCTCCATGATGCCGATTATATAATTCCCGTACCGATTCATTTTGGCAAATTGCTTTTGCGAAAATATAACCAGGCTGGCCTACTCGCTTTAGGGGTTGCAAAAATTGCAGGGCGTAAGGTGCTTGTTAATGCGCTTATCCGTAAGAAATATACCAAAAAACAGGCTGGCCTTAACCGCAAAATACGTTTTAAAAATATCAGCGGTGCGTTTAAGGTTAATCCTAAATATGCCTCCATATTAAAGGATAAGAAAATACTCCTCATTGATGATGTAATTACAACCGGGGCAACCGCCGATGAATGCGCAAAAATATTGCGTAAAGCCAAAGTTGCGAAAGTTGAGGTGCTGACATTGGCGAAAACGCTTTATTAAAAGAGCATGAGAATGTAAGAGTGTTAGAATGTAAGAGCGTAAAAAATATATACTTACTGCACTACCTTATTTTATCGAAACACAAAAAGATTGCGTTGCGATTCTAATGCTCTTACATTCTTACATTCTTACACTCTAACATTCTATCCTTATGAAATTCACTGCCGCATGTATCCAGCTAAATACCACCAATAACATGGATATAAACATTAAAACCGCAAGCGGTTTTATCCGGGAAGCAGCAAGCCGTGGTGCGGATTTTATCGCTCTGCCTGAAAATGCGGCGTTTATGTCGGCAGCCCCGGAAGAATTATTTGCTAATAGCTGGTTTGGAAATGAACATCCGGCGTTACTTGCTTTTTCCAAAGTGGCAAAGCAATATAGAAAATGGTTGTTAATAGGCTCACTGGCGATAAAGCTTGAAGGTGAAAAGAAGCTTGCTAACCGCTGTTACCTTATAAATCCAGAAGGTTTGGTCGTCGCCCATTACGATAAAATCCATTTATTCGATAGCAGCATCACAGGAGGTGAAACGCATAAAGAATCCGATAGGTTTATAGCAGGAGATAAAGCCGTTACTCCCGAAACCGCATGGGGAAAAATGGGCATGACCATTTGTTATGATGTGCGATTTGCGCATTTATTCAGGAAATTAGCCAAGGATGGCGCAAAATTCATTACAGTCCCTGCGGCCTTTACCAACTTTACCGGGGAGGCGCACTGGCATGTATTGCTGCGCGCTCGTGCTATTGAAACAGGCAGTTATATAATCGCCCCGGCACAGACCGGGCAGCATCCTTCCGGGCGCAAAACATTCGGCCATTCACTTATAATCGACCCATGGGGAAAAATTCTTGCCGATGGCGGAACTGATACCGGAATAATTATGGCCGAAATTAACATTGATGAAGTAAGCAGGGTAAGGCAGCAAATGCCGAGTTTAGAGCATGACAGGATGTTTTAAAATTGGCTTAAGGTACTGTAATTGCCACTCCCCATTTATTAGCAAGGTAGCGCTGAACAGCAATTCTATTTGATGCAGATAGGTTAGTGTTATAAATTATTATTTCTCCTATATTTCCATCCCATAATTCATTTATTGCGGCAGCGTTTGCACCAATTCTATATCCATCAGAAAAAGCAGCCATGGCATTTGCATCTGTGTTAGATGTTCCGCCATTTACGTCCGCATTATTATTCGTGCCATCATTTATTGAAGTAAGTACGTAATATGTGTAATCATCTAATACTGCGTCGACAATATTACTACCTGCCCAGTTACTGCCATTACTATACCTAGTCATGAATTTGCTAGCTGTCGTAACACCTATAAGGAAATTAAGATGGTTGCTTATAATACGCTTGATATCGGCATGAGCAGCACCTTGCGCTGCAACAGCAAAAATACTTACTTTTGCAGGCAGTGCTAAATTTGCATTATCCATGTAATCACTCGTGCCATTGAATAAAAGGGTTGGGTTGGAAATTATTGTAGTTCCAAGTTGGGATGTCTGCGTGCCAAATGAGTAAGCTGGCCTGGCTCTGTTCTCCACCTGTTTTGCATGGTAGTTATTGCCACTTTTATCTTTCCAGCAGCCTATTAAATCGGATGCGTATGCCTTATTTACGCAATTCTCATCTGTGAATAATGTTGTGGTATCTGATGCATCAAGCCATAATGTAAGGCTTGCTCCCTTTGCATCGGCAAAATTAATTTTTTCTATATCGGTAGGTAGTAATGGAACGCCCCATTTAAAAGAAAGATATTTTTCTATATTGCTACGCTCCTGGTTGGTGATGGCGGTGTTATATATTATTATTTCCCCTATATTGCCATCCCATAATTCCGATACGGCAGCCTGGTGTGCGCCGACCCTGTATCCATTAGAAAAGGCGCTCATAGCGTTTGTCCTTACCGGTAACGCAGTGCCATTTATATAGGCATTATCACTTCCACTATTTACCGAAGTTAGTATATAGTATGCTCCCGAACTCATAATTCCAGCTGCACCATGATCTGATTCAAATCCCCAAGTGGAGTTATTACCATAAAAGCTAGCAAAATAATTAGTTGTTGTAGCGCCTGCACTTAAATTGAAATTAACTTCATTATTTATAATTCTTTTATTCCCGGTTGCCGAACCGGTGGAAGCAACCGCAAAAATACTTGCTGTGGTTGGAAGCGCAAGGGTTGTGTTGCCTAGGTAAGAACTGCTGCCATCGAAATGAATAACCGCTTTTCCATTAACAGTATTTTTTAAATATGTAGGCATGTTTGCTAATGTTGTTTGCGTAGCATGATTACCCAGTGGGCTTTTATCCATCCAGCCAGTTACATGAGGAATTGTTCCACTGCCGGAAAGTGTAACTTTAGTGCAATCATTGGCATCAAGCCATAAGACCATGTTATTTGTTGAAGGTGGCGAGCTATATGTTGGTGATGAATTAACACTAACACATTTGCTAAAGTGCGTGTTTGCTTCGGTTGAAAAACATGCGTTGTTTGTTTTCAAGTCAGCAACAAATTGTTGCCCGGGAGGGCATTTGCAGCTTCCTGCTGGATCTGAAGATGTTCTTTGGAAGGTCATTCCGGTATCGCATGTTTTTGTAGCGGCATTGAGTGGAATAGCCCATTTATTGCTTAAATATTCCCCAACTTTTTGCCGGTTGGATTCCGAGAGATTGGTATTATATATTAATATTTCCCCGATATTGCCGTCCCAGAAATCATTTAGCGTGTCATTGTTTGCGCCAACCCTGTATCCATCAGAAAATGCGCTCATGGCATTTATCCTTGCTGCCAATGCTGAACCATTTATGTAAGGACTGTCATATGTAGCATCCTTTATTGAAGTTAGTATATAGTATTTTCCAGTATCCAGAAGTCCGGTTGCGCCATGATCTGCCGTTGTGCCCCAGCTAGAGCCATTACCATAGAAGCTACTAAAATAATTAGTTGCATTACCTGCACCTAAATAAAAGTTAGCGTGATTACTTATAATCCTTTTAAAGCCAGAACCTGCTCCAGGGGACGCAACTGCAAAAATACTTGCTGTGGTTGATAGTGCAAAGGTGCTGTTGTCCAAATAATTGGATGTGCCGTTAAATGATAAAACAGCTTTGCCGTTGATAGCATTTACACTGTAAGTTGGGGCATTACCTGCTATAGCATTATAAGCATTGCCGCTTTTATCTTTCCAGCATGATATAGATGCATTATTTGCGGGAACTCCGCCTGCTGTGCAATTGCTATTGGTAAATAATGTTGCGGCATCACCAGCATCAAGCCACAATTTCAATCCATTAATACGGTCAGGCTTTATAGTTTCGGTGTTTTTTCTATTTTTGCATAAATCCGCAAGAATTGTAGAGGATTTATAAATAATATCAGCATGGGACACATAAGCATTACTATTGCTTGTTGCATAGTTATTAAGTGTGGTCGCGCTACGTCCGCCTGATACAATCTGTTGTGCAGTATCGCAGGTTATATCTGGAATTTTTATAGGAGATTCTGTAATTTTCTGGTTATGTAGCCTTGCATTTGTGCCGAATAATACGATATCATCAAATGCTGAGGTTTTTTCATTTTGTACATATACATTTTCTTTGTGCGATGTATTTTTTGCTTCAATACCTGAAGCTGCCGATGGCGGCTCTGTATCGTTATTCTTGCGATAAGCAACATTCTTACCATTTGCACCATAGCTGATAATTACATATATAGCGCCGTCGTTATATGGATGGGGATCGGTTATGGTAGTTTTATGAACCCCTTTCAGATCGACTATAGCAATATTTCCCCTAAAATTAGGTGCGATAAAATCTGTAGCAGATCCTGATCCTGATGCTGAGCGGAACATAAATTTACGCCCCCAGCCATCATAAGAATAGTCATCAGTAAGGCCAAGTGTTCTTACCGGCACTATGCCAGTTTGATCAGCAAGATCACTGCCATTACATATTTTATTAGTTGCATCATAAGAAACTGACTTTCCAAAAGTCGTTGAATTTTCAAGAGTTGAAGGAAATGCAGGACATGGTACATAATTTTTAGCAATTATAAAACTTTTAACAGCATTATCTATCACGGCAATTTTTGTATAAGTTTCCTTATATTTATCGGAATCATTTTTTTTCTGCAAAACGGCCAGGCCGCCAACTGCCAGCATCGCAATAATACTGGTAGATATAGAAAGTTCGGTAAGAGTGTAACCACCCCTTTCCTTGAATAACGAGTAAATCTTTCTTAAAAAAACTTTCATAATTATTTTAATGTTATGTTTATTAGATTCCCCATTTGGTCTTAAGGTATGTTTCAATGTTTTGCCTTTCAGTATCGGAAAGTGCTGTGTTGTAGATAGTAATTTCAGCAAGATCACCTGAAAAATAGGCGCCTGTTTTGCCACCTAAACTTAAGCCATAGGTTGTCCCATAAGAAGGGTTTTTTGATGTTGTGTTTGATTGGATTCTTGTGCCATTGCGCCATATATTCTGAGATCCAACTCCTGATCCATAAGCAGCATTAAATGTCCATACATAAGTTGTTCCTTCATAGCCTCCCCAGTAATTAAAGATTCTTCCTCCTCCTCCTCCAACCATATAACCAAAATCCCAATAGATATTTTCATCACTCCATGGCAAATGAATATTAAATCTAACCTCAGAAATATCAGGCACTCCAACAAGGACTGAGTTGCCTATATCGCTGTTTTTTGCAACAATAAAAACTGTAACATTACCTGTATTTATAGAATTTAGAAGTGAAGTTCCTACAAGTAGATTCTGGCCATCAAACCTTATTATCGCCTTTCCGTTCATGCTATTTGTTTTGTAGATTGGTGCATTGATACCTATAGCGTTATTAGTATTACCACTTTTATCTTTCCAGCACTTTATAGATGCATTATTTGCAGGCGATCCGTCCATACAAGCCAGATCAGTAAATAATGTTGTAGAATCGTTTGCATCGATCCATAATTGTAACCCACTAATGCTTTTTGGTGTAAAAGTTGTTGTGCAGTTGCCATCCCATAAACCGCTATCGCACAAACATGAGCCATCTGTTGTAAGATAAGTTGAGCCATTACTGCCAGGATTGTTGTTTCCAGGGCATTGTGCGCCACTCCAGGTTTTTCCGTTGATAGTTGCAGCGCTTGCTCCATAATAAGAAATGCAAATATTCTGGGTGTTTTTTAATATTCCTAGCAATATCTGGTCGCCGGTGTTCTTTGCTCCGCTATGTTGAGTATAGCTATTAACGGACGTCATTGCCGCGGCCTCTGTAAGGGTGATATTTTTTAGCACCTGTGAATTTGTTTCACAATCTGTAACGCTAATATTTTTTATATTTTTGCGATTAACCTGGCTTTCAATCTGATTGCGCGTTGCAAATATCACAATATCGTCAAAAGTTGCGTTTTGGTCAGCTTTTATGTATGTAGTATCACCATTACTGTTTTCTGCTTCATTAGCATTACCGCTTGCAGCAAGCTTAGTGCCGCTTGGTAGAAATGCCCCAGCGCCGTTCGCACCGTGGCTTACAAGAACAAAAGCAGAAGAAGTTGTAAGGGTCGTGCTGCCGTTGGTTACGGTTATATTGCCTGTTTTGTTTTTATAGTCATTATCAGTGCATCCAATAGATTGGCTTATGCTTATGTCTGTAGCTGTTGGGGAGCCTGGCACTCCTGTATCTGCCCCGCATAATGTAGGGGCAACATGATAAGTCATCCTTCTTCCCCAGGCATCATGCATATACGATTCATCCAGGCCGAGTGAAAATACCGGTATTGCCCCGACTGATACAGGGCAATCAACCCCGCGTGTATCAACACCATTTACCGAGCTTTGTGTGGTATCTAAATCTTCCATGCCGAAGTTATTTATATAATAATCGTGGCTGGTAGCTGTTGGGGTTATGTAATCAGTACCTATAGAAGAGCGCGTGCTATCACTACGCATTAATGGGTCTGCAGGGCAAGGCAGGCGCTTTGTTCTTACTCTGAATGCTTCAATGGACTTTTGCACTTCCTGCATTTTATGTCGGGTTTCTATAGCTTTAGTGGAATTCGTACTTATTGTTGGTTGCGTCCAGGAAAGGACACCAACCGTTGCAGCTGCTGCAACACTAATCACAACAGATAGCTCTATCAGGCTGAAGCCTTGTTGTTTTTTCAGGTATCCAAAATATTTGTTAAAGCACTTACACATTTTGTACCAGTTATTAAAAATATAGATTCATTATACTATAAAATATAAATTACTTCACTATCTTAAAATTATTTTATCATCTTAAAGGACACAATAGGAGATAGTGCAGCAGATACCTCTGCATAACACTTTAAAATTCCCATAGAATTGCTATAATTCAGTGATTGGAAAATTTGAGTGGTTTTAATTATGGTGAGTTTTTTAAGATTGGATTATCGGCACATCTTGGCAAGTAAAATCAGCTGGTTAGGCTAGGTAGGCCATTAGATTGGGGCGGCTTTTTTATGAAAGACACCTGTATAATGAGGATTTTTTGAGTGAGCTCTAGGAACGCCCGTCCGCAGAACCGTAAGTACATAAACGTACATGAGGATTTGAGGATGAACGTAAATACAAAATCACCAAAAAATACCGTTATGCAGAGGTCTTTTAATGATGGTCACTCGAAAGTTAAACGCAAGAGAAGTACGAGCCTTACGCTCCTCTTGTTCTCGTTCTTGAATGCAACTTGGTATTATTTCGCAGCAGCAAGCCATCTGCTGCCTGGCTTTATTCCGGGGATAGCCTGAAGTTCAGGCGGAAGGTTATTTTCGTTATATGTTTTTACATCAAGCGTAATAAGCGAAAAAAGCGGAATACCAATATTCGCTGCACCATTGCTTCTATCAACAAGGCAGGCCTCTGCAATTACATTTCCACCACTATTCCTGATGCAATTAATAGCTTCAAGTGATGATTTGCCTGTAGTTACAACATCCTCAACCACCAGCACATTCATACCTTTTTCTATAGAAAAACCACGGCGGAACACAAACTCGCCATTTTCACGCTCGCAAAATATTGAAGGCTTGTTTAGCTGCCGGCCCATTTCATAACCTACTATAACCCCGCCCATTGCCGGGGATGCAACAATATCAATAGCGCCAACACCTAATTTATCAATAACTTGCCTTGCAAGCTCGCTGCATAATTTTTCTGCACGTTTTGTATCCATTAATACCCTGGCGCATTGCAGATAAGTATCACTATGCAGCCCCGAAGACAGGATGAAATGTCCCTTTAATATAGCCTCTGCGTTACTAAATTCATTCAGTATCTGTTCTTCCGATAATTTCATGTTTATTTCTCTTCTTCGGTAGTGGCAAACGTATCTTCTGTATCAAATGGCGAATAAGCATCTTCTTCCATCGGTGTGTCGCTAAAATCCTCAATATCCATGGTTGATAACGCAGGCATCTCCTGGTTAGGATCAAAATCTTCCGGGATATTAGGTAAATCAAATAAAGGATTTGAATCTATATTATCCATAGCCTCACTTTGCTTCGCAACCGGACTTGTAAATTTATCAAAATCAGGAAGTGGCGGAAGCGCAGGTAAGCTGGCTGGCTCTTCATTTTCTTCATCCAGTTCAGGCTCAGCCCATGATGGCAATTCCGGCTCAGGCGGATTCTTGAAACTTAGGAAATCAGGCAATGGCGGAAGCGCAGGCAGGCTGGCTTGACCATTATCTTCTTCCTCCAGCTCAGGCTCCTCCCATGATGGTAATTCCGGCTCAGGCGCATTTTTGAAACTTAGGAAATCAGGCAATGGCGGAAGCGCAGGCAGGCTGGCTTGAACATTATCTTCTTCCTCCAGCTCAGGCTCCTCCCATGATGGCAATTCCGGCTCAGGCGCATTCTTGAAACTTAGGAAATCAGGTAGCGGCGGAAGCGCAGGTAAGCTGGCTTGACCATTATCTTCTTCCTCTAGCTCAGCCTCCTCCCATGACGGCAATTCCGGCTCAGGAGTGATTTGAGCATCAGGCAAATCATGGGCTGTTGAAAGAGGCGATAGAATGTTTTGCAGCGCATCATGCTCAGCAAATACAGGCTCTTCCGAGTTGTCGCTTATATTATCTGGCAATTCATCAGAACTTAAAGAATGCAGCGGCTCCTTAGCCTCCCAAAGAGATTCAGGGGCATCTTCTTCTTCAGAAATAACCTCTACCTCGTCAGGAATTTGGGTTGAATTATCAAGATAACTTACCTCTTCCATAAGAGTATGGCTCGGCGCAGAAAAAGGATTTTGGTAGCTATCGAAAGAATTGCTTTGTTCAGCTACGTCCGAATTAATATCACCGGCCATCTCTTCAAAGCCGCCATCACTAATAACATCAACCCCATCTGGCATTTCATCTTCGTATTCTTTTGAATACCCGCTGCTTACATAACGATTGGATTCTGCTCTCGGCTCATAAGTCGTTCCAGGCTGATTCCCCTTGTCCATACTTACATATGCGTTATTACCAGTTGAACCGGGTTTATTTTCATATTCCCCTAAAGATTGATGCTGCTTAGACTCTTCACCCGCATAAATATCGTGATTAGAATCTTCCATTTCAAATTCAAGTGGCGCAGGCGCTTCCGTTTTTTCTATTACCGGAATATTAACATTCCTTTTTTTACCATCTTCATCAGTGGTAGATAGACGCATTAAAACAGGATCAACATAGGTAGAAGGCCGAGTTTCTTTAATAGTTGGAGTTTCTGTTACCATTATATCATTAGGCTCGATAATATCCGTAGGAATGTCATACTCCTCGTCATCGGCAACCTGGACATCTTCCTCCGCATCTACATAACTTTCTGTTTCCTCCCGGACTATCATAGGAGAGATGGAGTTACCTTCCTGGATTTTTTCTTTTTTACGGAAAGGGTTTTTACCTATAATTATCAGGCCGCCAATTATTAAGCATAAAACCGACACTGCACGCATTGCTATAGTTAGCATCAGATTTCCACTGGCAACGATACCCTGTTTCATTGCGGCAAGGTCATGATTCCCAGCGCGTAATATTCCAACAAGTCCATTCTTGCCAATATATGGCTCCAATGAATTTGCAGATTGCTTCGCAAGTACAGTAAGTTGGCCGGCAGCAGAAGCTTTAAAGGTAATCCTTAAATCGCCAATATGGGGATTTGCGGGGTCTATTCCAAAGAAATAACCGCCCTCAAAAAGTTTAAATGCGTTTTTTCCATCTTCATTAAGTTTATTGAAATTCTCCTCTGTAACAGCAAGGGGGGTTGAATTACTCAACTGCTTTACAAGCTCAGGGGAAATATTGAAATCGCCAATCATTACCTTATCCGCCAGCCATTTATCAGAGAAGAAAGGCAGTTCTGCCGGATTTATAAAACCCTTATTTTTTGCATCCTCATCAGATATTGCAATTGGCTCACTGGACCATTTTTTTATATAAGTATCTTTTTCCAGGCTCCACTGGTACATTTCTACCAGGCGCTCAAGCCCCAGACCCCTGGCGGAAACATTAAACATGGGATCGGTAAACTCCTGCTCAAGAGCAGCACCGGTTACGTATACTAGTTTATTATTATTTCCTGGATTAACAGGCGACGGGGCGATAGTTGATATTCCCTCTCCCGAACCGAAAACTCCGCCAAGAAAGAAAAGCACTACAGCAAGCACTATTATTACCGCACCTGCAATAATGCGCTTTAGCGTCTTTTTAAGGGGATTGGTAACTTTATTGATTTCTGTAGCTTCTTCTACAGGAAGAGGCTCATCCTCTATAATATCCGACATATCCTGCTCTATCGACTCAACTTCTATTTCTTCTATATCACCTATAGTGCGAGCTGAAAACTTCTTGTTAGCCATTGCTATAACACCCCGCCCTAATTACCTATATTGCACATGGGTAAATTGTAGTTGATAAAGCATTTATTCGCAATTGCTAATTTCAAAATAGAAGCTACTATAGTATAAGTATTTTAGGCTGCATCAATATGCTTGCTGTAAATACCAGCAATAGAAATGTTAATATTATTTGGAAATTAATATGATACTCACAGAATTACTGGCAAAAGGCGGCGTTGTTATGCCGGTTATATTGGTTCTTTCCGTTTATGTTATGGCTGTAATAATGTATAAAATATACCAGTTCTGGGCAACCGGCGCACTTGCCACTGCGTTTATAGATAAAATAATCGCAGCCGTTGCAGATAACAAAATGGCCGAAGCCATGAATATAGCAGGCAATAACAAAGGCCCTGCCGCAAAAGTTATTGAAACAGCTATTAACGCCGTTAGCAACAGGGCGCTTACGGATGAAAAGCGGATAAGGATTGTTGAGAGCACTGCAATCAGAGAAATACGCCAGTATGAAACTCATTTGCGCGGGCTGGAAATGATTGCTAATATAGCCCCGCTTCTTGGGCTTCTTGGCACTGTTACCGGCATGGTAAAAGTATTTGCAGGTATTAGCCAAACCGGTTCCGGCGTAGACCCGGCGCTGCTTGCAGGCGGAATATGGGAAGCATTAATTGCAACCGTTGCAGGTCTTGCAGTTGCCATACCATCACTTGCTGCACATTATATATTAGAAGGCCGTATAGATTCCGTGCGGGCGACAATAAAAGATGCTGTTATGTGCATAATGGCGCGTAGTGTAAATTAATTTAGTTGCTAGTTGCTAGTTACTAGTTACTAGTACCCAGCCACTAGCAACTAGCAACTAGCAACTAGCAACTATTCTTATGAACTTTGGCGAAAAACCGAAAAAACGTATAACCATAAATATAACTTCGCTTGTAGATATTTTAATTGTTCTACTGTTGTTTTTTATGCTTACTACCCAATTCCTGCATATGGAAATATTGAACCTTAATCTTTCTAATGATTCCAAGGACAGTGAGTCTGGCGCGGCTAAAAGCAAAACCATTCTTGTAACCTTAACCGGCTCGGGAAAGTTCCTTTTAGATGGCAAAGAATATAATTTACTGCAATTAGACGAAAAAATAAAACCGCTTCTGGAAAAATTCACAGAAGCCGAGATTGTGGTATCAAGTAAGAAAACTGCTTCAGTGCAGGATGTTGTGACCGCGATAGATTCCATAAAATCTAGCGGTGGTAAAAATATATCACTTGCGGAGGATATTGAAAATGCTGGAAAATAAAGCAAGAACCGGCCGAAAGGAAATAAACCTTATTCCACTGGTAAATATAATTTTCCTTCTGCTTACCTTTTTTATGGTTGCAGGGACTATTGAAAAAACAGACATGTTTGCACTTAATTTACCGGATGCTTCTAAAAAAGGCGTCGCAAAACCACAAAGGGTTAGCGTTATATATATGCATAAAGATGGTAGACTTGCTGTAAATGACGATTTTGTTGCAAGAAAAGATTTTTCCACCATAATAAACACATTAGTCCTTGAAAATAAAGGAAAAGAACTGATAATAAAATCAGATGCAGAAGTGACTTCCAAAGACCTTATATGGGTTATGAAAACAATAGAAAATGTTGGCGGCAGTGACGTTTCAATTATTACTAAGATTGTGAAATAAAGAATGAAGCATAAGCAGCAAAAATATTTTGGTATAACTTTACTGCTCTCGTTTGCGGTGCATCTTTTTGTCCTCACGGTTTTATTCACAATACCTGATAAAGCCGAGCCGGAAGGCTACAAAAAGGTGAGGGTAAAACTTGGAATACAGGATAAGGCAAGAGCCGGCAATGCCGCCAGCATACAAAAATATACATCTTACAATGCAGGGGTTTCCGCAGCAGCACAAAAAGAAATGGCTGGCAACAGCACAAGAACTGGCCAGGCAGCCTATCTAAATAAAAGTCCGGAAAATAAAAAAGATACCACTTCTATAAACAATAACGGCGATATAGAAAAATCAGGCAAAAATATTGCCTCTCTTGCTCATAATGCTGAAAAGGGCGATGCCTCCTCTTTAGGCGAACAACAGGAATTTGAACGTGTTTTAGAACAGGCAGCTAAAAATATAGATTTACCCGTTCCATTGCAGGAATATGCGCCAGCAGCGGGCAAGCAGGCTGATAGTGCAGATGAAGAAGAGGGGGTTGTTATCGGAAATTCCGTTAATAAAGATGCAGGAAAAATAACTTCATATGAACAACTTCTGCCGCTTTGGCTTTATAAATTTAAGAAATACCCGGCTTACGCAAAAGAAAATCATATTACAGGTACAGGCGAAATATTTATAAAAATAGACAGGAAAGGCAGGATATTGCTTTCAAGAATTATAAAAAGTACAGGCTCGAAGGTTCTTGATAACGCCCTAACCCAGATGATTGCCGATGCAGACCCGGTAATACCGGTGCCAGATAACTATTATTCCGACAAGAAAACATTCTCATATAAAATTGCATTTGCATTTGAAGATAAATAAATGACCAGTAAAATTACCCAGCTAAAAGAAATAATGTCCCGCCTGCGCGATCCGGAAAATGGTTGCCCATGGGATGTCGAGCAGAATTTTGCATCCATTGCCCCTTGTACCATCGAAGAAGCTTATGAGGTTCTTGATGCCATCGAAAAAAATGATATGGACGGATTAAGGGAAGAACTGGGGGATTTGCTTTTGCAGGTGGTGTTTCACTCGCAAATGGCCTCAGAGCAAAAAATATTTGATTTTGAAGATGTTGCAGCCGCCATAATAAATAAATTGATAGTAAGGCATCCGCATGTATTTGGTGATGCGGAAATCAAAACCGCTTCCCAGCAGGAAATCGCCTGGGAGGAACAAAAAGAGCAGGAACGTAAGAATAAAGCCGCAAGCAACATACCGCACAGCAACTTAGATGGCGTAGCCAAAGCACTTCCGGCATTACTCCGCGCTGCAAAATTACAGAAACGCGCTGCAAAAGTGGGCTTCGATTGGCCAGATTTAACAGGCGTGCTTGCAAAGATTGAGGAAGAGCTATATGAAGTGAAGCAAGCCGTGGTTGATAATGACGGCATAAAGGAAGAAGTTGGCGATTTATTATTTGCTGTTGTGAATTTATCTAGAAAACTGGGTATAGATCCGGAAGAGGCCTTGCGCGGCTGTAATGCAAAATTTGAACGTCGCTTCCGTTACGTTGAAACTAGTATAGCTATTGCTGGATCGGATATAAAAAAAGCAAGCCTGGAAGAAATGGACAGGCTGTGGGATGAAGCGAAAAAGCTGGAAAAGTCTAAATAATTAAGATTTAAGATTAAAAAATAATCTGCAATCTTCTTCAATCAAAGAAATAAGGAATAAAAAAATGGCCGGAGTGCAGAATATTGCAGTATCACGTGAAGATAACGGCATCCGCCTGGACCGCTGGTTTAAGAGGCATTTTCCTGATTTTCCACATATTACTATGGAAAAATCCTTGCGCAAAGGCGATATAAGGGTTGATAAAAAGCGGGTAAAATCCAATGCGCGCCTTGAAGAAGGGCAGATGGTAAGGGTTCCTCCATATAAACCAAGGCCTGCTACTAAACTTAAGAAGCCAGTATCCTGGACAAAAGACCAGGAAAACCAGCTGTTAAACAGCGTAATATTCAAAAATGCCGATGTAGTGGTGATTAACAAGCCAGAAGGGCTTTCCGTACAAGGCGGCACAGGAATTAAGCTAAGCCTTGATGACATGCTGGACTGCCTTAAATTTGGCAATGAAGAGCGCCCGAAACTGGTACACAGGCTGGATAAAGATACTACCGGAGTGCTATTGCTTGCCCGCCGCCCTGCGGCAGCCGCAAACATGGCGGAACTATTCCGCCATAAACAAACTGAAAAAATTTATTGGGCCGTACTTGCCGGGGTGCCTAAAGAAAAAGAAGGCCGAATCAGCAACAAGCTTTTAAAAGGCTCGGTTGGCGCAGGCAAAGAAAAAGTACAAAGTGATGAAGACGGCAAACAGGCAACCACGCATTTCAGGGTGATTGCTGCCGCCGGAAAAGAATTCAGCCTGATTGAGCTTATCCCTATAACCGGCCGCACCCACCAGCTAAGGGTGCATATGGCAGAAGCAGGTACTCCAATCTTAGGTGATGGCAAATATGGCGGTAAAAGTGCCTTTTCAGACTATACAAATAAAAAAATGCACCTGCATGCCCGTAAATTAACAATACCTTATGACGACAAGTTGTTGAAATTTGAAGCCGAACTTCCAGAGCATTTCCTTGCCACATTAAAACTTCTTGGTTTCCCTACAAAATATTAGGAAAATGGCAATAATTATTGTTGAAATATAGTGTTAATTTGTGGCACAATAGCATCTTTGGTAAACTGGCGCGGTGTGTGACATGTACGTCACTCATTTTGCTGGCTTTTCTCCATCAACAACCAATAATAGATAGGGTGCGCGAAAGTGGGATTCTTTAAAAAAAGTATTTTAAAGTCTGTAACTGGCTTATTAGTATTGGCTTTATTCGCGGCGCCATGCTATGCAGCCGCTGAAAATGAAAAATACGCCTCTTTAGTAATTGATGCAGAGACAGGCAGTGTGCTGCATCAGGAAAATGCCGGGAAGAAACGATATCCGGCCTCACTTACTAAAATGATGACGTTATACCTTGCTTTTCAATCCCTGGAACAAGGCACCCTGAACATAAATCAGAAACTGCGTGTTTCTTCCTTTGCAGCAAGCCAGTCACCAAGCTCTATAGCATTGCGCGCCGGGCAAACAATCACCATGCAGGATGCCATTAACGCAGTAGTTATAAAATCTGCCAATGATGCCTCTGTGGTGCTTGCTGAAGCAATTAGCGGCTCCGAGCCAAAATTTGCATTAAAAATGACCGAGACCGCAAAGAAACTTGGCATGAAAAACACCAATTTTGCGAATGCTTCCGGGCTTCCTAATAATAAACAGGTTACTACAGCCTATGACATGGCGCGCCTTGCTGTAGCACTTAAAAGGGATTATCCGCAATATTACCCATTATTTTCCCGCTCAAGCTTCAAATATAAGGGGCAAACCATTTTCTCGCACAACAGGGTTACTAAAAACTACCGTGGCGCTGATGGCCTTAAAACTGGCTACATAAGGGCTTCGGGCTTTAACCTGGTAACTTCAGCAAACCGCTCCGGCAAAAGCCTGGTAGGTGTTGTGATGGGGGGGAGGAGCATTAAAAGCCGCGATGCAAATATGGTTAAGCTTCTGGATCAGGCGTTTTATAATATTTCCAATGGAAAATCTGCAAGTTCTGAAGTTTCAAATACCAATACTACAAAAAATACAGCCTCGAATAAAAAACAAAAGAATACCGATAAACCTACAACTACATCTTCAAATAATGGCGGCTCAACTAATGACAAAGCACCATTTTCACGCAATGTAGCGGCATCTGCAAAAACAGTCACTGATGTTAATGAACCGGTAATAAGTGCAACAAATACCCAGCCATCACAGGAAGTGAATGTAGTTTCTTACGAACAGGCTGCTTCCTCTATTGATATAGAGGAAGTAGGAAATATTGATGAGTTTAAACCTAAGCGGGTTGGGGTAAATGGAAAACAGGTTCCGGTGCCAACATTTAAGGAAGTCGGCATTGTCGGTACAAAAATAACCTCCTCTATTGAGGCAATAAGCGAAATGGATGAGTTCAAACCTATACGGGTTGGGGTAAATGGAAAACAGGTTCCGGTGCCAACATTTAAGGAAATCGGCATTGTCGGTACAAAAATAGCCTCCTCTATTGAGGCAATAAGCGACATGGATGAGCTTAAACCTATACGGGTTGGGATAAACGGAAGAAAAGTTCCAATACCAACATTTAAGCCCCAAAAACAGGAAAGCGGCCTTGCTAATACAAAAATTGCCTCTCGCGGCAACAATGAAGACGAAAAAATTGCCCAACAATAATAACACGGCACTAAATGCTCATTATTCGTATATGAAGCTGGTGAAGATGGGGTAGAAAGAATAAAACAAGATGGGCCTGGAGAACCAGGCCCATCTTATTAGTTTACTCATTACTTGCAGAACGCCTATCGCCTTGGGAAGACTTGTTTCTGGAAGCGCCTTCTTTGTCCTGATTTGCAGCCCCGCTACCTGTGCGGCTTTTGTCCGATGGCTGTTTTTTGCCTGCATCCTCACCATGCCCGGCATCTGCAGCATTACGGTTTGCAGCGCCGCTTCGGTTAGCCTGCTGGCCTGCCGCAGCCTGCGGGTTTTGTTGGCTTCTATCCTGTTGACCTGACATAAATCAATCTCCTTAAAGATGGTTGCTCGCGTAATCCTAATGATTACGCTGGGATTATGATATGTTTTTGGGTGGTAAAGTATCTATACGGCACTGTATGAGGAATGTTTTTTCTTGGTAAAGAAAGCAGATGTTATTCTTCGAAACAGATAATTTCACAGCGCTTTCTGCATAATGACTGTATCAAGCCACTGGCCAAATTTAAAACCTATATTTTTTAGTGGCCCAACTTCTGTAAATCCAAATTTCTCATGTATAGTGTTTTCGCTTTTCAATAATGATAGGAAATCGAGTCGATGTGTAGGTGAGCTACATGAGACGATGATCGACGCATCATTATTGAAAATGGGAAATACTATAGTTTGATTGATGCTGGGTTCCCTGCGCTAGTAATACTAGCAAGCATTTGTTTATATCCCTGTTCAGTGCATCGTTTTATATTTCACCAAGTAACTGCTTGCCTACCCCAAAACCACGCCAATCTTTTTCGACGTATATTGATTCTTCAATGGTAAAACGATAAGCGCTCCTATGGTGATAAGGTGAAGCATATGCGTATCCTATAATTTTCTTATCATTCTTTATCACAATATACGGCAGAAGTTTCTCAGTTACCAACCTCCACCATGCAATCATCTCTTCAACAGATGGGGGCACTTCTTCAAATGTTACAGTGTCATTTAAAAAATAATACGAATAAATCTCCTGTACTTCTTGTAAATCTTGCTCGGTGGCGGTCGCTAAGGTTGGATTTATTTGCAAACCAGTCATTTTCAATCTTTTTATATTATAGCGCTTCCGCTTTTCATTTCTACTAGGAATTCGAGGTGAACAAAATTTTAGCCTAGTAAACCTAGGTGAAACCGAAGTGTGATGAAATAAAGTTTACTTATATTTCATCATACCGAAGGTTCGCTAATTTTGTGAATCCGAAGAGTGACGACGTATAAATGAAAATGGGAAATGCTATATTGAAAACTATAGCATAACTAAAAGGCTATAGAAATATCATTTCATGCCTATAACAGCAAAAAACACCTGAGCATGACCCAAGTGTCTTTAGCTAAAGCATTGCTATATCATATATCTTTACGATAACGAAACCATTCCACTTTATTATGTTAACCAAAATAATGTGGAATGAGATAGCAGCTTAAATTTTAAACCAACTAATTAATAATCTTAAGGTTGGTAGCTGAAGTTTTGCCTTTCTCAGTAGTAAGCTCGTAGCCTACACGTTGATTCTCATTTAGAGTACGCAGGCCAGCAGCTTCAACCGCGCTTATGTGTACGAATACATCATTTCCACCGTCTTCCGGCTGAACGAATCCATATCCTTTAGTTGGGTTGAACCACTTAACTGTTCCTGTAGCCATTAGTCTTTCTCCTAAAATTATTTTATATGCAAATAAGTCGCATACGTAACAAGTCTTATAATACAGCAAAAAACTGGAAACTCTTCGTCAAATATCAAGAAAACAACCTATACTGAAAGTACAGGCACCAAAAGGTGGGACATTGCAACCAAGAGCCTATTACAAAACTCAAATTTTAACATAGCTCTTAGTAAGCGAAAGTCAAGCAGAATAGATAATAAAAAAACATAACAGAAAAACCAAGGCACACAGCGCAAGAGCTGGCACTATAAATTCGATTTTTCAGCTTTGTAAGAAAAAATATTTTAGCTTATGCCAATGTTATTGGAATAGTAAAGCAACGGCTTTAAACATTCTGATACCAATTCCATATCTTTGACGAAGGTTGTCGTGCATCGGTCTTACAAAATCCACCTAGGTTTACTAGGCTAAAATTTTGTTCGCCTCGCACTCCTACTTCGTCTTTGATATGAAATTGGTATGATACAAAAGAGAGAAACTATTCGCCCTTTAATGTCCTGGCTTTTTCCCGCTGCCAATCGCGTTCTTTTTCAGTGGCGCGTTTATCATGTTGTTTTTTACCTTTGGCAAGGCCAAGCTCAACTTTAGCAATATTCTTTTCATTAAAATATAAAGAAAGCGGCACAAGCGTATAGCCCTTCACTTTAAGCTTACCAAATAGTTTTCGTATTTCCGCCTTGTGCATTAGAAGTTTACGCGGCCTTGTGGGGTTATGCCCCCAACGGTTTGCACCTTTATATTCGCCAATATGCGCTTGCAGCAGGTATATTTCCCCGCGCTGCTCATCTGCATAGGCATCACCAATATTTACATTGCCGTTACGGATAGATTTTATCTCGCTGCCTTTGAGCATAATTCCGGCTTCAAACGATTCTTCAATAAAATATTCGAACCGCGCCTTGCGGTTTACTGCTATTATTTTTTTTACTGGAAGTTCTTCGTTGGACATTCTTAATAGGGATTAGGGAATGGGGATTAGGGATTGGGAGGCTCTTCTGCGCCCCAATCCCTAAATCCCAATCCCTAAATGATACCCACCTCCCGCATTGCTTTTTTCACTTGCACCTTTTTATCTTCTGCAGGGGCAACAATTGGCAGGCGCACATCGGGTGCGCATAGATTTAGCAGGCTCGCTGCATATTTTGCAGGGCCAGGGCTGGTATCGCAAAACATTGCCACATGCAGCGGCATTAATTTATCATGCAGTTCCAATGCCTCTTTTGCTTTTCCGGCAAACCATAAATTCTGAACACCTGCCACCATTTTAGGGGCAATATTGGATGTAACGGATATGCAGCCCACACCGCCTTGCGAATTAAAAGCAATAGCCGTGCCGTCATCACCAGATAACTGGCAGAACCCTCTTCCTTCCAGCTTCATCCTTAAAGTACTTACGCGAACCAAATTGCCTGTAGCATCTTTTATACCAACAATGTTTTTAAGCTCATGAACCATACGCACGGTCGTTTCATCAGCAATATCAACCACGGAACGGCCAGGGATATTGTAAGTTATAATCGGGATATTAATGGCATCATTAATCGCTTTATAATGCTGGAATAAACCTTCCTGGTTAGGTTTGTTATAATAAGGCGCGGCAACCAGCACTGCATCCGCACCGCATTTTTCAGCGTGAACAGAAAGGGCAACAGCTTCTTCTGTTGAATTTGAACCGGTTCCAGCAATCACAGGCACCCTGCCCTTTGCCACTTCCACGCATAATTCAATCACACGGTTATGCTCTTCGTGGGTAAGGGTTGGGGATTCGCCTGTAGTACCGCACGGCACAAGGCCATGGATTCCTTCATTAATCTGCCACTCTATAAATGCCTGATACGCTTTTTCATCAACTTTGCCATCTTTGAATGGCGTAATAAGCGCGGTTATTGCACCTTTAAACATGTTCATCCCTTTTGGTTATTTACTTATGCCATTTCTAGATCATAGGCAAACTAGGAGTGCAAGGCGAACAAAATTTCAGCGTAGGTTTTCTACGTGAAACCGAGGCATGATGAAATAAAGCTTACTTATATTTCATCATGCCAAAGGTTCGCCAATTTTGTAAGACGATGCACGACAATGTTTGTCGCTGATATGGAATTGCTATTAGCCGAGGATTATACAGGATTTATATAGAATGCAAGAAGATTGTCATAGCTTCTTTTAACATGCATTATTGTTAGTGAGTTTAGTGCGCATTTCTTATTCTAATTATCTATTTGTATATTTTTCTTTCCTGCATAATTCATTGAATAATAATACCTACTTAACTCTTGGTCAAATGCCTGAATATCTCTTCTAAATCCGGCTCTTCGGTAGAAAGGTCGCGGATTTCTATTTTTGCGTTTGCAAGGGCTTGTAGGATCTCTCCAACGGAAACCTCCAAGCTGCGATAGTTTATTTCCAGACGGCCATCATCTGTAATATTAGCGCTGAATTTTTCTAATTCTTCTGGAACTTCTTTAAGTGCGCTTTTTGTCGAAACAATAAGCTTCTTGCGGTCGATAACTTTCATTATATTGGCTTTGCTATCATTAGAAATAATTTTTCCATGATTAATTACCGCAATGCGGTCACACAATGTTTCGGCCTCTTCCAGGTAATGCGTTGTGAGTAATATGGTAGTACCATGCTCTTTATTCAGGCGCTTCACATAATCCCATAATTGCTGGCGCAGCTCCACATCCACTCCCGCAGTAGGTTCATCTAAAATCAATACTTTCGGGGAATGCACAAGTGCCTTGGCAATCAGCAGCCTGCGGCGCATACCGCCGGAAAGGCTGCGTGATGGCGCGTGGGCTTTATCTTTTAGCCCCATTGCCTCAATAATTTCCATGGTGCGGCGTTTGTTTTTGGGAATGCCGTAAAAACCAGCCGTATATTCAAGCGCCTCATATGGCGGAAAGAACGGATCAAGCACTAATTCCTGCGGCACTATACCTATCAGTTTGCGTGCTTGTTTGGCCTGTTTTTCAGCATCATAGCCGCATATTTCTGCGCTGCCGCTGGTTTTATTTACCAAGCCAGCAATAATATTAATAAGTGTGGATTTTCCCGCGCCATTTGGCCCAAGCAGGCCAAAGAACGAGCCTTCCGGCACTTCCAGGTTTATATGGTCAAGCGCCACCTTTTGGCCGCGCTTGGTATTATAAGCCTTGTAAAGATCACTTATTTTTATTGCAGAAGCCATTTAAGCAACCTTTATGCCCTTTTCAGTAAGCAATGCTTTTAATTCACCGCTTATAGCCATTTCCTTGGTGATATCACAACCGCCAATAAACTCGCCTTTTATATAAAGCTGCGGGATAGTTGGCCAATCACTGAAAGCCTTAATGCCTTCGCGAATCGCGGGGTCTTCAAGTACATTTATACCTTTAAATTCCACCCCATGAGTGTTTAGAATATGGGTAACAGCCGCAGAAAATCCGCATTGCGGGAATTTTGGCGTGCCTTTCATGAATAGAACTATATCGTTTGATTCTATTTCGCTCTGTATGGTTTTGTATATTTCTGGTTGGGACATTTTCTTCTCCTGTTTATTGCTAGCGTGAATAATTCTTGTCTATATATTAACTACGTCCAAATTGGAAATGCCCATAAGGGTTCTTTGCAAGTAGGCTTATTAATTTTAAGTAATATACTACTTGAATATAACTTAAAGATATATTATAATTAACCTTATAAATCGGGAATACCCGCGGCCGCCCCCGTAAAGGGGGCGGAGTAAAACTATAAAATTAGTTGTTTTATTTTTTCCTTTAGCTTGTTAAATTCATCTGCTGGTAACTCGCCCATCCTCTCCCTAAGTCTTTTTGCATCAAATATTCTTAGTTGTGATAATAGTGCGCTTTGTTCTATACCTTTAAAATGTAATTTATAATAAAAGCGACTTTCTTTTATTTGTGTACTTAGTGGAATACCCAGAAAAATATTCTGGTTAAACTTTTTAAATATCAATACTGGTCTGGTAAAATATAGTCCTTTGCCGTCTTCTTCATCCCCTACATTAGCGCCTATACAACACCACCAGACTTCAACTTCTTTAAACGAAGCGCGCTTATTCGCACCATGCGCTTTCTTCTTATGCCCAGTCCACAAATCAAAATCTTTTTCCATAAAAAAACCTTAATCGCCAGAACCAGTTTTTAATTGCATCGCGTGCAACTCCCCGCCCATTTTCCCTTTAAGCGCTGCATATACCATTTTATGCTGCTCAATGCGGCTCTTGCCCTGGAAATCTTTCGATATTACTTCCACCGACCAATGGTCATTATCCCCCGCCAAATCAACAATTTTGATTTTTGCATCAGGAAAAGCTTCTAAAATTAAATTTTCTATTGTACTTGCTGGTAGTGGCATAATAAATTAGGTGATAGGTGTTAGGGAATGGGTGTTAGGGAAGTATAGTGAATTTGCTTTTTATTTACGCTAGGAGTTCAAGGTGAATAAAATTTTAGCGTAGGTATACTACGTGAATTTTATGAATCCGCTGAACGACAACGCGTAAATAAAAATGAAATTTACTATATTTTTCTTCCCCATCACCTGAAACCTATTACCTATCACCTAATACACTAACGGTAAAGTACAAAAAAATGACTACACTAATAGAAAAAGCAAAAAAGATAGTTATCAAAGTTGGCTCATCATTAATGGTAGACCAGGATGGAGGTCATTTGCGTGAGGATTGGCTTAAAACTCTGGCAAGTGATGTTGCGTCATTAAAACAGCGCGGCAAGGATGTAATTATTGTTACTTCCGGCTCGGTAGCTTTGGGAAGGAAATATATAACCAGTGGTAAGCGCACATTAAAACTGGAAGAAAAACAGGCAGCGGCAGCCTGCGGCCAGCCGGAGCTGGTGCGTAAATATCAGGAATTCCTGGGAAAAAACAATATTCCGGTGGCGCAAATTCTGCTTACTATATTCGATTCAGAAAACCGCCGGAATTACCTGAATGCAAAAAATACGCTTGAAACATTATTATTAAACGGCGTTGTGCCGATTATTAACGAAAATGACACGGTAGCAACCGAGGAACTCCGCTTTGGCGATAATGATCGCCTGGCTGCGCGCGTGGCGCAAATGGTAAGCGCCGATTTATTAATCCTTTTTTCTGATGTTGATGGGCTTTATACTGGCAATCCGCGTCTGGAGCCTGATGCAAAACATATTCCTGAGGTCAAGGAAATTACAAGGCAGATAGAGGATATGGCAAGCGGGGCTTTATCCAGCGGAATTGGCTCTGGCGGTATGGTTACAAAGATAGAGGCGGCTAAAATTTCAGTATCTAGCGGCTGCACGATGATTCTTGCTTCTGGTAAGGAAAAAAACCCGGTTAAATCGTTGGAGAAATCTGCTAAATATACGGTGTTTTTATCATCCGATAACCCCAGAAGAGCGCGAAAACGCTGGATAGCCAGCAGCCTTAATGTGCAAGGGGAAATTATCATTGATGATGGGGCGGTAAAGGCATTAAAAGGCGGCAAAAGCCTGCTTCCTGCCGGAGTTATGGATATAACCGGAAGATTTGACCGCGGCGATACAGTTATGATAAAAGATAGCAGGTTGCACAAAATCGGCGTTGGCATTGCAGCTTATACATCAGACGATGCCAGGCTGATAATGGGCCAGCAAAGTGAAGAAATTGAGAATATGGTAGGCTTTTCAGGACGTGATGAGCTGATACATAGGGATAATTTAGTATTAGAGGAGTAGGGTTTTAGAGTTCGGAGTTCAGAGTTCAGAGTTCAGTATTGGATTTTTTATATTTTTATATATGATGTCTTACTACTTAACTTAACTGAACTCTGAACTCTGAATTCTGAACTCTGATAACGAATGAACATAAAACAAATGATGCAGCAGCTTGGTAAACAAGCTAAAATTGCCGCTCTTGAGCTTGCCAGTACAAGTGCGGAAGATAAAAATACCGGGCTTTGCGCGGCGGCGGCGGCGCTGCGTAAAAATACTGATAAAATCCTTGCAGCCAATAAATTAGATATGGATGCGGGCAAGACGAAAGGATTAGATAAAGCACTGCTTGATCGCCTGGAACTAAACGAAAGCCGCATTGGCGCAATTGCAAAAAGCCTGGAAGAAATCGCCCTGCTGCCAGACCCGGTGGGAAAAACCCATGCGAATTGGGACAGGCCAAGCGGGTTGGATATATCGCGCGTGAGTGTTCCACTTGGTGTAATTGGCATAATTTATGAATCGCGTCCGAATGTTACCGCAGATGCAGGGGCACTATGCCTGAAATCAGGCAATAGCGCTATTTTGCGCGGTGGCTCGGAAAGCTTTAATTCTTCAAAAGCAATTGTTGATAGTTTGCATGAGGGCTTGCGCAGTGCCGGAATTACTGAAAATGCTATCCAGCTAGTGCCTGTGCAAGATAGGGAGGCAGTCGGCGCAATGCTTGCAATGCCTGAATATATTGATGTAATCGTGCCGCGCGGTGGCAAAGGCCTGTGCAAAAGGGTTATGGATGAAAGCCGCGTGCCAACTTTGCTGCACCTGGATGGCAATTGCCACACTTATATACACGAAAAAGCTGATTTAGACATGGCTGTAAATGTGGTTAGTAACGCAAAAATGCGCCGCCTTGGTGTTTGCGGGGCTACCGAATCGCTGGTGATTGATAGCAAAGTTGCAGATAAAGCTTTGCCATTAATTATTGCCGCGCTTAAATCTGAGGGTTGCGAAATACGCGGCGATGAGGCAGCAAGGAAAATTGATAGCAGCATAGTGCCCGCCACAGATGCCGATTGGGATACGGAATATCTGGATGCAATAATTTCTGTGAAAATAGTTTCCGGCATTAGTGAAGCGATTGATTTTATCAACACTCACAGCTCGCACCACACTGATTCTATTATAACTGCTGATAACATTGCAGCAGCCGAGTTCCTAAACCGTATTGATAGCGCCATTGTAATGCATAATACTTCCACCCAGTTTGCGGATGGCGGAGAATTTGGCATGGGCGCGGAAATTGGTATTTCCACAGGCAAGCTGCACGCGCGTGGGCCAGTTGGGGTGGAGCAACTGACTACTTATAAATATGTGGTAAGAAGTAATGGCAGCATTAGGCCGAGATAGGGTGTCTTGCATATAAGATAATAATGTACTACCGTTCATAAGGAGCCGTGCAGATTCCCTCTCCCTGAGGGAGAGGAAAGTTCACAACTCTTAATTGTATGCTAGTGCTTTTAATAAGAAGCGCAATCTTTCCAAACAAAAGTCGTAAAACATGCCCCCACCTAAAATCGGCCTACTTGGCGGCTCATTCAACCCTGCACATGCCGGCCATGTTTATATAAGCAAGCAGGCCATAAAGCTTCTTGGCCTTGATGAAATCTGGTGGCTGGTATCCCCGCAAAATCCGCTTAAAGAAAAACAAGGCATGGCTGAATTTGAAAACCGCCTTGCTATTGCGCGGCAAGTTGCCGAAAACTGCCCGCAAATTAAGGTTTCTGATTTTGAAATAAATTCAGGCACAACCTATACTTATGATACAATGCTTGCCCTTAAAGCAGAATATCCGAAAAATAATTTTGTGTGGCTTATGGGCGCTGATAATTTATTGCAATTTCCAAAATGGCACAAATGGCAGGATATTATGGAAATAATGCCCATAGCTGTGTTTAATCGCGGTGATTTAAAAGAAAAAGCGCTAACTGGTGAAGTAGCCGCAAAATTTGCAGCATATAAAATTAACGATGCAAAGCAGCTTAATTACACAAATCCGCCAGCATGGACATTCCTTGATATTGAAATCCACCCGGCTTCAGCTACAAAAATAAGAAATGACAGTTCAACCCAGGATGGATTTGAAAAATAAAAACAAAATACCACTGGTAATATGCCTGCTTATTATTATATAATGGGAATATAACCTAAAAAGCGAGAACCAACATAACCACACAACATATCGAAAAAATTATATCTGATCTTAAAAGCCTGGTAGAGGAATCTTTAGAGGATGGTAAGGCACAGAATGTTGTTACCATAAATCTCGAAGGCAAGACAGATATAGCTGATTACATGATTATCGCATCAGGTACTTCAGACCGCCATACAAGCTCCCTGGCACAAAACCTGGTTAAAAATGTCAGAGATAAACTAAATTACAGCGATGTTTCTGTTGAAGGGATGTCGGAAGGTAATTGGGTTCTGGTTGATATTGGGGATGTAATAGTACACATCTTTAAACCGGAATACAGGGAAATGTATAACCTTGAAAAAATGTGGGCATTGCCGATTAATGAACCGGCTTTAATGCGCTAGGCACTGTTAGCAAATTCGCTAAACGTAGCGAAAATGGTGTTTTTTGAGAAACGGAGCGCAGCGTATATAGACATACGTGAGCACCGTATCGCAGAAAAACAATATTTGCAGCAAGATATAGTAGAATTTGCTAACAGTGCCTAGCATAGAATAAGAGGTGAGTATGAAGGTAACTGTTGCCGCTATCGGGAAATTTAAGAATTCTCCCGAGAAGGAAATCTTCGCCTCTTATATCAAGCGCATACCCTGGCAGTTCGAATTAAAAGAGTTCGAAGCAAAAAAAGCTTTATCAGGCGAGCAGCTTAAATCTGCCGAAGCAGAATTGCTTCTTAGCGCCATTCCCAAATCCAGCAAAATAATCTCACTTGATGAACGCGGAAAGAATATCTCCAGTTTAGAGCTGGCAGGTATAGTATCTGCATGGCAAAGCGAAGGCACCAGCTCTATTGCATTTGTTATTGGCGGCGCGGATGGGCTTAGCGACAATTTAAGGCAGAAATCGGATTTTATTCTTTCCTTCGGCAAGCTAACCTGGCCGCATATGCTAGTTCGCTCAATGCTGGCTGAGCAGGTTTACAGGGCTTATAGCATTATCAGTGGGCATCCTTATCACCGGGAATAGGGCTTATAGCTGGCATTTTTCATATACCCATTCTGATTCAAACCACCTAAGCTTCCCACATCGCGTTCTTTAATTTTTTGCTGATAAATTCTTTATGTTTCTCAATTTCTTCTTCGGAAAGAATGTATTCGCGCGGTGCAAATGATACAAATTCATTTTTAACAGTAGGTATGGCAATTATTTTATTGGCAGCTTCCTTGCTACTTTCATCGAACATAGACCCCTGCTTACCGCCTGTAAGTCCGATATAAACATCGGCAAGCAATTCTGCATCAAGTAATGCGCCGTGTTTCTCCCTGCGGGAAAGGTTTACACCAAAACGGTCACAAAGCGCATCCAGGCTTACTTTCGCACCTGGGAATTTTGCACGGGCAATTACAAGCGTATCTATCGCCCTTTTAGCGTTTATTTCTGGAAAAGAGGCACGTTCAAGTTCAAAATTTATGAATTTTATATCAAAAGCAGCATTGTGGATTACAAGTGGCGAATCACCAACAAATTCAAGGAATTGAGCCGCTATTTTCCGGAATAATGGTTTATCGGCAAGAAATTCTTCTGTAATTCCATGGATATTTACCACCCTTTGCGGAACGTCGCGTTCTGGATTTACATATGCATGGAAAAATTTTCCCGTTCTTACCCTGTCAATTAACTCTATACAGCCAATTTCTACAATCCTATGGCCTTGTCTGGGCTCTAGCCCCGTTGTTTCTGTGTCAAATGCTATCTCCCGCATCGCGGCTCCGCACATTATACATTATTTGTTTAACTTTCCTGAATACGGAAAATTCACTTTCTTTGGTATCAATGACAAAATCCGCACGCTTTGCTTTTTCATTACTGTCCATTTGCAACGAGTTTATAGCATTAAACCTTGCTTCTGTCATTCCCTCTCTATCTAGGGCGCGCTCTTTTTGTATATTTTTGTCTACAATAGTTACCACAACATAATCACAAGCAACTTTTACCTTGGATTCAAACAGAAGTGGAATTTCCAATACGGCCACGCTAATTCTTTGTTTTTCCGCATCTTTTAAGAATTTCTCACGTTCCATATCCACCAAAGGATGCATTATTTCTTCAAGTTGCTGCCTTTTTTCTGCATTATTGAAAACTATAGAACCTAGTTTTTTCCTGCATATACAGCCCTCATCATAACTTTCTGGAAACACTTCCCGCACCGGCCTTACGGCTTTTCCAGAATAAGTTAATAATTCATGCACCGCAATATCAGCATCAAATACCTTTGCTCCTAACTTTGCAAAGCATTTTGCTACAAATGTTTTTCCTGTAGCTATTGATCCGGTAAGGCCGATAATAATCATAAGTATTTCCTATACTTCCTAATTTGGTGAAAATATTTTACATAAAAATAGGGAAAATACAACAAGTGAAATAGATAAATACAAACAGCGCTCAGTATATACTCATTCTGATTTAAACTGCCGATTTAGATACGAGTATTTTTTGTTGTAGGTAAAAGTTAAATCTTTAGGAATAGTGGCTCTATTTCAAAGATTTAATTTTTTATATACAACAAATAAAGACGAAGTATATAATCGGAAGTTTGAGTCAGAATGAGTATAACGGTAATTATCGGCATTATTATACCTAGGCTCCGCCAACAAAGCATTTTATTACTGCATTTTATATCTTTTTGCGTGTTACTTTTCCCATATTTTCATAATTAATATCGTTATTACAAGGGGAAGCGTAACAAAGTTGGAAATAATAATTGGCCAGCTATGCAGCATTATTCCATAAACAAACCATAACGATACCCCAACTACCAGTAATACATACATAAGCAGGGAAATATCCTTGGTATGTCTGGTTTTAATAACTTTAATTGTTTGGGGTAAGAAGCTTAATGTTGTGAGAGTTGCGGCGATTGTGCCGATTATTTCCTGCATAAAAGTGCTTTATATATGATTATAAAAGTGCAAGTTGTAAGTCTAAGTGCAAGCATTACTACACTAAAAACCTGCACTTGCACTATTTTATAGTAAATTTCATTTTTATTTACGCGTTGTCAATCATCGTCTCATGTAGTTCTCCTACACATCGACAAGGGTTTCCTAGCGTAAATAAAAAGCAAATTCACTATACTGACTGCTTACAACCCAATAATCTCAACCGCCTCGCCGCTTCTCTCGGTGAGTTCGCCGATTAACACTGCATTTTCACCATTTTCTTTTAATAGATCCAGCGCTGCAGCAGCATCTTCTTTAGCAACAACAGTAATCATGCCAACGCCGCAGTTAAAGGTGCGTAGCATTTCCATTACATCAATATTGCCTTCATCCATAAGCCACTTGAATACAGGCAGGAATTCCCATGAGCCATAATTGATTTTAGCAGCTAAATTATCAGGCAGCACTCTCGGGATATTTTCAACAAACCCACCTCCGGTTATATGCGCAAAAGCTTTCGGCAAGCCAGCGCGGCACAAAGCCAGGCAGGATTTAACATATATGCGTGTTGGGGTAATTAAGGCTTCGCCCAATGTTTTTCCATCTGCAAACGGCGCTGCTGCATCATATTCAAGGCCAGATGTTTTCATAACATGGCGCACAAGCGAAAAGCCGTTAGAATGCACGCCGCTTGATGCAATTCCTATTATAGCATCACCGGCTTTAATATCGCCTCTTGGCAGAATTTTATCGCGCTCAACTGCTCCAACCGCAAACCCGGCAAGATCGTAATGGCCGCGTTCATACATGCCAGGCATTTCTGCGGTTTCCCCGCCTATTAAGGCTGCGCCTGCTTGCCTGCACCCTTCTGCGATGCCTTTTATTACATCATGGGCTTTTTCAACATCAAGGCCACCAGTTGCGAAATAATCAAGGAAAAATAATGGCTCAGCGCCTTGTACCACTAAATCATTCACGCACATGGCAACAAGGTCTATGCCCACGGTATCATGGATGCCAGTTGAAAAAGCCAGCATTAATTTTGTGCCAACGCCATCATTTGCAGAAACTAAAACTGGGTCTTTATATTTACATGCGGCTAAATCAAAAAGACCGCCAAAACCACCAAGGTCTGCATCGGCCCCTACCCTTCTTGTACTTTTTGCCAGTGGTTTTATGCGCGATACTAGTTCGTTACCCGCATCAATATCTACGCCTGCGCTTTTATATGAAGTTTTTCCAGCCATGTTTTGCCTATAAAGAAAATATATTCATTCTAATTTAAACTACCGATTATATACTTTGTCTTTAAATTTATTATAGAAAAAAGTAAAATCCTTGAAATAGGGCCACTATTACTTCAGATTTAACTTTTTCCTATAATAAAAAATACTCGTATCTAAACGGCAGTTTAAATCAGAATGAGTATAAACTTCTTTTCTAAGTTAAAAAATTCGTGTAACTAATAGAGTAATTGTCGCAATTTTACAATAATTATATGATGTTATATTTCAGGTTACTTGCCTTTGTTTTTATAATTTCCTTCAGTGGGAAGGCCATTAGTGCTGACTTGTTTACTATAGACGGTATAAAAGTAAACAGTACCAGCACCAACGCCAAGCAGGCTAAAGATAATGCCATGGCCGCAGGCCAGAAGGAAGCTTTTAGCAAATTGCTTGAGCGCATAACCACCAGCCAGCCTAACAATCTTGCTAATATAGATGCAGCAAAAATATCCGAATTAGTACAAGGCATTGAAGTTAATAATGAAAAAATAACTTCTACTTTCTATAGCGCCACTTTAAGCATTTCCTTTAACCGCGCGCTTGTTGATAATTTACTGAAAGATAGTAATGTTAGTTTTACCGATAAGAAAAGCCTGCCTATCGTAATCCTGCCTTTATTCCTAGATGGCCAGAGCAACCTGTTGTTTGAAGCTGAAAATCCCTTAAGAAGCAGCCTTAGCGCGACTGCGAGTGCCAATCACGTTCTTAATATATCTATACCTTCCAAAGGTGCGGTAGATAAATCCAGCTTAACCCAGAATATTGAAAATATTGACAGCAGTACAAAAGAATCCATACTTAAAATGGGCCAGGATTATAATGCCGATAAACTTATCCTAATTGTGGCATATAAAGATGCTGATAAATTAATTATAAGAATGCAGGATTTAAAAGACCCGGCAGGCGCTATCAAGGAAATGTCCTTTAAAAATAGCGATCTGCAAGTTGGTGAGGATATTTTTGGCAAAGCTGCCAGGAATATTATTTCGTTATTTGAAAGCCAGTGGATAAAGGATAAAGCAGATTCTAACGCCACTAGTACAAAAATTACGCTTACTGTACCATTTTCCAGTCTGGAAGAATGGATAGCGATACGTAACCGCATAGAAAACCTTAGTTTCCTGAAATCATCCGCGGTAACTTCTTTAACTGCAAAATATGCACTTATCCAAATATCTTTTAGCGATGATTTTGAAAGCCTTACGACTAAAATGAATGAACAGGGTTTGGTGCTTGAAAATACTGGTACGGCAATTATTTTGCGAGCAAAATAGGGGATAAAGCAATGGACCGTAAAGAAAAAATATTTTTCTGGATTGCCGGATTAGCGCTCCTTGGATTATTTATATATTCAATAAGCAGTATATTACTGCCTTTTATAGTGGCCATAATAATGGCTTATTTCCTTGATCCCGCAGCAGACAGGCTTGAAAAACTGGGATGCTCCCGCACATTTGCCACCACAATAATAACTGTTTCGTTTTTTATAGCGGCAGCCATTATTATTGCCCTGCTCGCGCCGGTTTTTTATGACCAATTTCTAACCTTCCTACACACAGTGCCAACTTATATAGATTATATAAATAATAATATAATCCCTGTATTTTCTACATTCCTGCAGAAAATTGATCAGACAGCACTTGAAAAAGCTAAAGAATCCGTAAGTGGCGTTTCAGGCTATGCTATAAAATTCCTGGGAACCTTAATGGGTAATATATGGAATTCAGGGTTAGCTGTAATTAACCTTCTTTCGCTTATATTTGTTTCGCCAATAGTAACTTTTTATATGTTACGTGATTGGGATAAAATTATTGCAGCACTCAATAAATTATTACCACCTAAATATGCGGGCACTATACGCTCCCAGGCGAAAGAAATTGACCATACTTTATCAGGCTTTATCCGTGGGCAAACCTATGTATGCCTTATATTGGGCGCATTTTATGCGGTTGCCTTATCTATTGCGGGTCTACAGTTCAGCGTGTTTATAGGTCTTGCATCCGGTCTTTTGCTGTTTATTCCCTATGTTGGCGCTTTATTCGGCTTTGTAGTTGGAATGATTGTGGCCTTCTTCCAGTTTGGTGATATAGCAAATCTTGGAGTAGTTGCCGGTATTTTCCTGGTAGGGCAAATTGCCGAAAGCATGTTTATCACCCCTAACCTTGTTGGAAATAAGGTTGGCCTGCACCCGGTATGGATAATATTTGCATTGCTTGCGGGCGGGGCTATGTTCGGCTTCCTGGGGGTATTACTTGCAATTCCCGGTGCTGCCGTTATTGGTGTGTTGCTCAGGTTTTTTTGCAAGGAATATGTAAAGAAAATATCTGTAAGCTCAAATCCGTAGTTTTAATTAGGCACTGTTAGCAAATTTGCTATAACGTAGCGAAAATGGTGTTTTTTGAGAAACGGAGCGCAGCGTATATAGACATACGTGAGTACCGTATCGCAGAAAAACACTATTTGCAGCAAGATATAGTAGAATTTGCTAACAGTGCCTAGAATGAGCATGCAATATAATCATCACGGTTAAAATCTCTCCTCCCCCTTCATAACCACTTGCTTTTTTATAAATATATCTATATATGTCGCCCCCTCTTTAACAATTTGTATAAAACCAGGGGAAATAAAAATGGCAATACAGCGCACCTTCTCAATTATAAAGCCGGATGCTACAAAACGTAATCTTACAGGCGAAATCAACGCCTTGCTGGAAAAAACAGGCTTACGTATAGTTGCGCAGAAAATGATACATTTAAGTAGGCGTGAGGCTGAAACTTTTTATGCTGAGCATAAAGAGCGTTCATTTTTTGGCGAATTAGTTGATTTCATGATTTCCGAGCCTGTAATAGTTCAGGTTCTAGAAGGTGAAAACGCAGTTGATGTTTACCGTGAAATATTAGGCAGCACTAACCCTGCAACAGCTGCTCCGCATACTGTACGCGCCAAATTTGCATTAAATGTAGGGGAAAATTCTGCGCACGGATCTGATAGCTTGGAAAGCGCAGCTAAAGAAATAAGCTTCTTCTTTGCGGGCAGGGAAATTGTCGGCTCTAAGTATGCCGCTTAATTTAATACAGCGTGTCGTTGTAGCATTGTTGCAACACATAAAAAACTTATTACAAATTTTTGTTATAGAACAATTCTATTTGTTGACCATATACACAAAAGACTGTAATAAGCCTGTATAAAAGATAATTTGTTCTCACTTTGTGATGGCAAAAATATTATATAAAAAACCAAAAATTTATAAAAAAGGAATACCTCAATGTCACCAAGAATTTTAAAGTTATTTTCTGTAGTTTCTGTAGTTTTATTAATGACTGCTTGTAGCTCAATGAAAGGCAAAACTAGCGCTGCTGGTTCTTCTGCAAACGAAGCTGAAGAAAAATACAGAATTGCTAGCGAAAACCTTGAAGCTTTCACTCCAATTCCTGGAAGCAAAACTGGCGCTAAAGCTAGCGACCGTGTATTCTTCGGTTATGATAGCTCTTCTTTAAGCGCTACTGCTCAGAAGACTCTTGAAAAGCAAGCTGCTTGGTTGAAGAAAAATGCTGATGTTAAAGTAACTGTTGAAGGTCATTGCGATGAGCGTGGCACAAGAGAGTACAACATTGCTCTAGGTGCACGTCGTGCTGCTGCTGCAAAAAATCAGTTAGTTAAACTTGGCGTAAGCGCTGCTAGGGTTTCTACTGTAAGCTATGGCAAAGAGCGTCCAGCTGTAACTGGTTCTGATGCCGCTGTTTGGGCTGAAAATCGTCGCGCTGTAACTGTTCTTGTTGACAAGAAATAATTATAGTTCGTAAGAATTAGATTTTAAAAATCCCGGTACATGTTATAATTGTGCCGGGATTTTTTTATTATTTAAGGTATGCCATGAAGCAAAACGATTCATCTTCTAAGGTTAAATTATACCGAGTTGCATTCAAAGAACGAGTAGGAGTGCTAGGCGAGGAGGGCGCAAGCGTAGACTTGCTACGTGCGCACCGACAAGACCGCTGCACGACACCCTCGTTCAAAGAATGCAACTCGGTATTAGAAAAATATACTGGCCTTTTTAGTAAGGTAATCGGCTTGTGGTCGAAGAAGCCCAATGACGGCGAAATAAAATATGCTGGTTTTGGTATGCGTATGCTGGCAAGTGCCATTGATTCAATATTAAGTTTTATTGTATTAATTCCCGTACTCACAATTTTCCATAACACCTTAGGCAATGCGGAACTTCAGAATCTACTGGCTTCTGGCGCATTGAGACCTGAAGATTTATCTCAGGAGCAGGTGGCAGAATTTATCATTGGGCAGCTTGCTTCCTTTACCTTACAAAACATAGTTCTTGCCATAGTAGTTATATTATTCTGGATATATCGCTCTGCCACCCCCGGCAAGATTTTACTAAAGATGAAAATAGTTGACGCGAAAACTGGCGAGAAGCCCTCTCGGAAGCAGCTAATCATACGCTATATTGGGTATATCATATCTATACTACCATTAGGATTGGGCTTTATATGGATATATTATGATAAGAAATGTCAAGGCTGGCATGATAAAATGGCCCACACGGTTGTTGTTTTTAACGAATAACCCCGCCCCGAGTGGCTGTGTATTAAATAAGTATAGCGTTTTCGCTTTTCAACAATCATAGAAAATCGAGGCGATGTGTAGGAGAACTACATGAGACGATGATTGACGCATGATTGTTGAAAATGGGAAATGCTATAGTTTCCTCTTTAAGAATAAAGAGGAAACTATAGCGAACCGCCGCAAGCGACGGAGAATTAAACCAAAGAGAGATTATCCCAACCCTCTGCTTTCCCGCACTTCATGACAGCTTTGCAATGGTTAATAAAATATCAACAGAACCTAATACCTGTAATGATCCGGCTTAAATGGACCTTCCGCTGATATATTCAGATAATCTGCCTGTTCTTTGGTAAGTTTGGTTAATTTTGCACCAATTTTTTCCAAATGCAGCATTGCCACTTTTTCATCAAGATGCTTTGGCAAAGTATATACTTTTTGCTCATATTTAGAAGAATTAGTCCAAAGTTCTATTTGCGCCATTACCTGGTTGGTAAATGATGCACTCATAACGAACGCCGGGTGACCAGTTGCGCAGCCAAGATTAACCAGGCGGCCTTTAGCAAGCACTATAATGCGTTTTCCGTCAGGGAAAGTTACCTCATCAACCTGCGGTTTAATCTCGCTCCATTTCATGTTGGCAAGGCCAGCAACATCTATTTCAGTATCAAAATGGCCGATATTACAAACAATTGCGCGGTCTTTCATGTTGCGCATATGCTCTAAAGTAATGATATCCTTATTGCCTGTTGCAGTTACGAATATATCACCTTTGGCAGCAGCTTCTTCCATAAGAACCACTTCATAGCCTTCCATAGCCGCTTGTAATGCGCAGATAGGGTCTATTTCTGTAACCATAACTCTTGCGCCTTGTGTTTTAAGGGCGGACGCGCAGCCTTTGCCTACATCACCAAAACCCGCAACCACAGCTACTTTTCCGGCAATCATAACATCAGTTGCGCGCTTTATGCCATCAACCAAACTTTCGCGGCAGCCATATAAATTATCAAATTTTGACTTTGTAACCGAATCATTAACATTAATAGCAGGCATTTTTAATTTGCCTTCTTTGTGCATCTGGTAAAGACGGTGCACGCCAGTAGTGGTTTCTTCAGAAACGCCTTTAATTGCATCAAGTAAATCCGGTCTTTTATTATGGATGATTAAGGTTAAATCACCACCATCATCAAGCAACAAGTTCGGCTTCCACCCATCAGGGCCTTCTAAAGTTTGCTCCAGGCACCATTCATATTCTTCCTCAGTTTCACCTTTCCAGGCAAATACAGGAACTCCGGCGGCAGCGATTGCAGCAGCTGCATGGTCTTGGGTAGAGAAAATATTGCATGAGCTCCAACGAACCGAAGCACCCAAAGCAACCAAAGTTTCAATTAATACAGCGGTTTCAATGGTCATGTGCAGGCACCCGATGATGCGCGCACCTTTCAGGGGTTTTTTATTGCCGAATTCTTCCCGGAGCGCCATAAGCCCGGGCATTTCACTTTCTGCCAGGGAAATTGCCTTGCGGCCCGACTGGGCTAGGGAGATATCTGCTACTGCATAATCATTTTCTGTTTTGTATTTTGGTTGTGCGCTCATGTGTTGTCCTATTTTGTACAGGTTTGTCTGTACTTGACGGTTATTATATATTGAGGTATAATGACCTACAGGGAAGGATGCTAGCTCATGAAAGATAACATCCCCCTGCCTTTTGTTATTTAAAGAAGTTTATAATTTCTTTAAGAACTTTTAAGACAAGCCAGGTCAGTTGCAGCTGCCTGGCTAATTTCCGTAAGTTCATCTTTACCTCCATAATTAGAAGTTGATAAACCCGCCGAAAAGCAGACTAACTGCAGGGAACCTTCGCCCCTGTAGTTTAACCTGCCTTTCGGCAGGGCAGCAGATTTCCTATAAATAGGATTTCTACACGCAACTTCAATATATAAACTTTACACAACTAATCAAGCGACAAACTTATACCGCTTCCTTATCAATCGATCCGCTAGGAGTGCAAGGCTAGGTGCGCAGAGCGTATTAAACATACGTGAGCACACCGAGACCGCAGCACGACGACGCGGGTGATTAGATAAGGAGGCGGTATTATGCGCAAATGTGGCAGGTATATTCTATGGGTGCGGTGCAACATGTAGCTTCTGCAAAAACAACCCTCAAATCGTTCAAATTGAATTATTCCTTGGTTATAGATTGCAAGACATCCTCGTCAAGCCCCCTGGCTAAATCCTTTTCAAGCTCCTGGCTCACAGAGTGGCCACGCTCAACGCGCTCGCGATAGGCTATATAGGAGGAACTGAAAATTATTATTGCCGAACCGATTACGGTGCTCGTATAAATCACCTCACCGAATATAAAATAAGCAAGCGTGGCTACAAATACCAGCTCGGTAAATACGAATGGCATCATTACGGTTAAATCGCCATATTCATAGGCTTTTGTTATTGATGCCATATTTGCAACAAATAATACCGAAAGCAATATCAGCCACAAAAATTGTATGCTGCTTGGGGTTTGCCATACAAAAAGTGCCATCGGCAATGTGCAGATAGCACCAAAAACCGAGAAATAAAATGTATTTACAAATACATGATGGGTTTTACCGACCAGTTTTATCATTATATCGGTCATAGACCACATGAAAGATGCCGCAACCACTAAAAATGAAGCCATTTCAAATGAATCAAAGCCCGGCCTTATAATTATCATCATGCCTATAAAACCGCATATAAGCGCGGTAAGCCTCCTGAAATGCAACTTTTCCTTCAGGAATATCACCGCAAGTATACTGGTAAATAGCGGCACTGCAAAACTTATAGCTATCGCCCTTCCCATCGGGATTACCGTGGTTGCATAGAAAAAACATATAGTTGCCATAGACCAGAAAAATGCACGTAATATCTGTAATTTATATGAAAGGGCTTTTATGCCCTGTATATGCCTTAATATAATGCGCGGGAGCAGCAATATTGCGCCGAATAATGTCTGGAAAAACACTATTTCAAGTACCGGAAATCCTTGTTTCATCAATATCCGCGTTATCATTGCGATAAAAGCGAACATAAGGCAATGCAATATAAACCATGCTATGCCGCGAATGGGATCATTTTTTGTGGTATGGGACATAAGTAAATTTAAGATTTAAGATTTAAGATTGCAGATTTATACATCTTAAATCTAACATCTTAAATCTTAAATTTGTTATTTAATTCTTCTTATCCAATTTTGCAATAAGGGAATCCATGCCTTCACGGTCAAGTATAGAGCCAAATTCAGACCTTTGTGTAGTAATCATACTAACACCTTCAGCAATAATATCATAAATCTTAAACTTATTATCTTTTTCCTGCCGCAATTTATAGCTCACCTGGTATGACTTACTATCCGCATCCTGTATAGTCGTTTCTACCAGGTACTCACCTTCAGATTCCATAACAGACTTACCGACAATCATCTTCTGCCCGGTATATTGCTTAAATTTTGATACATAGCTGTTTACGAGAAATTTCTTATATCTCTCAATATAGTTTTTTTGCTGCTCCTGAGATGCTTCGCGCCAGTAGCGGCCAGCTACGAATTTCGCTACCCAATCCACATCAACGGTTGTAATAAAAAAATCCTCCAGTTTTTGTGATTTCTGGGAATCATTCATTTTTGTATCAGTTATTACCTTTACAACCTTATCACCAAGCCCCTGAACAAAAACACCTGCCTGGTCAGTATTGGCTACAGCACCAGCGGGATGCATGGCAAAAGCTGCATACAGCATTATAAAGACTGCCGATTTAATAAAGAAACGCATAATTCTTACACCTTTTAAAATCTACCTATAATTGCTTTACTTCATCTTATAGTTTCAATCTTTTCCTTATACGGAATTTTAGGAATTATACAAGGAGCGATTTTAAGGATTTCAGATACAGCCATTCCAGAAACTAGGCCCTGTTAGTCAAGCTTGCTATCTGGAATGACAGAAACAACTTTTAAAGCTACTCAGCTCTTTTGCCGTTCCTTATCTCGTCCCACCGTTTTTGTGTGTAAAGGCTTCTTATTGCGGCATAAGGATCAAGCGAGGTTCTATCTATGTGATCCATAAGGTCCATAACGGATTCCCTTGTATCAAGCCCCGATAAAACCGTGCGCGTTGCAATAGCCTCATCCGATAGAATATAATTAAATGGGTCAATAGATAAATCTACAAGCATACCAAGTGCATCCCTTGTATTTGAAGGGCCAAACACAGGCAGCATTAAATAAGGCCCCTGGTCTGAGCCATAAACAGCAGCAGTTTGCCCGAAATCTTCTTTTCTGTTGGTTAAACCGGCATCTTTTGCCACGTCAAATATTCCGCCAATACCCCATGTGGTATTAATGGTAAACCGCCAGAAAGTAGAAAAACTATGCTCCACATCTCCCTGAAATACGGAATTTATTAATGTAACCGGCTCCGAAAGGTTGGTAAGTACATTATGCACCCCTTTCCTTGCAAGTTCAGGCACAATATACATATACCCTTTTGTAGCGGGCTTAATTAGAACCTTGTCCAAAATACGGTTAAATCCATAAACTACACGATTAGCCTTTTCCAGTGGATCGCTTACCCTTGCTATATTATCATCTACATCCTCGGCATGCGCAGACGAAACGCCCGCACAAATTGTTGTCGCAAGCAGCAATATTACAAAGAAATTTCTTATTTTTAAATAATGCATGTACCTACTCCCAAAAAACAAATGAAATCACTTAAAACAATAATAACATATCTTGCTTAATTTTTTATTAATCGCAGAACTAATACAAAACTATCTATTTGGGTATAAAATTATTATGTTTTACTAAAACTCTATTAACTCTGTTGCTTTAATACAACCCTGGTTCTATACACAAAGCACACTAACGTATTGTTATGATAGGAATCACTCTTAATATACACATAAGGAATGCCGCTACATGGCAAAAAATTTGCGCAACCGCCTGTAGTGAATAGTTGATAGCGCAGGATAACTAGGCACTGTTAGAAATAATAATATTATATTTTTCGCCTATATTTTTTTCTTTTTTATCCAAGACTTTAAAACCGGCCTTTTCCAGAGCATCTTCATAATATTGTATGGAATGCACAAACTTATCTTTGGTAACATCCAGCCTATACCCGCTTTCAAGCTCTTCTTTCCTAAAAATACCAGCAAAAATGCCACCAGTTTTTAATGACTTTATAATATTTATAAAAATATCATCCAGATTTCCCTGGTATGAAAATACATCCCCGGCCATTACAACATCAAATTTTTCAGTATTGCCTGCAAGATAAGAAAATACAGGCGCTGCCTGCACATTATTATATACTAATTCGTCATAAGACATTTTGGCTTTTGCCTTTTCAATTTCCTTTTCTGACATATCCACGCCAACAATTCTCCTGGCGACATCCCTGCCCTTTAATAACCTGCCACGGCCGCCACTTGCGCAGCCCAGATCCAGCACTTCCAGATTAGGGTTTTTATCAGTAACATTAGCCAGCAAAATAGTTACCAACGCCCTGTCCCGCTCTTCCCTTAACTCACTTTCTTCTTCGGTAGGGGTTTGGCTCCATGCAATATGCTCAGCCATCATATCTGCGGGAATTATTTCTATAGATTCAGGGGCGGTAATTTTGTCCATTATATATTTAACTTCCGGAAAACCAGGTTTTAGCGATAAAGCTTTTTCCAGCGCCACTTTAGCGGCCTCCAAATCACCGCTCATAATTAAGCTTTTACCCAAATAATAATGCGCCTCGGCTTTTTCAGGCACAAGGAATGTTACCATTTTAAAGCGCAATATCGCATCATCAAGGTTTCCTGCCCTTAAATGGTGCAGACCAAGTTTATAATTAGTGCCCGGAATGTCTTTTAATTTTCCCCTGGCAATTTTAAGCTCCTCTATAAGTTCCTTCGTTTTCTGTTCTACAAAGGGCTTTACCTTTTCTATAAGCTCATTTGCAGAATATCCGCCTAATTTTTCCTTATATAGGGTCTTAACATTCAGATATCTTAATGATTTAAAAAGCTTCATAGCCACCACCATTATTTTTTACACTTAAAATAGCCATTATATAACTTACTTTAGCTACACGTCAATTTTTACTATTGCCTAGAAGATAAGCTGAATGTATATGAACAGGTGTCAGGTGACAGGAATCAGGTGTCAGGAAAGAAAACCTTCCACTTTATTCTGAAACCTGAAACCTGAAACCTGAAACCTGAGACCTTATATGCCCCTTATCGCCAAAAGATTATCAAGCATTAAACCATCCCCAACAATCGCTGTAAGCACGAAAGCTAAAGAATTACAGGCTGCCGGAAAGGATGTTCTTGGCCTAGGCGCAGGGGAGCCTGATTTCGATACAATCGAATATGTAAAAGAGGCCGCAATCAAGGCGATTGAGTCAGGCGATACAAAATATACAGCCGTAGATGGCACCCCGGCACTTAAAAAAGCGATATGCGAAAAATTCAAGCGTGAAAACGGCCTGAATTACGAGCCTGCTAATATTACAGTGGGCGCTGGCGCTAAGCATGTACTTTATAATGCGTTTATGGCAACGCTTGATGATGGTGACGAAGTTATAATACCTGCGCCTTATTGGGTTTCATACCCTGATATGGTGGAACTTGCAGGCGGAACCCCTGTAATCGTGCAATGCCCAGCATCAACTGCTTTCAAGTTACAAGCGAAAGATTTAGAAGCAGCAATTACGCCAAAAACTAAATGGTTAATCCTAAACTCCCCAAGCAATCCAACTGGCGCGGCTTACAGCCATGACGAGATGAAAAAACTGACCGATATACTATTAAAACATCCGCATGTGCATGTTATTGCCGATGATATTTATGAACATCTTGCCTATGATAATTTCAAATTTGTAACACCTGCGCAAGTTGAACCTAAATTATTTGACCGCGTTTTAACTGTAAATGGTGTTTCCAAAGCCTATGCAATGACAGGTTGGCGCATCGGCTATGCTGGTGGCAGCAAGGAACTTATCAAAGCTATGGCGATTATCCAATCGCAAAGCACTTCCAACCCAACATCTATCAGTCAGGCCGCTTCCGTTGCCGCATTAAATGGTGACCAAACTTACCTGAAAGATCGTTGTGCTGCGTTCCAAAAACGCCGCGATATGGTGGTTTCCCTTCTAAATGCAATAGATGGCATTGAGTGCATCACCCCGGAAGGCGCGTTTTATGTTTTCCCATCATGCCAGGGATTAATCGGCAAAAAAACTAAATCTGGCAAAGTTATCAGCAATGATACTGAATTTACAACATACCTGCTTGAAGAAGCCCTGGTTGCAGTAGTGCAAGGCAGCGCCTTTGGCGCAGAAGGTTTCTTCCGTATTTCTTATGCTACTTCTGAAGCAATTTTGAAGGATGCGTGTGCGAGGATTGCCAAGGCTTGTGGGGAATTGCAGTAAACTTTATAAAAACGTCATTGCGAGCCAAAGGCGTGGCAATCCAGTTTAAAGAATCTAGAATTAATAAAACTAGAATCAAAATAATTTATAGTTTACCTTTGATTTCTAGTTTTAGGTATTGCCACGCTTCGCTCGCAATTGACGAGATTAACAATCTTAATACTTACACTTATGAAGTCCAACAATCAGCACATTATTTGCTATAAACTTCTACTTGTCCCTTTATTCCTTGTTTTCAGCAAAACCCAATCCCGTGGGATCACCGGAATACATTCTTTTTTACAAAAAGAACTTTACAAAAAGCGGCATAAGTTTATTTTCTGTGATTCCTTCTTGGGGGCGGTTAGCTCAGTTGGTTAGAGCGCTACCTTGACATCACTGCGGTCGGACGTGAATATTTTGCACAGCAATGCAAATATTTCAAATACTTATCCTTGTAATATTTTTAGAAAAATTGGCAAAAAACGATCCCGTGGGATCGTGCTTAGAAAATATTTAAATCCTTGAATGCCAGCATATCATTTGCTACATTTGCAAAATGAAAAACATTAATTTCTGCCAAGATAATCATTATATTTCACAGGGATATCTGAAGCGCTGGGAGTGTTGTGCTAGTGAGATCTGGGTTTATAATATTCTAGTTTCTCATGAGAATGTTCCCCTATGGGCAAAGAAAAATATCAAAGGAATAGCGTATCACCCACACCTCTATACTCAGAAAATTTCTGGAGAGGAAAGTGATGAAATAGAAAAATGGTTTTCTAATGAATATGAATCTCCTGCAGAAGGAGCTATTCACAAAGCTGTAACAGACCAACACCTAACCATAGATGATTGGAGAAAATTAGTACGTTTTATGGCTCTGCAGGATACTCGTACTCCAGCACGGCTGATAGAACACCTTAGATCTTCTGCAGAAAGTGTGCCCAAAATTTTAAATAAAGTGTTAAATGACCTTCCTACAAAACTTGTGGCCTTAAAAAATAGTGGGGATAAAGTTCCTACTACTATGGGAAAGCTGGCTTCATCTTTTCCTTTACAAGTAACAACAGAAATTAAGAAGGGAGAAAAATTTGGTACCATAAAAGCGGAAACTGCCGTAGGCAGAGCTTCTTGGATTTGGAGCATTCGGTATTTACTAGAGAATACAGCAAATATTTTACATCGTCATAAATGGACAATAATGCGTCCAGCTATAGGTATGAATTGGATTACATCTGATAATCCAGTTGTCAGACTAAACTATTCTATGAATGGAGAGTATAATTTTTCTGGTGGTTGGGGGCGTAAAGGCACGGAACTCTTTCTACCATTGGGACCTCAACACCTACTCTATACGCAAGTTGGATATCGTCCGCCAATACGAGGCACTAGATTTTCTATAGAAAATACTAGATTGATACGCCGTTTAATTGCAGAACATGCTCATCGAATGGTATTTTCTTCTTTTCAAGATTCTGACATACCCACGTTTGTCTCCAGGAAAGTGAATAGTGAGTTCTTTAAGTATGAAAAAGAACAATGGGACAATTGGCCAGATGAACAAAATAAATCTGAGGCAAATCTACTCTCAAAACAAAAAAATGTTTAACTATGTCATTCAACATCTCCATCCAGCATGACCTGAAGAAATTCAGGCAGCAGCTTAGTGCGCTTGAAAAACAAGCATACGAACCTGCTGTGGTAAGAACCCTGAACCGCACTGCGGAAAGTGCAAAAGTTGCCAGCACCCGTTACGTTGCCACACAGTTGGGCAGTAAGCAATCTGGGGTAAAACGGCGCATAGAAACTATTAGGGCAACACCAAGGCGGCTGTGGGCAACGTTAGTGGCGCACGGTCGGCCACTGCAATTGATAGAGTTTGTGGTTGGCAGCAAAAAACCAACCCAACAGCTGGGCGGTAAGCGTGGCCTGGTCAAGACCAAGGTATTTGGCAAACAAAAAACTTACTACAAAGCATTCATTGCACCGCGCCACACCGGGGACAGCAAAACCACTATGTACATCCGCAAAGGCAAGAAGCGCAAGCCTCTTAAGATGATGTATGGTCCTGGCATCGAGCAGGTGTTCCGCAAACCGGAGAACGATAAAATCATGCAGGACAAGGTGCGAGAGCGATTGCCAATAGAGTTTGCACGCAACCTGGAATTCTATATCCAGCGCCTGAAGAACCGTTAAGCTACCGCAACCAATCACATGGATTAAAAAAAAGGTACTCCCTGGCCGTCCCCCCACGGGTGCAGGGCGGGCGCGGAATCTCCGCAGGCTCAGACTAAAACTTTGCATTTCGTTTCGTTTGGAACGAGGCAGAATCGCGTAATATCAAATACTTAAACCTCTTACAAACGAAATGGCCTATGAAAGTAGAATTGGTTGCACTAAACCGGGTGATTCCGTATGCACGGAACCCTCGCAAGAATGATGCTGCAATATCTAAGGTTGCCGCCTCCATTAAAGAGTATGGCTTCCGCCAGCCAATTGTGGTGGATGTCGATATGGTAATTATTGCAGGCCACACACGCCTGCAGGCTGCGCAGCAGTTGGGATTACAAAAAGTTCCGGTGCATATTGCTGAGGGACTTTCCCCGGCACAAATAAAAGCATACCGCCTGGCTGATAGAGCCGACTGACGTAATAACTGTTACAGTATCCGGTGTGGCACATGAAATGCGTGTCACAAAAACTGATATGGAATCCAACGGCCTGATGAAAATCAGCGCCGTTGCAGAAGATATCAGTTCCTATGATTTTTATACACCGCCAGGCGAAACCGGGAAAACTTTAACTCCTCCGGTATTAGTGCCTGGAACGCTGGTACAATTCATAGATGCGCCGCCACTGCCAACTGACACCTTAAACCAAGGTTTACTGCGTATCGGTGTAGCGTCTGATGGCTCAAACTGGAATGGTTCTGCTATTTATCGCTCCGATGATGGTGGAGAATCCGGCGGTAATACTTTTAATCTTCTGGCTGGCCTTGCTGGCGCTGCCACTTTTGGTGCTATCATTACTAACCTTGCATCTGGCTCATTTGAAACATGGGATAATGTAAACGAGGTGGAGGTGGTGCTTACGTCAGGAAGCCTAGCAAGTGTAAGTGAGCTGGCTGTTTATAATGGTGCAAATGCTGCGCTTATCGGCGATGAACTAGTGCAATTCCAAAATGCTGAACTTATCGATGAGCGCAAATATAAGCTAAGTAAGCTGCTGCGCGGTCGTCAGGGAACTGAATGGGCAATTGCCAGTCATGCTGCCGGAGATAGATTTGTTCTTCTCAGCCCGGCACTTTATACCATAGCCATTGCCAATAACCTGATTGGGCGTGAACTGTTTTATAAAGCTGTAAGTGTTGGCAATACTTTATCCAATACTGATGAAGTAACCTTTACCTATACTGGCCGCAATTTAAAACCATTTGCCCCGGCTCATGTACAAGGCGTGCGTGATGGCTCTGGTAATTTAACCATAAGCTGGATTCGCCGCTCACGTATTGGTGGTGAATGGCGCGATGGTGTTGATGTTGCGCTGGGTGAAGAATCGGAAAAATATGAAGTGGATATTATGTCTGGTAGCACTGTTAAACGTACTATCGCTGTAACTTCACCTTCGGCTTCATATAGCGCGGCTGAACAGACTACAGATTTTGGTTCTGCGCAAAGCAGTGTGAGTGTAAGGGTTTATCAATTATCAGCGGTGGTTGGGAGAGGGTATAATAGCGACATTATTCTTTAATTGTTGCCAATAAGGTGTTGAATCAATATCATTTGCTATTCAATTTAAACATAGAAGATATGACTCAGGCCTCAATACACGATCTTGAAAGACTATTATCATTTACTGTAAATGAAACTTTATCTCCTCTTCAAAGGGGGATAAACACAGTAATTTATAAATTTGCTGAGTCTGGTGGCTCTGGCAGCAATAGACAATTTATTGAAATTGCAGAAGTTTGCAAGGCTCAATATAAAACCATTTGTTCAAAACTTGTAGAAGACTCCTTACAGTTTGGCAATAATGAAGAAATAAGCCTCAATGAAATACTTCCAGTTCTTCAAAAATATTTGACAGAATTTTATAACAGAATAGTGGCAATGGTTGAGGCTGTTTTTTCAGGAAGTACAACGCCACATATTTCAATTAGGACAAACACTCCTGAATTGTACAAAGATTTACAATATCTTATGAATCATTATGATCAAGATGCGCAAAAAGGATATCTGAATGGCAAAAAGATTTATACAATAATTGACAGGCCGGTAGTAAAAAAACCGCAAGACCCTAGTGTAGTTAATTTTCAAAATCTTTTGCATCCTAAAGTAATTGCAACTTCATTGCACCATTATGAAGATGGTAATTATAGGAATGCAGTTTTAGATGCTATAGTTGGTGTCTTTGACCTGATAAGAGACAAAACCGGATTAAGAGGAATAGACGGAGAAGATTTGATTGGTAAAGTTTTTTCGGTGAAAAATCCTATGCTTATCATAGCCGATATAGGTGATGAATCCGGCAAAAACGAACACGCTGGTTTTATGCAAATGCTGCAAGGAGCTTATAAAGGCATACGCAACCCTAAATCACACTCATTGGCTCATGACCTTAATGGAGTTTCTGCAGGTCAGTACCTTGTATTTATAAGCTTGTTAGCTCGTAGAATAGATGAAGCAGAATTAAAAATTGTTACTGAGACACTACCAGCTACAGCAGATGTTTAACTATTTCACCTGTGGAAATAGTTCTGTATGCTGGCCGCCATCGCGTCCCAGGTATATTACTTTTTTACCCGTTATGAAAACTTCATAGTGACTGCATCCTGCTGCCATTATGCTGTGCAGAAAAATTTGGTAATCAATAACTTTTTGCTGGCTATCAGCAATAGCGTATTTTACTGCATCGGCATTAAAAGTTGGCGCTACTTTCTTTGCATCAAACTCTAGCTCTGCCGTGTAAGTTGTGCCATTAGTGCCGTAATAATGTACATTGAGGCCGACCAAGTCAGCAATATACCGCTCCACACCTGCGGCAGTAAGTTTCATAATAACTTCAGGAAAAGTAATTTTTGCTTTCAGCGATAAGGCTAGACATTCATTAATAATGTTATTATCCATCTATATTCCTATGTTTTACTGTAGATTTTTTCTTCGGCTTCTTTGTAGCAGCACGCAGGCCAACTTGATATGCTTTTTCGGCCCACTTGGATAATTCTTCCGGGTCGTCCATAATATCAGATGGTACTAACCAGTAGCCGAGGCTGTGCTTTTTACCGTCTTTTACTTCATAAGTGAATGGCTCGGAACCTGCTGCTTCATAATCTGGGCGGTTGGTATCATCAACTTTAAAGTAAAGCGTATCTTCAATTATAATCGCGAATATTTGGCCAGCACGATAAACGCCAAAGCCGCCAAACATAGATTTGGCGGTAACAATTTCCCATGGGGAGAGCTGGTCAATAAGGTGGTCGCAAAATTCTCTACTCATGCCAACATCATAATCATTAAACAGGAAAAATAAAATGGCTAATAACACCGGAAGGCTTGGCCTGCCATATATAGTCACGTCCCAGGCACAAAAAGAAGTAACCCACAACGAAGCATTAAATCGGCTGGATGTGCTGGTGCAATCAGTGGCGCAGGATATTAACCTGAATACGCCGCCCGGCTCTCCAACACTCGGTGATTGCTATATTATAGGCACTTCACCAACTGGCGCATGGAGTGACAAATCAAAATATATCGCACAGGCAATAGAAGGTGGATGGTTTTTTGTTGCCCCATTTAAACTGCTGAAATTTTGGGTGGAAAGCAAAGATCTGTTTTATGTTTATGATGGCTCGGCCTGGATGGCGGAAGGTTTGCTCATGAAAGACACCGGGGAATATTTGCGGGTGGAACATAAGAGCGAGGATATAAGCGTTACCGGGGCATCCAAGGATTCTACAATTCAAATCCCAGACCGAGCAATACTGCTGGCCGTGAATGTGCGCGTAATAACTGCAATCACTGGTGCAAGTTCATTCGGCATTGGCATTCCTGGCGACACCACAAAATTTGGTAACTTTATCGGCGCAAGCCTGGATTCAACAAATATCGGGGTAATTGGTCCTACCGCTTTTTATTCCAACACGAATATCCGCCTAACCGCCAACGGAAGTAATTTCACTGCTGGGGTGGTGCACACCACGATGCAATACCTTCAACCACATGGACCATGGACTTGGTAATATGCCAAACGCTTATCATTATTCAAATACCTTTGATGATGCGCTGGCCGCGCAATTCAAGGGTGTTCTATCTATGGGTTTTGACCCGCGCCAGATAGATGATTTGCGTCTATGGCTTGATATTACCAACCCTAAAACCTTACAGATAGATAGTTCCAATGGTATAGCACTAGTGCAAGACCGCTCCAGCCTGGGCAATAATGCAGCACAATCAAATGCTTCTTTAAGGATGCAATATGCGGCAAATGGCATTAACGGTAAATCCGCAATACATGCAACCGCCACAAACCAACAGCTGCAAATACCAGATCATGCTAGCCTGCGTTTCAGTGACGCATATACGATGTTTATGGTTGTCCTGTATGCCAGCGATAACAATAACTGGCCAGTGCTTTATTCTAAAACCAGCAATTACGGCACCATTGCTGATGGTTATGGCATGCGGTTGCATCTTAATAGTGAAGATAAATTTGTGTCCTGGGGCGCACAAGGTGGGATAGCCACAATTAATGGCGTGGAGGCAAGCGCAAATGTAAACACATTCAAAGCCATAACTATTAACACTCCTTATATTTTTTCTTCCACCAATAGTGCTGTAATAACAACGCCTTCTGTTGCTTCAATTATTGGTGGGCAAGGACCAGATTTTTATATTGGTGAAATTATTATTTATGGCCGCGCCCTTTCTACAGCAATCCGCAAACAGGTAGAGGCTTATCTTTCCGCCAAATGGAATATAGCAATCCAAGTTTAGGAAATCACATGGAAGAGAAACTACGCCAAGCCATCCGCGAAGCCGTTCGCGATGGTATTCAGGATGCTTTGACTAAATACGGCCTGGATACCGCCGACCCCAACGCCATGCAGGCCGACATGTTATACTTGCGCAAATCCCGTCAAGGCTCGGAAGAAATAATCAAATGGGCAAAACGCTCCTGCGTGGCCGCAACAGTTTCCGGCTTCCTGCTGGCGCTCTGGCATGGAATTAAACAATTAATCAATGGAGTATAATTTATGATGACATTATTAGGTTCACTGCTTGGCTTCCTTAGCGCGGCTTTCCCGGATTTGTTAAAATTATTCCGCGATACGCAAGATAGGCGGCACGAGCTAAAAATCCTGGAACTGCAACTGGAGCAACAACGACAAGGCCATACCAACCGCCTGGAAGAAATTCAGGTACAGGGAGATATTGCGGAAAGCCGCGCATTATATAAAACCTATTACACTGGCATCAAATGGGTGGATGCACTTAATGGCACTGTGCGTCCGGTCGTGGCCTATGCCTTCTTTCTGCTATATGCCACAGTAAAATTGCTGGCATACTATGCCATGCCGGAAACCATGGCCTCATCAATTTCTATCATATACGGCACACTATGGACGGAAGAAGATGCTGCGATATTCGCAGGAATTATTAGTTTCTACTTCGGCCAACGGGCGATGCATAAAGTACGGGGTGGAAAATGAGGCACATAACACAAGCTGGCCTGGAGCTTATAAAACGTTTTGAAAGCTTCTCCAGCCGCATATATATTTGCCCCGCCGGATACCCGACAATTGGTTATGGCCATGTGGTTAGGGAATTTGAGAAGGAAAAATTTGCGGCTGGTATTACCATCCAGGAAGGAGAAATATTACTGCGCCAGGATACACAAATTGCTGAGCAAGCTGTTTGCCGCCTTATTATTGTTCTACTTACTGATGGTCAATTCGATGCCCTGGTATCCTTCACCTTTAACCTAGGATCTGGTGCGCTCCAACGTTCTACCTTACGCCGGAAAGTAAACCTTGACGAGCATGAAGGTGTGCCAGTAGAGTTTATGAGGTGGATATGGTCTGCAGGAAACAAACTTAATGGTCTAATTAAGAGAAGAGAATCAGAAGTAAGTTACTATATAAGGTAATTATTATGAAAATACTGGTAACTCTATTTCTTGTGTTACTTTATTTAAACTATTAATTAATATGATATTTTCAGTATTTTCTATAAGTACTGATTTTAATTTACTCCAATATTCCTGAGTCACAGAATTAGCAATGCTTGAGAATATTTCAAAAGATATATCTTCTTCTAATTTAGTCCATTTCTCACTCATTATAATCTGGGTTCTTGAGGAATTTAGATCTAAATCCCTATTTCCACAAACATCTATTACAATTAATATTGGAAGAGGCCAGCTTATACTTACTTGGTTTTTTTGCATGTTCCAGGAATAAGGAAACAAAGTTGTAGGAACTTCAATACCATGAAGGGATAAAATTGATTTAGAGCTAGCAAGTTCTGTGTCTGAGTCTGAGTCCTCAATTTCGCCATCTTCATTAATAGTAATAGATGTAGTTGATAGGCTAATCTTATTACCATTCAAACGAATTGATTTTTTTAATTTGTAAACCTCACCTTCTATTTCAATAGTTTTAGAAGGCATTTTTATTTTATCAATAGGAAAATCATGGCTTTCAAGTACTGCTACTATTGCGGAGCCAATAAATCCTTTTGTAATATCATTAAATTCAATTTTAAATTCTTTAATATTATCATGTTCATCCCATGAGTGATTTTTAAGGGATTCGATTTTTATTTCTTTAAAGCTATTTTCATCTCTAGATTTATGGTGTGATTTTGTTTCAATCAAGATTTTAAATGGAGGATTTGGTATTACTTTTTCCACAGATTTAATAAATGTATCTTCATCCATTCTCAGCCAAGGATTTTTATTTTTTCTTAGAAAGAGTTTTGTAGTTGTTCCTGCAATTTGTCGATTACCTGGTTTAATCCAAAAAATACTTTCTTGTCCTTCAATCGTGACATTAAGTGGCTTACTAGAATCCTGAGGCCCATATATTCTTTTAGTATCTACTGATAAAGAATCCGCGACCATAAAACATGATAAAATGCCAATTCCAAACCTTGAAGTGGGAGTGAAATTTGCCTGGGATTCTGATTTTAATTTATAAAAATCAGCAGATTTATAAAATGATGATCCTATTTTTGAGTAATAGGAGTCAATTATATATTGATCCATACCAGTGCCATTATCAATTATCTCAAGAATATCCTCATTATTTTCTGTATAATATTTTATTTTAATTTCAGGGAGATAAGGATTATTCCAACTTTTTTCCATAGCAAATCTTAAAAGACAAGCATCTATAGAATTTTGAATTAATTCTCTTAATGCTGCTTCAGGATCTCCGTATAGTTTAGTGCCCATCAACAGATCAATTACTTGATTTTTACTCAAATTAAATTGAGTTTCACTATATGTATACTCAGGGTTCCCTAATATATCTTTTTGTGTTTCAATTTTACTTCTATCTACACGCAATGGAATTGCAAAAGTAATACTTCTATTATTATTCCGGTGAAAATCATTAATTGATGAGATAATATTATTACAAGCGCTCAGTTCACTATCTATTAAATTACAAAAAGAATGAATTGAAGATTCTATAGCAGGGTGTTTGCATTTTGCATGAAATTGTATTGATTCAGAGTTAATAGACCAAGATTCCACAGCTCTGTGTTTATTCCATTCGCTTATCGATATGGGGTGCCTTACGAGTAAATGTGAAAATAGAATAGCTGGGGTTCTTTTGGCATCAAAATCTAATAGATCTGCTAGTCTTAGAATAACAGCAACCAGCGGTAAGCATGCGAACACGTCTGGCCCACAAAGATAATTCTTATCCATATTTAATATGGATAAGGCATCTTCATTATGACTAAAACAAATTGAAGCAAATTCAATAGTCAGGTCATTATCTCTATATTTTATTTTTCCTTCCCAATCTTTTTTTATAATTTCTCTGGCTCGGTTAGCGTGCGTACTTCTAATATAATCAACTATAAGATAGTCTTTAATTAAAGTGGCGTTGCTTGTATTTCCTTGCGTAGTAAAAATTTCTATCTGCGATTCTTTTTCAGGTCTAGAGGCGTAGTACCTGCGGAAATTTTCATACTCCTCTTCATCAATTTCATCATCAAAAATTGGAGCAATATCCCATACTTTTTTCCATGATAAAACTGACTTTTCATCCGGAGCCATTCCTATATCATGAAAGAATGCACTGAGTATTAGAAGCATTAATTCTGGTACAGAAAGCTTGGTAATCGCCTCTTTAGTAAGTAATTTTCCCATTAAGTTCAGAACCCTGAATAAATGGTCACCATCATGCAAGGTATACTCTCCCATGTGACGAAGGATTGTTTTAGTACGCTGGTAAGCATAATGTGTGGCATTATCTACAAGTGCCAGAACTTGAGCACCAGAAGAATCATTCTTACATTTTTCTTTTAGTTCACAATATATAAGACTTTTTGCAAGCCTTCCTTGCGTTTCTTCACGCCAATCATCATTTGTCATAACTTATTATCCGTAAAATATTATCCACCTGTCCTGGCATTTTGAAAATCTATAACATTGTCTTCATTAGCTATTAAGCTATCCCCAATCATAATTTGATAATGTTTTTTATGACCGGAATTAGTAAACATACATTCAAAATATTTTAGAAATTTATCCGTATCAATTTCATTTATATCAATAAAATTAGTTGCATCAGAATGTGATTCACGGTTTATATACCTATCAAATGATTTATAAGATGGATCATTACCATTGTCCTCTGATAATTTTTTTAACGCAGCTTTTAAATCATCATGCCCGTGTACAAAAGAAAAATATTGCTCACAAATATTCCTAATTGCATTCGGCAAAGCTACTTTTGGTAATTTTCCTTCTTTTGCGTCCTTTAAAAGTTGCCAGTACCCTTCATAATTATTTTTTATATCTTCCTTGCTCATAGGATTTACAGAAGTAAAGCTATTCTTTGTTACCCTATAAAGGCTCCAGGTTTTTTTTAATTCTGGGTGCATACCCAAGAATTCATGTAAAAAGTATAAATGGTGGGTTAGTATAAAAACCTGTCTATAGATATTACTGGTTAAAAATAAATCCTTAATTAAGACTGAAATATCAAACACAAGGTTCAAAGAAAGGCTGGAAATAGGATCATCTATAACAATTATACGATTTCCAGGTTCACCGCTTTTATTTATATCTGCAACTCCCACGCATAATTCTATAAAATACAGGAATGAAATAAGAGTTTTTTCACCTTCACTTAACGTATGGAATGTTGCATCATCTCCGGAAGGAGTATCTCGTACTATTTCATAAAAATAATGGTTATCGTCCCCACTATTAACCCTAGATATTTCAAATCCCTCCAGGCCAAAGCAGCGAAGCCGATTATTAATACGTTTTACAGCTATTTCTACATTCTTGGTTTTTTGCTGGTTTTCTACAATAATATCATTTTGTGCTTTTTCTGTGTCTAGGATTTTTTTCAATTCAAGTTGCGCTTTACTTGAAGTTTTTGCCCTATCTTCAAGGCGTTTATTATATGACTCTATCTCGACGGAATGTTTTTTCCTTAATAGCTTCCAAAACTGGTCTTTTATATCTTTTTTTGCTTTCTCCCGGTTTTCTAGTTTTTGGTTAAAGTCTATAATTTTGGTATTTTCAGATGTAATGATATTATTAATTTCTGTAATGATTTCTTTAGTAGGGTTAAGGTTTATTACACTACTTGGCTCTTTTATTTTATTATCTATTAAAAGCAGATTCTCATTTAGATGGGATTGCAAGTTTTCTAGAAGATTCTTTACCTGAAGATTTTTTATAAACACTGCATCTTCTTTGTATCCATTTATCAATCCTTCGCACAATAACTTATTTTCCTGGTAAGAGAGCTTTATGTTATTTAATTCTTTTAACTTCTCTTGGTATGTAGCATCAATATGGGACTTAATTTGAGCTTTTAAAGCATCATCCATGCCTCGCTTGCAAAAAGGACAATCGTCTGTTTTATCTAAGTAATGGGTAATACCATGATTTACCCAATCTGTATGGCTTAACTTTTCCATAAGTTCTTTCAGGTAACTGTCTTTTGACCCAACGATTCTTTCTTCAAATATTTTATCTAATTCTACAGATGTTATGTTGTTATCAAAAAGTTGGTGCAATGGACGTTTTTCTACTGAATCTTTGTCTAACTCCTCTAATTCCGCCTGAATATTGGTTAATTCTTGATTTATTTTATCTATTCCAAGATCAGATGCTTGGGTTAATAATATTTTATTAAGGAAAGCGTCCTTACTGCCCATAAACCCTTCTAGGCATGTCCTCATTGCAGAATTTTCATATGTTGCTTTTTCCACCCATACTGCTTTTATTAATGAATCCTTATCGGATTTTTCTGTAGCACCATTGATTTCAATAGTTTTACTATGCGGAATCTTCTCATTTTCTATTTGTTTTATTATAGCACGGGCATTATTAATGGCCGTTTCTGCTTCAGCATTTGCTTTATCAAGAGTAAAAATACCTTTTAATGGATCAGTAGATAAAAAATTTTCTTTTACAAAATCTGGATTATAAACCAAAATCTCTGGCTTTGGAGTGCTTGATTGTAAAGTTAACGAGCAATTTTGGAACTTACCAACACTCTCACCTTGTTTTGCAAGATATTGTGTAAGGGTTGTTTTTCCTGTGCCATTTAACCCATAGAATAAATTTACTTGCTTGAGATTATTAATGGCCGTGCTCTGCTTATAGCTAGCGATACCATTTATAGTAAGTTGGGATATCATCTTATTTCTCTCGCGTTTAAATTAGGAAAAATACAGAAAAATACCCAAAAAACAACATGTAATACTTGATAAACATGTTAATAAATTAATTATCAATAGAAAAATTGATACGCACGGATTCCAAAAAATATAATTTATGTATTCAATAAAAACTAAAATTAGTTTATCGTACAGATATGGAAAAATTATACACATTACCACAAGCTGCAGACCTATTATCAATGGGCAAACATGTTGTCCAAAAGTGGGTTCGCTCAGGCCAATTACTACCAGAAAAAGTTTCAGAAAATGGAAACCCATTATTTTCAGCAGATAGATTAAAGTCTTTTGATACAGAAGGGCATCTGAGAAATTCTGGAGAACCTATCCGCTGCAAACCATACAAAGATTATAGTGTTGTAGAATTATTTGCTGGTGCGGGTGGTTTAGCCCTTGGTTTAGAAAAATCTGGCATCAAATGTGCTATGCTTAATGAACTTAACAAGCATGCGTGTGCTACATTACGAAAGAATCGGCCTAACTGGAATGTTATTGAAGGTGATGTAAGGGAAGTGGACTTTAGTCCATATAAAGATAAAGTTGATATTGTTACAGGCGGATTTCCTTGCCAATCATTTAGTTATGCTGGAAAACGATTGGGTTTTGAAGATGCGCGTGGCACATTATTTTTTGAATTTGCTAGGGCGGTAAAAGAAATACGTCCTCTTATTTGTATAGGGGAGAATGTACGTGGCCTATTGCAGCATGAAAATGGCCGAACTCTAGAGGGCATGATTTCAATCCTTGATGAATTGGGCTATGATGTAGTACCTACCCAAGTATTAAAAGCTATTTTTTATCGTGTGCCGCAAAAACGAGAAAGGCTTATCATTGTTGGATTAAGAAGAGATGCCAATTTAAAGTTCAGGTATCCTACCCCTCATAAAGATTTATATACGGTAGGTGAGGCATTGAAAAAAGGCAGACTCTATGATTGCGATGTTCCACATTCAGAAGGCCAAAAATATCCTAAAAGAAAAGCTGAAATACTTGCCCATGTACCTCAAGGTGGTTATTGGCGCGATCTTCCTGAAGATTTACAAAAAGAATATATGCAAGCTAGTTTTTATTTAGGTGGCGGAAAAACTGGTATGGCTAGAAGGATGAGTTGGGATGAACCTTGCTTGACATTAACTTGTGCTCCAGCGCAAAAACAAACTGAGCGCTGCCATCCATTAGAAAATAGGCCATTTACAGTTAGAGAATATGCGCGCATCCAAACATTCCCGGACAATTGGGAATTTTGTGGATCTTTATCTGAGCAATATAAACAAATTGGGAATGCCGTGCCTGTTAATTTAGGTGAAGAACTTGGACATACGTTGATTGAAGCTTTGAATTATTACTATTCTCCTGAGAAAGTGGAAATTCCTCAAATGGAATATTATATGCCACTCAAAGCAAAACAGCAGCAGGTAAAGGTAAAGCAGCAACAGCTTGCTTTTGCTTAATTTGACTTAAAAATATCACTAAAATTATCACCAAAGTTTTCTTCACCCAATTTTGCAAAGGTAGATAGAATTTTTTGCCAAGAATCTTCCTCTCCTAGCAAAAAATTCCAAAACTCACCTTCTACAACCGCATCTACACTTGGTATTAATGGAGATGCTTTTCCGCCTTCTTTTTTCCAGAAATTTGTATTATGTGGATTAAAAGGAAATGCAATTTGGCAAGTAATGTTACATTCTGGCTCTTTTATTAAACGATACAAGTACCATAACATAATATGGCCATTAAATTTATTCCCATCCCCAGCATTGATTTGATTGGTTTTGATATCATAAATATATTCATGCCCATCTTTCTTTATCCAGATATCAACACCTTTACCTTTAGTACCCTTCCCATATTTTACTTCGGTTAAATCCGTTGTTTTAATTAGACCTTTCAGTTCTTCTATATAACCATCTAAGGATGTATTTTTAGTTAATTCTCTTTTAGTGCGCCATTTTTCATAGCATAGAGCTATTTCAGGAGGGATTGTTTGTGGTATAAGTGTATTATTAAATTCTTTCTCATTAAGGATTTCAAATCCATTTTGTTTTGCAAATGCTTTTGCAAGAGGCTCCCAAACTCGACTTCCAAAGGAGGTTTCTAATCCGCCTATTAGTGATCTAATGCGTCTTTCTTTTGGAAAAATCTTATCAAGGACATGAGTTGTCTTTACTTGTTTATTTAGAAAAAAGCTTCTAACCGACCCCTCAATAGTTGTTTTTATTAGTATTTCTATATCAGTTGCTTTATTTTCCACAGTAAGGTACCAGATATTAATTCCCAATAGTGCAACTTATTATTTGTATCTATAATTAACAATGAAAAAAAAGAAAAACCCCAAGACAAGAAGTGAAATAATGTCTGCGATCAAATCGCAGGACACTAAACCTGAGAAATTTATACGTCTATTGCTTTACCATTCTGGCTATAGATATCGTAAGAATTATAAGTTATTACCTGGAAGTCCAGATTTAGTACTTAAAAAATACAAAACTGCCATTTTTATAAATGGATGTTTCTGGCATGGCCATGGTTGTCATATTTCCCACATACCAAAGAGCAATACTGAATTTTGGTTTGCAAAAATAAAAAGGAACCTTATCCGGGATAAAAATAAAGTATCGGATTTATTATCAACTGGTTGGAGGGTGCTGATTATTTGGGAATGTGCAATTAATGGAAAAATAAAACTATCACCAGAAGACATAAAAACTGAGATTATCAGTTTTCTAAATTCTGGTTTGGAAGCTAATTCAATACAAGGAATCTAAGCATGAAATCACTTCCCATTAAGCGATTTCATCTCCGTAATTTTCTGGAACTCTGTAAGCATTTCAGGATGGTGTTGTGCCAAATAACGCACCACCCTAACATTATCTAGTAATGTACCAATATATCCCTTGGCCAGGGTTAAGTTCAGAACATCAGTGCCATAATTTTCTTCTATCAACCGATACTCACCCTGCAAACTTCCCATCTCTGCTTCCATCCTGGCAATCTGGTCTTCGCTTAGTCCTTTTATCTTTTTTGGTTGTTCTGGATTTACGAGTTGGGCTTTTGGTGTAGAAGCAAGCATGGCACTGGCATAAGAGGCTGTGTAATTATTGGCATCATTCATAAGCATAGCAGCTTCAATCTGCCGGACTGCCTTCATGCGCCTCAATACCTTAAATACCTGCGCTGCGACCATTTTATCTTTTAAAAGTTCGGTAGTTTCCGGGCATATACCGTTCAGGAGGTTACGCTTTCGTATAATATTGTTAACATCAAGATTTAGTGCACGAGCAATTTTCTCTTCAGATACACCTCTCTTTATTGCTTCCAATATCATCCTATGTTCCTGGATTGGGGACAGGCGGCTGATATGCTTGTTATATGTGAATGCCTCATCATCAGTTGAGATAATGCAGGTTACTTCATATTCCCCAATTATTTTAAGGGCTTCGATGCGCAGGTGGCCATCAAGCAGGATATACTTCCTGCTGTTTTTCTTGGAAGGTGCAACTACCGGAGGCTCAATAATTCCAATTTCTTTTATGGAAGCCATGATTTGCTTGAACTTCTCGCTATCCCTCATGGCAGAAGTAACCATTTTTAGAGGGCTTATATCATCCAGCTCAAGCCTTATTGTTCCGATATTAAAACCTATTTTAATATCATTCTGCACTACTTCTGCTTTTGTATTTAGCATAGGCTACTTTCCTTTTGCTGCTATTAAGTGGGATAGTTGTTTTGGCATTGTTTCAAGATTTTCTGCCCTTAATAAGGTGGTGAAATGATCCTCTTTCATAAGGCAATGCATAGCCTCTACCAAGAACAGTAATCGCGTACTTGCTATTTCTGCCTTGCGTGCCAATAGTTTTTTCCTTTCTACTTCACGTTTATATGCTTTAAGGATTTCATTGGGAGAAATGGCAATGTATGTACCATTGGTCACACGTTTTCCTCTTTTATCCAGCTCTTTACCAGCCTTTCTTCTTAATGCGAGTATGCGTTTTGCAGCCATAAGTTTATGGCCACTAAGTTGCTTGCTTTCATAGGCATCCTGAAGTGCTTTTTGTTCATCCTTTGGAGATGTCATAATATTAACTGCCAGGGTAATCGGTAGATACCCAAATTCCACAGCTGTTACCAAGCGTTCCTCTCCTTGCTCAAGCAACCTGATAACACCCTGGATATAGTCAGTGGTATGCCCAACTTTCTGGGCGATTATTTTTGCGTCATAACCCTGGGTGCGCAATATCTCAACCCCTTGCAATAACTCAATCGGTCTGTGCCTACGGCGTGCAACGTTTTCCACAAGGCTCATAATTAAAGCCTGTTCCTCGCTGGCATCTATAATCATTGCCGGAATAAGTTCCTGGCCGCATGCAAGGAATGCTTCCAATCTGCCTTGCCCACAAACAAGGTCATAATCTTTACCAGGTATTTTGGAATTGCTACTGGTAACTGTGATGGGGCGCTTTAAGCCTACATTCTTGATATTATGTACAATACCTTCAAAAACTTTGGGATTGCGGACGCGTGGGTTCAATATATTAACCTGGTCTACGCGGATCATTTCTATGGATGGGTTGTTTTCGGTTAGCATGCGGCCTCCCATATTTCTACACGTTCAGTTAATTGAAAAAATACTTCCAGTTCGTCAAAGCGGTAAGTATCAAGAGCCAACCCATTATTTTCAGCAAGGCGCATTTTAGGGTTTTCAATATCAAGTGCCGGAAGGAGGTAATAATCCAGTGGCTTTTCGTTATTTATATCCATACGGATGGCAACGGTAATATCAGGCTCAAGGCCAGTATCCAAATGCACCTTCCAGCGCAGGCTACCTGCTTCTGTTTGCAAGCAGCGGCAAATAATTACAGAGACCTTCAATTCATTATTGATAAATAACAGGTCTGACTTTTCATCAAGGTGGGCAGTAGCTCCCAGCGTGCGGATTTTATTAATTGTATCTTCAACAATTTTAGAATGGAATTTTCTGAGATTCTTATTAATTTCAATATAGCTATAATCAATGTCAGGCGTGTAGCCTATCATCTCATATGCGCGGATCAGGTTGCCGAAGCGATGCCTGTACATACTGCTGGATGGCATGTCATCTTCTTCATCAATAACAATTCCTGATAGCCACCCCTGGCGTTGGTGAAGTTTTTTGAGCTTATCAAGCATTTCCTGGTCAGTGAATTTCCTATTACGTTCACGGATGATGCCTTGGGCAGTATAGAAGTATTTTGGTTCAATAATTGCCTCAAACACATTATCAGCACGCACCCACATATCCGGCGTATTAAGCACACGCTTCTTCTTAAGTTTGTAGGATATTTTATTGAATACGTTATTGCCGATATATTTTTCATTTGTAAGGATTTGATGGATTGTACCTCGGCTCCAGGTGCGGCCTAAATCAGTTAATATATTTTGCCTGTTAAGCTCTTCAGCAATTTTACTTTCACGCATATTATTTTCTGTGAAAGCTTTGTATATCCAGCGTACAGTCTCGATTTCCTCCGCTGGGCCAGGAACAAGGATTACCCGGTCTGTCTGGAAGCTTTTATGCTGACCCACCAGAAGTTCGCCTTTTGGATTGCCATGTTCATCGATAAGCATGCGGCGTAACCCATACCCGGCATGCCCACCTTGCTTAAATCCCATTTCAATTAGTCGGCACTGGCCTGCAAATACCTTAGTGGAAAGTTCGCGACTATATTCCCCAGCCATTGCACGTTTCACACCTTTTACGATTGTAGAAACAGGACTGCCATCATTTTCAAATTGCTCGGCCACGTATTGCACATCAATCCCGGCACGGCGACACATATATTCATAATATGCACTTTCATCTGCATCCTGGAACCTTCCCCAGCGGGTTACATCCAGCACCAGAATAGTGTTAAATTCCGGCTTGCCATGTTGGACATCATCAATTAATTGTTTCAAAGCATCACGCCCGTCTAAGCTAAGACCGCTTTTTCCTGAGTCTGTGTATGTTTTTATTATTTCAATATTGTAACGGCCTGCATATTCCCTAATAGAATCCGCCTGGTTCTCAGTGGAGTATTTCTGATGATCAGTTGACATGCGCACATACATTGCCGCCTTTTTGAGTTGCGCGTTGGTATTGCCTTCAGAACTAAACAAGTGATTCACATTAAATTCCAATTAAATTGCTATTCCATACCTGGCACAGCAGGCAAAAAATACTCCTTTGCTAATCTTAACAATGGAGTACTAAAATGTCTTTCAATCAGAATAACCAAGTTTTACCTGCAAAAATCACTGACAAAATGGTCGCTGGCATGGTTTCCAATGCATTACGCATTGAGCACACATATTCCAGTGCTGTTGTCAAAAGAATCGGTAGGTTAACCGGGGCAAGCTTGCATAGTGTTACAAAGTGGTATCAAGGGCTGAATGCGCCGAAGTCCGGGCATCTTCTTATGCTTGCCAGGGTTTATCCAAACGTACTTAGGGTGATATTAGAAATGATTGATAAAAGAGAGGTATGGGAGGTCTGTGAACAAATGTTACTGCGTGATAGGAAGGCTTCTTTGTTCCACAATCAGCTATTGGAAGAAGAGATTTATAGGGTCAAATTTGTCCCTATAAACGTAGTTGTTGATTCAAAAATCATTCCCAACTTGAACCAGAGACAACTATGGTTTTTAGGGCGGCTACAAGTTGGAGTCAGTTTAAAGGCACTTGACATACAGACAGTTTGGCAAGTATCTGAAAAAACTGCAAAACGTGATATTTCTAATTTAGTAAAAGCCAAGCTTATTAAGTTCCTCGGCGCAAAGAGAAATGGATACTATGCCTTAAGGAAGCCATAAACCTACACGTTTGCTGATTGTAGGAAGTCCATTACATTTACAAGCATCCTGTCCATGGCTTTTTGGTATTGTAGTGGGGATGGGAAAATTTCTTCTCTCCACATCAAACCGAATAGTTGTAACTGTATTTGGGCTTCCTCAAGCATTGTTGGTTTTATATTGCTGGCTTGTTCCGCAATGGTGGTGTGTATGCGCAAGAAATTGTTCTCGCAAATCATACCATTGTTATAGCGTTTTGATATATCAACCCAATCATGTAACAGGTCTTGAATTTTATATGATTTACTCATCTAAACCTCGCTCTTGTTTTCCAAGTTGCCTGGCAAGATGAAGGATACTGTCACGGGCAGAGTTATAGCGTATTAAGCAAAAAGCTTCGAGTAGATGGATTTTTGTACTGCTATCCAACAATATTGTTGGTGTGGCCTTTTCATAAAACAATTGGATATCTGTATTAGTGATAGCCGAAATGCAAATAAGTGCTGAAGCTGGAATTTTCTCCACGCCCTTTTCATAATTCCGAATTGAAGCGACCTTTAGCTCCATATCGTGGTGGCGTTGGATGCGCTTGCTTAAATCTTTAATAGTTAACCCAGCTTTAATTCTATAAAGCCGGATGTTTTCTCCGATGTTCTTATTGGATGGATGGTTCTGCATACTATACCTTAAATATGGTTTTAAGTAGTCGTACGAAGCCATTACTTTCCACAAATATCAAGTAATATATTGTTTTATAATAATAAGATTGCGATTGAGTGCTATGTTTGCAATCAACGCCCTCCAGTTGAGAGTGGTGCTGGCAAAAACAACTATTAAGAGTAATAATCACTTGCAAAATATTTGCGCAATAGTACATTCATAAACGGGAAATACATAAGCTTTATTCAAAACTTATAAGGGTGCAACTTCATCAGCGGGGGATGTCATGGCCATATCGTCATGTGATTATAACAGATTAACTAGCCTTCAACGAAAATGGGGAATGTCGCAAGAAGATATTTTCTACGCAATTGAAAATGGGATATTGCGGGTATGTGTGTGGATGCCTCTCCGATATATTGAGCGGTTTATTGCACGGAATAAAACACTGATATCTGAAAAGCATGAACCGCAGGAAGGGTTTGTAAGGCTAAGGCCTGAAGATTGCCATCGTATATGCAGCTCTGGCCATGCTGAGATAAAAGTTTTTGAATCACTGGCACAGGAAAACAACATTCTAAGGTTGGCTTATGAATTACCGCAACCACCTGTTTCTGTGAGCATCAATGACATAGTTGTACTGAATGACGATATTAAGAAATTTGAACAACGATGTAAAGATACAGAAAAACCTGACTTCTGTAAGGATACGCAATCTCCACAATTTTCTTCTTCCAATGACTACCGTTATGTAAAACTTAATAATCAGGAATTTCATTTTGGCGAGATACAAGCCAGTATTATCAGGCAATTACACGAAGCTGCAAAAGAGAATAATCCATGGCTGCATGGCAAAACATTATTGCGTATAGCAGGTTCTGGCGCTACACGCCTGCGTGACCTTTTTAAAAACAGGAAGACCTGGGGTGACCTGATAGTATCCACAGGGCGAGGTTATTACCGCCTAAATATTGAGATGGCAAACATACCTGCATTCCAATGTAGCAAAGGCCAAGGCAATGCTGCATTAAAATTTCTTGCATATGTAGTGATGCTTGTACAGACACAGTTAATCCCCACCCTGGATACCATGCTATCCCCACTTGAGCTTATAGACACACTTTCTATACCACTTTTCTAGTTATACTGAGGGCATGTAGCCCTCATCAAGCTTACACTTTATCCCTTACCAAGCCCCACGCCATCCCCCCATATCCTCATGCAATGTTGCGTTCGAACAGTTCGAACAATGGAGGATAAAATGAACAATTCAAAACCACCTATCTCATCATTCGATGAAATCTGCCACCTTACTGAACAAACTATGCGTTCCATGGATATTGAGGATTTGCAAAGGCTGCTAAAGCAGGCGGAGCGCGATTCTATGCGTGCCGATATTGCTACCAGGAGCTTGCGTAAAATCATCAACGAAAAGCTCGTTTCCAGAAACTTAATGGCAGATTAGGCAGGAGATATCCATGTCCATAGAATGGTACAGGGCATATCACGGTATGCCTTACGATCCAAAACTTCGTGTTATTGCTAGAAGAACAGATCAGCCTATGGCTGTTGTGGTGGCGGTATGGGCATGTGTGCTCGATGCCGCCTCCCAGCATGATCCGCGTGGGAAAATAAACCTCGACCCTGAAGAGGTAGCAGTAATTCAGGATATCGAATTTGAAGTGGCAAAAGCAATTATCCAGGAATTCCATAACAAGGGAATGCTGGATGATGACAACCATTTAACCGCCTGGGATAAGCGCCAGCACACAACATCCACCGAGCGTTCCCAGAAATTCAGGGATAAGAAAAAACAGGATGCAGCAGCAGGCAACACTGCGCAACAGCAAAAAACAGCAAGCGGCAGTGGCAAACAAGATGCAACGGCAAAATCAACAAAAAAGGACACAGAGCAGAGAAGAGCAGATGCAGAACAGAGCAGACTAGATTCAGAGGCAGAATCAGATTCAGATCAAAAAGAAGATTCAAAACAAAATAAAAACAGAGGGAGAGCAGAAAAGAAAGAGCCCGAGAAAGAAAAACAGAAAAAAAGCGGAGAAAATATTTTAGACCAGATGCTAGAAATCTGGAACACAGAGGTACAGGAGAAATTAACAAAAGGCCATAAGGCGGTTCTGACCGCCAAAAGAAAAGAACAGCTGACATGCAGATGGATAGAAGATTTTGCAGAAGACATAAGGGCTTGGCAGTATTATTGCGAAATCATTGCTGCCAGCGATTTCTGCATGGGCAGGATTGAAGGCAAAGATTGGACTATCGACCTTACCTGGGCAATTTCATCTTCCGAGCATGTTGTTAAGATTTTAGAAGGTGGCTTTTCAGGAAAGAGACATCCTGCGCCGCCACCACCTTGCCATGAGCCACTGCTTCAAACTGGCTGGGATCATGTGCTGGCCTGTTTTACAAATAAATACGGCAAATCCGCTTGCCAAAGCTGGCTCTCTGTCACCGAGGTGGTGGGCACTGAAATCTGCCACGACAAAACATTCGTAATCATCAACTGCCCAACCCGTTTCATCCAGGAGTGGCTCACCAAGCATTACCAATCTGACCTGGATTTATGGTGGGGCGAGCATAGTTACCAATCACGCCGGATTAGCGGCATCCATTTAAAAATCAAGGAGATAACAAAATGAAGCACTGGACACCAACGGACATTGCCAATCGCTTTGAAGAAGCTGTTTATACTTTGAAGCGTATGCCTCCGGTTAGGAAGCCTGGCTATTTTAATGCCTGGCCACCCATTGTGCGCACTGCCATCGAGCAAATGCAGGAAGAGCAATTGCCCATGCGCCTTGGACCACCATCTGCTGATGCAATCAAACGGATGGAAGAAACCATTCAGTGGATTTTCTGGTTGGACAATGAAGATGAGCGCCGCCTTATCTGGCTCCGGGCTGAGCGTGTTTTCTGGAAGCAGATTTGCTGGCGTATTGGCTGTGGACGTACCAAAGCATGGCAGATGTGGGTCATAGCACTGCTTAAAATCTCAACACGCTTAAATGCAAAGTAAGGAAGAATAATCATGTTCGAACAAAAAAAGACTAAACATTACGAACATTTTTTGGCATGCTTATACATACAATCGCCGGAGGTATGCAAAAAACACTCCCGCATTATTATTCTTTTTTCCAATATTTATAATTTTTTAGGCTCAGCTAAACCCCATTCCGGGGTGGCTGATTGCTATATTGTAAAACCTAATAAAACCAGGAGATTTCCATGGACGAGTTGCAACGTTGTTACACTGTTAAACAATTGGCAGAATTATGGCAATGTAGTGCCAGGAATATCTATTTTCTTGTTGAGAACAAGCAACTTGCATGCATTCGTGTTGGCAGAGCAAAGGGTGGCATACGTATTAAAAAAGAGCATGTCCTCGCCTTTGAAAATGCTAACGAGGTGAGCAGCGGATCATGCAATCAGGAATCCCAAAATTTGAACTTGTCTGGAGAGAAGAACGACAAAAATTCTATGTCCAATGGCGAGAGGGTGGTCAGCTTAAACGGATTTCAACGGGCGCAGATGATCCGCAGGCAGCAAAACGATTCTTAGCAGACTTTCTTTCCGGATGGTTAACTCCAACAGTAGAACAGAAGGATAATATAACAATCAAAGAAATTATAGATATTTATACCACTCACAAAAAGAAACAGAATCGCGACAGATATAAGAACGATAGTGCATTAAGCGAGAGATTTATAACTCGCAATATTCAGAACCTTGATTGGGGGACTATTTCTGCATTAACTCCCATAGCACAAAAATGGGGAGATTGGTACCCGAAGCAAATTACCAGAGCTCATTGCCGTGAGTTTGTCCGCAGTCGTACCGAAGATGATGGAGTTTCTGCTACAACAGCAAAAAAGAGCTTCGATATTTTAGTGGCGGCAATGAACCATGCCCGTAAGGACGGTTTATTATCAATAGTGCCTTATATTGAAAAACCATCTGAGCCGCCGCCAAGGGATAAATGGGCGAAACCTTATGAAGTACAAGATTTGCTAAAGGTTTTAGAAAAATACCAGCATCTGCATTTGTTTGCAATGCTTGCACTGCATACATTATCCAGGAAACGCGCTATTATGGAATTGCAATGGGAGCAAGTTGACCTTGATGCCAGAAGGATTAATTTTAATCCTCCAGGCCGGGTACAAACTAAAAAACGCCGTGTGCATGTGCCAATAAATAATAGTTTGCTGGTCGCACTTCAAAAAGCTAAGGAAACTGCGGTTACAAAGCATGTTATAGAATTCCGTGGTCAGCCATGTTACGAGGTCGGAAGGGCATTCCGCAATTATGCCAGAACTGTTGGTCTAGGTTGGATCACACCACATGTACTCCGCCACACAGGAGCCACCTTAATGGCGCAGCAAGGTGTCAGCATGTGGGAAATTGCTGGTATTATGGGTGACCGTACTGATACCGTAGAAAAACACTATCTCAAGCATCATCCTGATTATCTGAAAGACGCAACAAGTGCGCTTGATAAGATTTACGCTTAGTTGGCTTGTTTTGCTGTTGCTATAATGTTAGTATCCTGGCTAGTTAACCCTTAAGAGCTTATATCTTTGTTTCAAAATAATCAGGAATTTTTAAACGCTTTCGATATTGCTAATAGTAAGAGCTACTACGACCAAGTTCTTTTAAGTGATACAAAATTTGGTTTTTCAGTTAAGAGAAATTACCCTTCCAATATAGCCTATAAACCTATTCTGAAACAAAATGGCAAGCCGGATACAGTAGCAGTTTTATGGGTAGTACTAAGAGAAACTGAAAAGAAAAAAGATGGAAAAATTCTTATTACAGTTAGAATCAGCACTTTCAGTTTATGGGGGGCTAATCATTTTGACTACAGTGATGACCCAGAATCGCCAACAAAAGAAGCTATAGAAGCCAATCAAAAAAAACCTAAGCCAGTAGAATTGGAATGCCGTGATAATTTCTATTATGATCCAGTTAGGAATAATTTTGTAGATAAGAAAGGCGCTGTATATTCCGGAGAGGCTATATTAGATTTTGTATTTAAAGAGCATTGCGATACTGCTGATCCAATAAGAGGAGTAGAGCTACGAATAAAGCAGTTTGTCCGTAAGCTTTGCGATTTAATATTTATCATAATAATATCTCCATTAATTTGGGTATTAGATAAAATTTTTCATTATGATCTAGGACATAAAGAAAGTTATTATAAATTACCAATCTCGCTTACTCTATACAAATTTACTGATATTCGTAAAAGAGAGGGGGAGAAACTAAGCTTATTGGGATGGAGTACTCACAAAGAAACTATTGTTTTATTCTGCGTTATTGTTTTTGTATGTAGCGTTGGCAGTTATTTGGAATGGTGGGAACTCAAATATTTTCAGCATATCTCGAAAGATAATTTCTTAGTTATTACGCATGCAATTTGCGCACTCTCATTTATTGAGATTTTGCCTAGCGTAATATTATATCCTTTGCTTAATCAAATTATCAAATTACGTGCTAAAGTAACGTTTTCTACTATTAATCCATTTACTTATAAAAGTTGGTTGAAACCATTAATAGCTATTATTTTTTTAGGTTTAATAATTTATTACGTAAGCGCATAAGGCAACTTTACTAAGAAGTAGTGGTGGGCGGTAGAAGACTCGAACTTCCGACCCCTGCCATGTCAAGGCAGTACTCTAACCAACTGAGCTAACCGCCCCAAACCAAGAGTTTCATAAAATAGCTTTATGCCGCTTTTTGTAAAGTTTTTTGTTAAAAAGAATTGTATCCCGGCGATCCCATGGGATCGGATTTAACTGAAAACCATGCATAAAGGTGCAAAATATTCACTAGTACTGAAAAAGATATCACAATATTACAAAAGGTTCGCTATCATGGCTGGTGTTGACATGGTAGAGGTCGGAGGTTCGAGTCCTCTATCGCCCACCATTTTACATCCTCCAACCCCACCCAGCGTCAGCCTGCGGAAGCTAGATTTCAGCCATCTTGCGGTGTAACCAAAGAGGACTGGAATTTGCCAGTTTTAGCTAAAACTGGCTGCCATAGGCTCGCTTAAGAAGTTCGATAGATGCTGTGTTTATTTTGGTGGAATATCATGCCACCTGCTAAAAGATAAATCGCACAAAATAATCCGTTCAAATCCCGTGGTTACAATGGCCGAATCAAAGCAACCAGGCTGCCAATGAAAAAACTGAGAATCTTGCATTTGCTGCATAGTAATAAGCAGCCAATTTCTAGATTGTTGCGTACTGTAATCATTCTTTCGTTTACATTCTTTTTCGTTAATAGTGCGCTTTAATTCCTCCAGCATATTTTCTTTAGGGAAATCAATTTCAGGCCGCCAAGCTGATTGTTTAAGATTTAGTTCACATGGGTAGCGGGCAACCCTAACTTTTTTAATTTGTGGAAGCCTTGTATTATTCCGGCTAGGATTCCAATGTATCCCTTCAGAAGCTTCGCTTACGAATGCTGCCAAATCCTCCCCTATCTTGTGGGTTGGTATTTTCGTTATGCCTGTTTCAAAAGTTGGATAAATAGAAAAAGCTGGCCCATTATAATTTTTATAAGCTGCTTGGGTGACATCGTTGGCGAATTTTTGTAGATTCTGAATGTTTCTCGATTTGAATAATTCAGTATGCTCTAACCCTATTTCAGCCCCTTCGTATAATATAATGGCATCTGGCGCCGGTGGATTGCCTTGTTCTTTAATTGGAGCTTCGATACCCGCAATCTCTAAAGACTTTTCAATAAAGAACCGTTCTTCTGTTTTTTGATTCATATTATTCACTTTCGGAAGCAATCCTTTTTCTTCCATATCCGCAATAACACCATATCAGGTATCAGGTATCAGGTATCAGGTATCAGGTATCAGGTATCAGGTATCAGGTATCAGGTGAAGGATAATTTTCTAATATTATAACGCAAGTTATTAATATTATTATCAAACCTGTAACCTGATACCTGTAACCTTTCTTAGCTTGCAGCCCGCTCTTCGCTTGCCTGGTCTTCAATTGCTTTTCTTGCATTATTAGCAACATCAATCTCAAGGTCGCGCTTCTTAGCAATTTTCTTAACTGTGTTCATATAGAAACCTGTTCCGGCAGGAATCAGGCGTCCAACAATCACGTTTTCTTTCAAGCCGCGTAAACTATCAATCTTACCGGCAAAGGAAGCTTCAGTAAGCACCCTGGTTGTTTCCTGGAACGATGCCGCAGAAATAAATGAGTGAGTCTGCAAGCTTGCCTTTGTAATACCTTGAAGTACAGGTAATGCACGGGCAGGTTTGTAACCTTCTTTATCTGCTTTTATGTTCGCAGCTTCAAACTCTTCCCTATCAACCTGCTCACCGCTTAAGAATGTTGTTTCACCTGAATCAATAATCTCAACTTTCTGCAGCATCTGGCGGATGATTACTTCAGGGTGTTTATCATCGATTTTTACACCCTGCAGACGGTATACAGCCTGGATTTCATTAATCATATATTCAGCTAACGCCTCAGTACCCATAACACGTAAAATGTCATGAGGAACCGGGTTACCGTCCATAATTAAATCACCCCTTTTCACAATATCACCTTCATTAACAGTGATATGCTTACCTTTTTGAATCAGATATTCAACAGGCTCAAGGCTATCATCAGAAGGATTAATTACGATACGGCGTTTTGCCTTATAATCTTTACCAAATTCGATAGTACCATCAATTTCGCAAATGATAGCGTGGTCCTTAGGCTTACGTGCTTCGAAAAGCTCGGCAACGCGCGGTAGACCACCTGTAATATCACGGGTTTTAGAAGATTCTTTCGGGATACGTGCAAGCACGTCACCGGCATGAACCGCCTGTCCATCATCAACGCTAAGTATCGCGTCAATAGGAAGGAAAGACCTGGCTTCCAAACCGTTGGCAAGTTTAATAATTTCACCAGCTTCATCACGAAGTGTAATACGTGGACGAAGTTCAGAACCGCGGGTTTTCTGTTTCCAGTCGGTAATTTTCTTACTTGCTATACCAGTTGCTTCATCCATCTGCTCTTCGATAGAAACACCATCAACAAGGTCACGGTAAACCGCAAAACCTGTACGCTCAGAAATGATAGGGATAGTATACGGATCCCACTCAGCAAGCCTTTGACCTTTTTTAACCGAATCGGCATCATCGATATTAAGCCTTGCACCATAAGGAACCTTATACCTGGCGCGCTCAACACCTTTATCACCAACGATTAACACTTCAGAGGTACGGCTCATCACCACGTTACGTCTTTTGCTATCTACAACGATGTTACGGTTAACAATCTTGATTTTACCATCACATGGTGCATCAATTTGCGATACTTCAACACCACGCTGCGCCGCACCACCAATGTGGAATGTACGCATTGTAAGCTGTGTTCCTGGCTCACCGATTGATTGCGCTGCAACAACACCAACAGCTTCACCAACAGAAACCAGATCACCGGTTGCAAGGTCACGGCCATAGCATTTCGCACAGATACCATTTTTGTTTTCACAAGTAAGTGGTGAACGGATTTTGATTGACTCAATACCAGCGGCATCGATTTTCTCAACCATATCCTCATCAATTACAGTACCTGATGGAACAATCATTTCATCAGATACCGGGTGATGCACATCATTTACTGCTGTACGGCCAAGAATCCTTTCAGCGAGCGGCACAGCCACTTCGCCAGATTCAATAATCGGCCTTGCCACGATACCATTTTCAGTGCCGCAATCATCTTTGTTAACGATACAATCTTGCGATACGTCAACTAAGCGGCGTGTCAAATATCCAGAGTTTGCAGTTTTAAGTGCAGTATCCGCCAAACCTTTACGGGCTCCGTGGGTTGAGTTGAAGTACTCTAACACCGTCAAGCCTTCCTTGAAGTTAGATAGAATCGGAGTTTCGATAATATCACCGTTTGGTTTCGCCATCAATCCACGCATACCAGCAAGCTGTTTAATCTGCGCAGCAGAACCACGTGCTCCAGAGTGCGCCATCATGTAAATTGAATTCAGGCGTTTCTGGCCATTGGCTTCTTTCGGGGAATCAGGTGACTCACCAGAAATTACCTTCATCATGTCGTGTGCGATACGGTCAGTACACTGCGCCCAGCTATCCACCACTTTATTATAGCGCTCACCTTGCGTTATCAGACCATCAGCATATTGTTCTTCAAAATGCTTAACTTCTGTCATCGTACCGGAAATATGCTTTTCTTTGCTGGCAGGAACTAACATATCGTCCTTACCGAAAGAAATACCAGATTTACAAGCATGGCCAAAGCCTAATTGCATAATATGGTCAGCAAATATTACAGTCGCTTTAGAACCACAATGCCTGTAAACAGTATCAATCAGGCTTGATACTTCTTTCTTAGTCATGATTTTATTAGCATGCTCGAAAGTTATGTTTTTATGCACTGGCAAATGTTCAAACAAAATTGCGCGTCCTGGAGTCGTAACCAGAAGCCTGCGCACATGGTTGCCATCAGTATCTTTTGTAGTAACCTTAAACCTGATTTTTGTGTGCAGGTTTACAATTTTATTATCAAGTGCATGGTGTATTTCAGCAAGTGAAGCAAACGCCATATTTTCATTTGGCTGCGCATCACGCAGGATTGTCAAATAATACAGGCCAAGAATTATATCCTGTGATGGTACGATAATCGGTTTACCGTTTGATGGGCTAAGAATGTTGTTTGAAGACATCATAAGCACGCGTGCTTCAAGCTGCGCTTCGATAGAAAGCGGAACGTGAACGGCCATCTGGTCACCATCAAAGTCAGCATTGAATGCTGCGCAAACAAGCGGATGCAACTGGATTGCCTTACCTTCGATAAGTAACGGCTCAAACGCCTGAATACCAAGCCTGTGCAGGGTTGGAGCACGGTTTAGCAGAACCGGGTGCTCGCGGATAACTTCATCAAGTATATCCCACACTTCCGGCCTTTCCAACTCAACCATTTTCTTAGCTTGCTTCAAGGTATTTGAATGACCATAAAGCTCTAATTTTGAATAAATGAATGGCTTGAACAACTCAAGCGCCATTTTCTTTGGCAAACCACACTGGTGTAGTTTAAGTTCAGGACCAACAACAATTACCGAACGGCCAGAATAATCGACACGTTTACCAAGTAAGTTCTGACGGAAACGGCCTTGTTTACCTTTCAACATATCAGAAAGTGATTTGAACGGACGCTTATTAGCATTCTTTACTACACGGCCACGGCGGCCATTATCAAACAATGCGTCAACCGCTTCTTGTAGCATCCTTTTTTCATTACGGATAATGATGTCTGGAGCCTTCAGTTCAAGAAGTCTTTTAAGGCGGTTATTACGGTTAATAACGCGGCGGTATAATTCGTTAAGGTCGGAGGTTGCAAAACGACCACCATCTAACATTACTAGTGGACGAATTTCAGGTGGGATTACTGGAATAACATCCATAATCAGCCACTCTGGCTTGTTTCCTGATTCAAGGAACATCTCGATCATTTTCAAGCGCTTTACGATTTTCTTACGCTTTACTTCAGATTTAACTGTAGAAAGTTCAGAACGAAGAGTAGCCTTTTCAACAGGCAAATCAAGGTTGCCAAGCATTTCTTTAATTGCTTCCGCACCGATTTGCACACTGAATGTATCAGCGCCATATTCATCCTGCGCTTTATGGAATGCATCTTCAGATAAAATCTGCCCTTTAGTATAAGGGGTCATGCCAGGGTCAGTTACAACGAACGCTTCAAAATATAGAACTTTTTCTACATCTTTTAAAGCCATGTCCAGCATGGTAGAGATACGTGACGGAAGTGATTTTAGGAACCAGATATGCGCAACCGGTGCTGCAAGTTCAATATGGCCCATGCGCTCACGGCGNNAGCACGCGCTCGATGTCACGCAAAGCGATATCCAATACCATACCCAAACGGCTTGGTAATGATTTCAGGAACCAGATGTGCGCAACAGGTGAAGCCAGGTCAATATGACCCATACGCTCACGACGTACTTTTGACAATGTTACTTCTACGCCACATTTTTCGCAGATTACGCCGCGATGTTTCAAGCGTTTATATTTACCGCACAAGCATTCGTAATCTTTAATAGGGCCAAAGATTTTTGCACAGAACAAACCATCACGCTCTGGCTTGAAAGTACGGTAGTTGATGGTTTCTGGCTTTTTCACTTCACCAAAAGACCAAGACCGGATTTTTTCCGGACTCGCTATCATAATCTTAATTTGATTAAAAGCGTTTGCCGTTCCAACTTGTCCAAAGAAATTAGCAAGTTCTCTCATGTAGGATCTCCTTTAAAAGGTATCATGTATTTTTGAAATTGAAGATTTTAGAAGGAAGATTGAAGATTTAAAATACAATCTTCAATCTTCCTTCTTCGATCTTCAATTAAGCAGCATCCTGCTGTGTAGCTTCCAGCTCGTCACTCTGTTCAAGTGCAACATTCAAGCACAATGAACGAAGCTCTTTAATCATTACGTGGAATGATTCAGGTATGCCAGATTCGAAATTACTATCACCGCGCACCATAGATTCATACATCTTGATACGACCAGCAACGTCATCCGACTTAACAGTGAGTATTTCCTGTAAGCTATAAGAAGCACCATATGCCTGCAATGCCCAGCATTCCATCTCCCCGAAACGCTGTCCACCAAAGTGCGACTTACCGCCAAGTGGCTGCTGCGTTACAAGTGAGTATGGCCCGATTGACCTTGCGTGAATCTTATCATCAACCAAGTGATGCAGTTTCAGCATATAAATATAACCAACTGTAACTTTACGGTCGAACTGCTCACCGGTACGTCCATCAGTCAATGTTACTTGACCAGAACTATCAAGACCAGCGCTTGTTAAAGCTTCCACTATATCAAGCTCTTTTGCACCATCAAATACAGGCGTTGCAAAAGGTACACCACGGCGTAAGTTACCGGCAAGCTCTATCACCTCAGCATCATTCATCTTATTGATTTCATTCGAAATGGAATCATCTTTATAAGATTCTATGAGCTTTTTCTTAACAGCCTCAGCCTTCCCGGTACCTTCATAATTATCAAGCATCTGCCCGATTTGCTTACCAAGACCAGCTGACGCCCAACCAAGATGGGTTTCTAGAATCTGTCCCACGTTCATACGCGAAGGTACACCAAGCGGGTTAAGCACCACATCTACATGCGTGCCATCTTCCAGATAAGGCATATCCTCAATCGGTAGAATCCTTGAAATAACCCCTTTGTTACCGTGACGTCCTGCCATTTTGTCGCCAGGCTGTAATTTACGCTTCACAGCTATAAATACTTTAACAACCTTTAGTGCGCCTTGTGGCAGATCATCACCGCTTTGTAGTTTTTCAACTTTATTTTCAAAGCGCGCCTGAGCTTCTTTAGTAACTTCATCAAGCTGCCTTTTAAGAAGCTCAATTTCATCCATTGCTTTAGTATCTTTTACAGCAAACTGCCATAGCTGCCTGTTGGTATATTTTTCCAACACTTCACTTGTTAATTTACCTGCTTTAAAGCCGGAAGGGCCAGAAGTTGCATCACTGCCTTCTAATACTTCACGTAAGCGACCATAAATATGCCCCTCAACGATAGCAAGTTCGTCATCCCTATCTTTCGCAAGGGCTTCAACTTCCTGCTGTTCAATAGCAATAGCACGTTCGTCTTTTTCAATGCCGCGCCTTGAGAATACACGCACCTCAACAATAGTACCGCCTACTCCCGGTGGAACACGAAGTGATGAATCACGAACATCCGCAGCTTTTTCACCGAATATCGCACGCAAGAGTTTTTCTTCCGGCGTCATTGGCGATTCACTTTTCGGAGTAACTTTACCAACTAAAATGTCACCGGCTTTTACTTCCGCGCCAACATGCACGATACCAACTTCATCCAGGTGCTTTAAGTTTTCTTCACCAACATTCGGTATATCGCGGGTGATTTCTTCAGGTCCGATTCTTGTATCACGGGCAACAACTTCAAACTGCTCAATATGCACAGAAGTGAATACATCATCCTTTACAATGCGCTCAGAAATAAGGATTGAGTCCTCGAAGTTATAACCGTTCCAAGGCATGAATGCCACAAGCGCGTTATAACCAAGGGCCAGCTCACCTAAATGCGTGCTAGGACCATCAGCAATAATATCACCTTTTGCCACCACATCACCAACCTTTACAATAGGCTTCTGGTTTATGCAGGTATTCTGGTTGGTACGCTGGTATTTTAGCAAGTTATAGATATCAACGCCCGGGGAAGTAGATTCATCAGCATCATCGGTAACGCGTATAACGATACGGTTTGCATCAACCTGGTCAACAACACCGCCGCGCCTTGCAATAGGTGCAACACCTGAGTCACGCGCAACCACGCCTTCCATACCAGTTCCAACAAACGGAGCATCAGAGCGAAGCAGAGGCACCGCCTGACGTTGCATGTTCGAACCCATAAGCGCGCGGTTTGCGTCATCGTTTTCCAAGAATGGAATCAGTGATGCCGCAACAGAAACAAGCTGCATCGGCGTTACGTCCATATAATCAATATCGGCAGGACGCGCCATGATGAAGTCACCACCTTTACGGCAGCTGATTAAATCATCAACAAATCTATCTTCTTTTGTTACTCCAGCATTGGACTGCGCAATAGTATATTTTCCTTCCTCAATTGCAGAAAGATAAACTACTTTAGTTGTAATCAGACCGTCTTCCACTTTTCTATATGGGCTTTCAATGAAACCATATTTATTAATGTTTGCATAAGTCGCCAAGCTGTTAATAAGACCGATATTCGGACCTTCCGGCGTTTCAATCGGGCAGATACGACCATAATGGGTTGTATGTACGTCACGCACTTCAAAGCCAGCGCGCTCACGTGTAAGACCACCAGGCCCAAGGGCAGAAATCCTACGCTTATGCGTAATTTCTGCAAGAGGGTTAGTTTGGTCCATAAATTGTGAAAGCTGCGATGAACCGAAGAATTCACGAAGTACAGCAACAAGCAATTTAGAATTAACCAAATCATGTGGCATAACAGTATCAATATCAACCGCAGTCATGCGCTCGATAATTGCACGCTCCATGCGCACCAATCCAATCCTGAACTGGTTTTCCATCAACTCGCCAACAGAACGAACACGACGGTTACCAAGATGGTCAATATCGTCAATCTCGCCGCGGCCGTCTTTCAAGCCTACAAGCAACTTAATAGTATTTATAATATCTTCTTTAGTAAGAACAACAACATCTTCATCAAAATTAAGATCAAGACGAGCGTTCATTTTCACCCTTCCAACGTCAGAAAGATCATAACGCTCAGGACGGAAGAATAGGCTTTTAAATAATTCGTCAGCAGCTTCAACAGTTGTTGGCTCACCAGGACGGATTACACGGTAAATATCAATAAGCGCGTCTTCAAAAGAACCATTTTTATCAGCAATAATACTATTTCTTATGTATGGTCCAACGGTAATATTATCAATTGATAATACAGAAATTTCATTCTGGTTGTTCTTTTCAAGGGCCTTAATATGCTCTTTAGTTATCTCATCACCGGCACTTAAGTAAATTTCACCTGTCGATTCGTCAACTATATCATCAGCAATAAATAATCCTATTAATTCCTCTGAGTCTATAAGCTGCTCTTTAAGGCCATCTGTAACGAGTTTTTTAAGTAGTCGCGGGGTCATTTTAGTGCCGGTTTCGGCAATAACCTTACCAGTGTTGTCTAAAAGATCCTTCTCTAACTTAGAGCCCCTGAATTTTTCAGGATTAAATGGAATTGCCCAGCCTTTTTTGTTTTTTCTGAAAGTATCTTTTGAATAAAAAGTTTCCAAAGATTCTTTTTTGCTCATGCCAAGGGCATAAAGCAAGCTTCCTACCAGGATTTTACGGCGGCGGTCAATACGGAAGTATACTAAATCTTTGGCATCGAATTCGAAATCAAGCCACGATCCACGGTAAGGTATAATACGTGCAGAGTACAAGAATTTTCCTGAACTGTGAGTTTTGCCCTTATCATGGTCAAAAAACACGCCAGGGGAACGAT